>NZ_CP136865.1:2577996-2900246 GCF_045689245.1 Congregibacter brevis | reverse complement strand
CTCTCTGGCAAGTCAAACCACACGGCTTGACGGCCATTGATGCTGATCCAGGGGATGCAGTAGTACCCCAGAAGCATGGGCCAGCCTGTGAACATTCGCAGTCGCTGGTAAAACCCTTCGATTTTGCGCGTGTAGATCTTTTCGCGCTTTTGATAGAGGTCAAGTTCAGCGACCTCCGCGGGTGCGATCTCCTGCACGTCAATGAGATCAGGATCAGACATACTTTTTCACCACTACTTGTATTGAGTGGCCACTCCAGTGGCGTTAGTCCCTCGCGAAGCTCTCGCTTATGACGGGGCGGTTGCCTTCGGTATTTATTCTAATGAGATTGCTGTGGCTCCGGATTCGAGCTATTTGCTCAGGCCATAAACATATGCGGCAACAAGGTGAATCTTGTCTTCGCTCAGCGTGTTGCCAAAGGCGGGCATTTGCCCGTTACGGCCAATGCGGAGGCTGTGAGCTATTTGCTCTGCGTTTCCTCCGTATAGCCAGATGCCGTTAGTCAAGTTAGGTGCGCCCATGATTGGGTTGCCCTTGGCTTCGGGGCCGTGACACGCAATGCAGTAAGTTTGGTAATGCTTCTCTCCGGCAGCCACTAAGTCTTCGTCCGCATCTCGACTGTTCAAGGACAGTACATAAGCTGTGGCTTCAGCAATACCTTGTTCGCCAAGGATACTTTCCCAGGGGGGCATCGCAGCCTGACGTCCGTTCACCAGAGTGTGTTTGATTGCTTCAGGGGATCCGCCATAGAGCCAATCGTCGTCGGTGAGATTTGGGAATCCAAGGGCGCCCGCTGCATCAAGGCCGTGGCACTGAGAACAGTTATTGCCATAGATTCGCATGCCCATCTTTCGGGCCTTTGGATCCTGATAAATTTCTTCGATCGACATCGCAAGGTACTTGTCGCGCATCGCTCTGAATTTCTCGTCTGCGACGGCAACTTCCTGTTCGTGCTGAGTGACTGAGCTCCAACCAAGGACGCCGGGAAAATTACCCATACCGGGGTAAGCGATGAGGTAGCCAATGCCCCAGACAATGGTGATGACGAACATCGCAAACCACCAGCCTGGCAGTGGGTTGTCCCACTCCTCAATACCGTCGTAGACGTGCCCAGTGGTTTTTTCGTCTACCGCTGAACGCTTACGGTTGGCGAATAGCAACCAGGTCACCAGAACAAGGGTGACCGTTGTGAGAACGATTACCCAGCCACTCCAAAAGCTAGTCATTGTTGGTTTCCTTTTTCTTTTCCACCTTGCGTGAGGTCGTCATCAGCAAAGGGCAGGTTGGCGGCTTCTTCAAAATCTTGCTTTGGCTTGTTGCTGTAGGCCCAAATCACAAGTCCAATAAAGGCAAACAACAGGAAGGCCGTACTGATGCCTCTTAAGTCATTAATATCCATCGACCTAGCGCCGCGTCTGTATCAGTGTGCCGAGCTGCTGCAAGTAGGCCACTAATGCGTCAATTTCTTTCTTTCCAGCGACTGCACTCGCCGCGCCGGCGATATCAGCTTCGGTGTACGGCACGCCAAGAGTTTGCAGTGTGCTCATCTTTGCTGCGGTTCCCTCGGCATTGACTTCGTTGCTGAAAAGCCAGGGAAATGCCGGCATGTTTGACTCTGGCACGACGTCGCGCGGGTTGTATAGATGGGCCCGATGCCAGTCGTCCGAGTAGCGTTTACCCACCCGCGCCAAGTCGGGGCCTGTGCGCTTGGAGCCAAAGAGGAAAGGGTGGTCATACACAGATTCACCCGCTACTGAATAGTGTCCGTAGCGTTCGGTCTCTGCTCGTAGCGGGCGGATCATTTGTGAGTGGCAGGTGTTGCAGCCTTCACGGATGTAGATGTCTCGGCCTTCAAGCTCTAATGCAGAGTAGGGTTCCAGGCCCGCGATAGGCTCCGCGTACTTCTTGGAAAAGATCAGGGGTACTAGTTCAACCAAGGTGCCGAAGCTGATCGCAACGATGGTCAACACGATGAGCAAGGGAACGCTTTTTTCAATTCTTTCATGAGATGACATAACTTCGCTCCTTATACCGCTGCAGCTTCGGGCGCTGCTTTTGGCGACTCAGCAGGCGCTTCTTTGCGAATTGTCATGAACACGTTGTAAGCCATGATCAACATACCTCCCAGGAATATCGCCCCCCCAAGTGTCCGTACTATCCAGCCTGGATAGCTGGCGACGACAGACTCAACAAACGCGTAAGTCAGCGTCCCATCTTGGTTGTATGCGCGCCACATCAGTCCCTGCATGATGCCGTTGACCCAGAGTGCGGCTATGTAAAGCACAGTGCCAATGGTGGACATCCAAAAATGCACGTTGATGAGATCTGTGCTGTACATCTGTTCTTTGCCGTACAGCTTGGGGATGAGGTGGTATAGACAGCCGATAGAGATCATCGCGACCCATCCCAGAGCACCTGAATGCACGTGACCAATGGTCCAGTCGGTATAGTGGGACAGTGAGTTAACTGTCTTGATCGACATCATCGGCCCTTCGAAGGTCGACATGCCGTAGAAAGATAGGCTTACAACCATAAAACGCAGGATTGGATCATTGCGCAGCTTATGCCACGCCCCCGACAGCGTCATGATTCCGTTGATCATTCCACCCCAGGACGGGGCCAGAAGAATCAAACTCATGACCATGCCCAAGCTCTGTGCCCAGTCGGGTAGCGTCGTGTAGTGAAGGTGATGCGGCCCGGCCCAAATATAGACGGACACCAGTGCCCAGAAGTGGACGATAGACAGGCGATAGGAATAAACGGGGCGTTCTGCCTGCTTAGGTACGAAGTAGTACATCATGCCAAGGAAACCAGCCGTTAAGAAAAATCCGACCGCGTTATGGCCATACCACCACTGCACCATGGCATCGACAGTGCCTGCGTAAGCAGAGTACGACTTCAGTGTCATCCCCACAGGCAGTGCGGCGCTGTTAAGGAGATGGAGCACGGCCACAGTGACGATGAAGGCACCGAAAAACCAGTTCGCAACATAGATGTGGCTGGTCTTCCTTTTTACCAGTGTTCCAAAGAACACAACGGCATAGGAAACCCAGACAATAGTGATGAGAATGTCAATGGGCCATTCAAGCTCGGCGTATTCTTTGGAGGTGGTGTAGCCCAGAGGGAGGGTGATTGCCGCTAACACGATGACTAGCTGCCAACCCCAAAAAGTGAAAGCGGCCAATTTGTCAGAAACGAGACGAGCCTGGGTTGTCCGCTGCACTACGTAGTAGGAGGTGGCAAAGAGCGCACAGCCGCCAAAAGCAAAGATAACGGCATTGGTATGCAGAGGCCGTAGACGTCCAAAACTTGTCCAAGGTAGGCCTAGATTGAGAGCAGGCCAAACCAGTTCTGCGGCAATGTAGACACCTACAAACATGCCCACGATGCCCCAGACTACCGTCATGATCGCAAATTGCCTGACAACCTTATAGTTGTAGACGGGGTGTTCCAGTGCTGCGTTGAGTTCGCTCATGGTTGTTACCCGTAATCCCTTGTAATTCGTTAGCGTCTTATCTTGCTTCGCTGAGTGTGAAAATGAGTCTCTTGCGGCGCTGGTGACTCGGTTTTGGAGGCCCTATTTATAGTGCTTTTTTTTAACCATCGGTAAACGCCGGTGCAGCACCGAAGTCCCAGGCCAAGATAGAAACGACCATAATGGAAACCAGCAAAACGAGTCCGATGGCAAGGATGGCGCTGGAGAACAAAAAGCCTCGCTCCTGGGGGATGTCCATCACGATGGGGATGCCTAGATACATGAGGTACACGGCCCAGCTGATCGCGACAACTCCAATGAGTAAGTCCACCCACAACACCGGGTAGAAGCCCACCATTCCAAGAACAAAAAGCGGTGTGGCTGTGAGCCCTGCGATGACGATGCCTTTTGCAATCGTGGACTGAGCTGCACCATAGGTACTGGACATCCAGTGAATGGCGTAGCCGATGGCAGCAACGCTGGCGACCATGACGCAGTAGAAGAGTATGTTGACCTGCATCGCACTTGCGTCGGTTAACTTAATAACCTCGTTGTAACTGCCAACGGTCCATCCAACATGGCTGGTGCCCCAGTACCATGCGATGGCAGGCAAAAGTGCAAAAACAACCGGGTATACAACCAGAATGTTTTGAGAGCTCTCGGGCAATTCGGCGATGGTCTGCCATTGATGCCTTGGCTTAAACAGCAGTCCAAAGGTGTGCTGAATCATTCTCTTTTCCCCCCGGTGATACGCGCGACAGGCGGCATTCTAATGAACTTGCCGCGGTGTTTGTTGACTTACATCAATAAGCGATGCAAGAACGTTAACTAATACTGACTGCTTGCTCTTGGCGACAGCTCACGAGTCAGTGTTCGATTCTCAGGTTTCCGGGTTATTGGGCGTCCGCTATTTTGCGCAGCGCGTCAATATCCAGAATCTCTATTTCTTTGTTTTCTACGGCTAGTACGTCAAGCTTTTGCAGTCGGCTGAATACTCGGCTGACTGTTTCGACGGTAAGACCCAGATAGTTGCCAATATCGACCCGGGACATACTTAGACGAAACTGCGTGGCGCTGAGTTGGCGGCGAGAGTTTCGCGTGGACACGCTGAGTAGTAGTGCAGCAACGCGCTCATCAGCTGAGCTCTTTGACAGCAGGGTGATGAGTTGTTGATCCTCTGTGATTTCCCTGCTCATGATCTGGAAAAAATGCCGTTGGAGTTGCGGCATGCTCGCGCTGAGTTTTTCCAGGGAATTGAAGGGGATTTCACAGACTGAGGCAGTTTCCAGTGCTTTGGCGGATGAGGCGTGGGCATTATTGCTGATGCCATCCATGCCTAGTATCTCGCCTGGGAAATAAAACCCCGTGACCTGTTCCCGCCCGTCGTCTGTCGTCCGATAGGCTTTAATTGTACCTGACCTCACCGCGAACACGGACTCAAACACGTCGCTTTCACGATAGAGGTGTTGTCCCTTTTGTAGCGGCTTACTGCGCTGAACGATTCGATCTAGTTCATCGATCTCTGTTGCTTCGAGGGAGAAGGGGAGGCAAATCGAGCTCAGGCGACAATTACTGCAATTAACCTGAAAGTCGTGAGTACAGGAGGTGACTTGGGAGCTATCTACATCGATTAATTGCGTATTCACTGCTGTGTATTTTCCCGTACCGGCTTAATTCAAAAAATGTAGCGAGCCACCGTATAGGTGTCAAATAAACTTTACATTGATCCCGCGGTTAAACTGTGGCCGAGAAGCGCGCTTTACCGGTGCTGCTCTGGTGCGCCAGATGCTCGTCAAAGGGCATGCAGAGGTTTCGAAGGAAAGGCCTGCCTGCCGCGGTCACGGACAGCGCGTCAGCCTTGAACGCGATCAGTCGATCATCAAAGGCTTGGCTCAATTCTTCAAGGGCATCGTGGAAGTGACTTCGGAAGTCGATGCCAAACTCGCGTTCTACCTCCGCTACATCAAGATGCAAGTCGCAGATTAATGACATGATCACGCGTCGACGGAGCTTGTCCTCACGATTGATCATGTAACCCTTGGTGATGGGTAGTTGCCCATCATCGAGCATTTCATAGTACTGGGGAAGGTCCTTAGCGTTTTGGAGATAAAAGTCGCCGATTTGGCTAATGGAGGATACGCCTAAGCCCAGGAGGTCTTCAGCAAGTTGTAAGGAATAACCCTGGAAATTTCGTTGCAGTCGCGACTCCGCCTGAGCTTTCGCAAGATCATCGTCGGGGAGCACGTAGTGATCCATACCTATGTACCGATAACCTGCATCCTGAAGTGTGGCGCTGATCATTTGCGCGAGAAGCAGTTTCTCTTCAGGCTCAGGCAGCGTATGCCGGTCAATAGCGCGCTGAGGCAGAAACCGTTCGGGCAAGTGCGCATAGTTGTAGCAAGCGATACGATCGGGACGCAAATTGATCACTTTTCGTAAGGTCTCAGCTATGCTGAGATGATTCTGGTATGGGAGACCATAGATCAGGTCGAAGCTCAGTGAGCGAAAGCCATGAGCTCGCACGGCTTCGACGAGACCTGCGACTTGAGCGTAGGGCTGGATGCGATTTACGGCTTTCTGAACGCGCTCGTCAAAATCCTGAACTCCCAGACTGATGCGATTGAAGCCCACACCCTTGAGTAGCGCGATGGTCGCCGAGGAAACGGTGCGAGGATCGATTTCGATGGAGTACTCACGATACCCCTTATCGAGCAGTCGAAAACGACTCGCCAGACTATGCATGAGTTCGGTGACTTCGCCATCACTGAGGTAAGTCGGTGTGCCACCACCCCAATGCATCTGAGTTATTGGGCGATCTTTGCCTACGAGCTGACTCTGCATATCGAGTTCTTGAGTCAGTTCGCTGATGTAGCGGGCGGCTACTCCTTCCTTGCGCGTGACGACTTTGTTGCAGCCACAGTAGTAGCAAATGTCATGGCAAAAAGGCAGATGCAAATACAGTGAAAGGGGGTCGCTGTGGTTCTGTTTCTGGTTCTGCCAATTCCGGTACCGAGTTAGATCAAAGTCTTCATTGAATTGGGGGGCCGTGGGGTAGGAGGTATAACGTGGGCCATTGCTTGCGTAGCGTTTAGCCATGGCGATGCCCGCTTCCCATTCACTGGGAAGGCGACGAGTTTGCTCACTCGTGCGTCCAATTATCTGATTCATCGCCAAGGCCCACCGCGCCAGCTTATTATTGACGCAGTGAGGCTAACAGGACTTATGAAGGTGCCTCTTGATCCACATCAATGTAGATCAGTTAACGGGTCTTTATGTTTCGAGGTTAGCGAGCTCGTCGGTGATCTCGTGGAGCTCTCTTGGCATGCCGATACCCCAGCCCTGGAGGTAGTCGATGCCTATCTCGCGTAGAGCAGGAACAATCTCTAGATCTTCCACGCACTCCGCCACGGTTTTTTGTCCCAAAAAGTGTGCCAGGTCATTGATGGACTTAGTCATGGCGTAGTCTGTCTGGTTCCGATGAATGTCAGTGATAAAGGTGCCGTCAATCTTGACGTAGTCTACCGGTAACTCCTTGAGGTACTTGTGACTGGCAAGACCAGTGCCGAAATCATCGAGAGAAAACTTGCAACCAATGTTTTTCAGGGTGCGCACAAAGTCGGCAGCTCTCGGAATATTGTCGATAGCGCCAGTTTCCGTGATTTCAAAACAAAGTTTGCTGGTGCCCACGCCGTGCTCTGATATTTGCTCCAATACATAGTCGAGAAAATCATTGTCCGTAATGCTCGTTCCCGAGAGATTGATCGAAAGCTCGGGTACTTCCTTTTGAGCGTCCATCAGTCGGGAGATCCAGGAGAAGGCCTCTTTGAGTACCCAGCGATCCACCAGCGTGACGTAGCCAAAGCGCTCGGCGGACATGATGAAGTCTTGTGGAGACTGGAGCTCTCCATCGTCGTCCCTCAGCGACAGCAGTATTTCATAGTGATGCTTTGCGCCCTCGCGGCCATCGACGGCGCTTTGGACGATGGGCTGAGCACGGAGCACGAGGCTATCTGTGGACATTGCATCATCTAGTCGTTTACGGGAGGTTGCCCGTTCAAGCTTGTAGTTCATGACCTCTTCTTGGTCGATGTCGAAAACTACGACCTGATCTTTTCCTTGGGTCTTCGCTAATGCCAATGCTTGGCGCGCCTGATCTTTCACTGATGCAGGGCTTTCGCTTGTCTGAACAACACTGGCGACGCCAATGGATACGGTGAAAGAGACTTTCTCGCCGTTAATCGACAGGCTACTTGCCGCGATATCCAGGCGTATTTTGTCCGCGATGTGGCGCGCTTCTTCCGAGTTGCGGTACGTCAGCAGAATGCCAAACTCATCGCCTTCCATGCGCGCAGTGAGTGCGCGTCTATCATTCATCTGTCCCAGTAAACGGCCAAACTCACTGATGACTTCATCGCCACTGGTGTCATCAAAGACATCATTTACCAGTGCGAAATTATCGATGTCGAGCAACAAAAAGGCGTGTTCACTGGCCCTCGCATGAGCGTGGCGGAGGCTACGCTGAAGCTGGTACATCAGGGACTCGCCATTGATCAGCTGGGTTACGGTGTCGCGGTTACGATCGAAGCTGAGCGTTTTTTGCGCTTCTTCGAGGGTTCCATACATGCTCTGCTCGAGCACGGACATGTCGTCTACCGGAGTAGGGGCCTGGGCTCCGCGACTGAGTTGACGGGCAAGTTGTATTGCACTCATCTCAGCTATCTTCTGTCCGCGTTCGTTGACGAAAGCGAATTGATCGCGGTCTTCACTGATCCACACCAGGCGCATTTTTCGCTGGCGACCATCTTTGGAGCGGTAGCGCAACTTCGCCCCGGGTTCCAAAGCCTCCACCCTCTGGAGCCAGCGACGTAAACGTGGAAGCTGCTCTACCCGCTGGGAGTCGGGTTTGGCCGCGTCGCTAACTTGAGATTTGTAAGTGGTGGTGTCAGCGGGTGCTCTGCCGGTGATCACGGCGTTGATGTTGCGTAAAGCTGCTTCGTGCGCAACGGAACCTGGATTAGAGCTGTTTAATCTGCGATTGAGCGCCTGCAAGCGGTGCTGCATTTCTTTTACTTCTGGAGGAGGAAGCTCCCCCTCACTGGATTCTCGGAAGTCTGCAACAAGAGTCTGCAGTAGCGCTTCTTCTTCCTGCCAGGGAATACTGTTTTCGCCTTCACGCAGTGCGATTTGCACGAGTGCCTGACGCCAGCCTCCGTCTAATAGGTCGACCAAGGGGCGTGGCGCACCATCTCGGTCAATGTGCCGATCGAGGAGTTTCTCCACACTTCGCTGCGCTCGGTTAAGTCGCTCCTGACCTTGAAGACCGCTGATGACCCTTTCTATGTTCCGATCAAGAGATCGGTTCTGTTGAGAGAGTAGGCTGTCTAATTCACCCTGTGCGTCCGAGAATACAACGCTGTCATCGCTGTAATCACGAGCAACGCGTTCGACGATCTCGGCAACTTTTTTTCGGAGAGCACGGTTCACCGTGTTATCGGCGCTGGCTAACTTGGAGATTTTATCCAGGAGTCTGTGCGCGGGGTGATCGGGTTGGGCAAAAAACTTTGGCTCATGGAGCGACAAACGAGCGAGAGGCACTCTCAACCTTGCGAGGCTGGGAGCCATATCATCGCTCACCTCGAAGTTGCGGTTCAAGGTATCGAAAACTGTGTCTACGAAACTCAGCCGATTTGCGCCGTCGCGGCCAATGCTCGCATCGTCTCCCAACGCGCCATGCTCTTTCAGGAGGCTTTCCAGGGGCTTTAGGTCCCCAAGAGATGCAGCCTGCGGTTGCGAGGCCTGCAGAGCGAGTAGAGCATTGAGTAGTTGCTGTTGATCCAGTGCCTGCGGCGCTGCCGACGAGCTGGCGGCAGATGTCCCTGAGCCTGCCCCTTGGGAGTTACTGCCACCGAGTTGCTGCTCTGCAGCGCCTTCCTGCGCTTCGTCTTCAGAGCGCTCGCGGTTTGTGTCCAAGGCACTGATGACCGCGTCGTACATGGCGTCATGTTTATTGCCGCCACTGCCGCCACCAGCGCCGGCACTGTTTGCTCCGTCGGCGTCTGCTCGTGCGTCCGGATCCCGGGAGCCGGATTCATTAGCGGTCGAGGCGCCGCCACGACGTACCTCAGAATCTACCGGGGTGCTTTCCGTGGGCGCCGGAGGCGCTTCTTGTTGTGCTTGCGTACCAGGTTTGGTGCGCACAGTAGACTTAATAATTCGTTTCTCGACAGGGTTGAGGAGTGAGCCGTTGTCGCGAATATCTTCTTCAAGACCAGGCTCGACACCGGCCTCTATGAAAATGGCATTGAGAGATGGGTATAGCTTTTCCAGTTGCGGTGCGTAGGCA
The DNA here is from genome assembly GCF_045689245.1 of Congregibacter brevis. Classification (GTDB taxonomy): domain Bacteria; phylum Pseudomonadota; class Gammaproteobacteria; order Pseudomonadales; family Halieaceae; genus Congregibacter; species Congregibacter brevis. Next base: position 2,890,428 of record NZ_CP136865.1, on the reverse strand, counting down.
TCCTTAAACATTTGTAAGCTGTCTTGAATGACTTCCTGGCTGTCACTAATGGGTTCGAAGGCGTCAATGAAAGCCTGCAAGACGTAGGCGGGATGGAACGGGGTTCGCGCCCGTCGGGGTTCGCGATTTGCGACAAGTGCCGTGCGGATCGTCAGGCACTCGAGCTCTACGCGATGGGCCTCGATAAGGCTGTTGACTATTTTGTCGACGGCCAGTTTCTGATCCATCTCGTCGAGAGCCACCAGATCGAGGTTTCTGGCGGACGCCGCCTCAAGATCTGCGAAAGTTTGACCGTCGCTCTCTTTCTCAAGGGTCTCGACGCTCGCCGTCAGCGCTTTGGAAAAGTCGTCGAGAAAGTCCTCATTGTTTCGCTTCAATACATTCAGGGCGTCGTAGTGTGCGTGTTGTCCCGACATGCCGTAGCGTGAAGAGGTAGACAGATCGAAGAGGCGATCTCCCAACTCAACGAGGAAGCGTCGCATGGCCTTGAGTAATTGCTCGTGCCCCTTAGCCAGCATTTCACTGACAAGGCGGTCGGCTTCTTCTGGGCCTGGGAGCCAAACGATGGCATCGGGGTCCATGACCTCAAGTACCACGTCCGGTAAATCGTCATCAGGACTGACTAAGACTTCCCGCGCATTGATGGACTCGATACTTCCAGCGATGCTTATCTGGGCTTCATCGTCATCAGGGAGGCCGGCAATCACCAAATGTACGGGCAGGCCCTCGGGAGGCAGCGAAGAGATAGCCTGTTTGGGTTTTAGGAGCAGCGAGCCCGAGTCGGTGATTTCCGCAATGCCAGCAAAGCGAAGACCATCGGGTAACCGAAGATACGCAGGTAACGCTGGCCTTTTTTCGCTCATATATCTCGCAGTCTCATTACGTGAGGCAAGCGCGAAGTTGCGCGGCTGCATCGTAGTAAGTCAGAGTATACGGAAGAAGCTGTCGACTCTGAAGTACAGTACTGCTTTTCATCAGAGCGGGCAGGGTGCACCTTGGTGCAACTTCGTCGCTAACATCGAACTATCCCTTTGGCAGGTCTATATCAACAAGCAATTTCTCAAAGACTGGATTCCTGATGGCTGGAAAACTCTATTGCAGGCGGAAGGCGATCCTTCCTACCTGCAAAGTTTGTCGGACTTTATCGACGAGAGGCGCGCGAGTACCGATGAGGTTTACCCGCCAGCGAATGAAGTGTTCAACGCCTTCGTTAAAACAAGGCCTGAAGACGTTAAGGTCGTTATTCTGGGGCAGGATCCGTATCACAGTGCCGGGCAGGCCCATGGACTTTGCTTTTCGGTCAACCGCGGAACTCCCATACCACCTTCGCTGCGAAATATCTTTCAGGAGTTGTGCGAAGAGTTAGATGCTCCCCTGCCAGGACACGGATGCCTGGATGCCTGGGCGAAGCAGGGCGTTCTTCTTTTGAATGCGGTGCTAACGGTTGAGGAGGGACACCCGGGTTCGCACCAGGGGAAGGGCTGGGAGACGTTCACGGATAGCGTGGTCGAGGCCTTGAATATAGCAAAGGAGCCCCTTGTTTTTATGCTTTGGGGTGCGCAGGCGCAGAAGAAGGGGGCTGTAATAGACCAACAAAAGCACTGTGTGCTGAGGGCGCCGCACCCGTCGCCACTGAGCGCTTATCGTGGTTTCTTTGGTTGTGGCCACTTCGTCAAAGCGAACGAGTTTCTTGTTTCCCGGGGACAAAACCCTGTTGATTGGACCCTAAGGGACTAGGGGCGAATGCGGTGAGCTCGGGGAGTCACCCAAGAGCGTAATGAAAGTCGAGACTCCGCAGCTGTTCACCGCTCTTTAAATAGAGCTGCTCGTTGAGCAGCTCGCTCTGAACTTCTCCCGCCACGAGGGTTGGGTAGCCGTCTGCAGATGCCTTACGAAGGCAGCGCCCAACAACGTCGCCTTCGGCGTTGTGCAATGACGCGTCCCGGCTCAATTCGTCAGCGCCATTGTCCGTCTCATAAATTTGCAGTCGTTTTTTACTCCGCCCTTTGTAGTGCAGGCGAGCCACGATCTCCTGTCCCGTGTAGCAGCCTTTGTCAAAGGCGACGAGGCCTGTGAGGTCATAGTTCAGGGTCTGGGGAGTGAAGCTTTCAACGTCGTCCAAATCGACCGCGTAGTGACCGCTGCGAAGCATCGCTTGCGACCAGCGTGCGGGGCCTTCGTCGACAGCAGCGTCACGTTGTGAGACCAGGCTTGCAGACGTGCTTCCACCGAGAAAAATGCGCTCGCCATAAACAGCCCCACGCTGAAGATAAAGTCCTTCATCACTCTGAGACACAGGAACAAGACCGTCTTGTATTGGCGCTGCGTTCGTCGCATTGTCAGGATCGAGCACGCCAACAATGGCTGTTTCTGAGGGGTCAACTTCGACACTGATCCGTGAGAACTGCGCATATCGCTGGATCGTTTCGGCGATGCTCAATGCCAAAGAACGGCGCAGTCGCAAGACCACATGCGTGTCACTGAGCTGAACCACCGTAAGATCCGTTAATACCCGGCCTTTCACGTTGCACAGGGCCCCCATTAGCGCCTGGCTGTTACTCAACTTGCGCGTGTCGCAGGTGAGCTGCCCTTGAAGAAACTCGGGTACCTTCTCGCCACGGAGGTGAAGTAGGGCCTCATCGGGCAAAAAACAGGCAAAACCGTTCACAATCACTCCTTGTTAGCTCTTGAGCTTGCCATCGATGTGTCAGTCACGAATCATAACTCAGCGTCGACTCAGCTATACTCTCGCGCTTTAAAAAACGAGTGTCTGGCATGGACGAAGAACATAAACGCATGCGTTGGGCGAGTCGCCGGGGGATGCTGGAGCTTGACCTTATCCTCGAGCCCTACGTGCGTCTGCACTATGCCCAGTTGGATGACGAAGGCCGGGGTCGCTATCGCGAGCTGATGACCTGCCAGGATCAGGAGCTCTTTGATTGGTTTTTACACAAGCAGGTTCCAGACAACCCCGAACATGCACTCATGGTAAAGATAATACTCAGTGCGCGGCGACCTGAGGATACGCCTCCGTAAATCCGCGCGTTTACGCCGCTACCTGTATTTAAGCAGATCGCTTTGCGTCATCACATTTGTTGTCAGTTTCTACGGTTCCAGTTTCCACCTTATTCTTCCCGCTCTCGGACTGTGTTTGTTATCAAGGGCCCTCTCCCGCCTGAACCCAGAGGGGGTCACACTGGTTTGTGAGTCTCTGGGACAGGCAATAGGTAGTTGGCAGTGTTCCCCGTCAGAATCCTCGCCGTCTAGGCCCTGCACTCTTCTGAGTCAAGGCAAGCTGGCGTCAGTGCTGTGGATAGAGTGTCGCAGCGAGGCGACTGCGCAGGAGTCTGCCTCCTGTCATCGAATACTCGTGTTTCCCGATGCGATGTCTTTTGAGCAGTGGCGGCTGCTACGCCGCGAGCTACGTCTTGAGGCGCATGCCGCATGCAAGCAGGGGTTTAGCTAGTCACTTCGCGGGCGCGATAGTTGTCCGGAATGAGTATCGTGTCTTCGCCTTTCGCTAGTAGTTCCGGATAATCCAGGGTGTAATGCAGGCCTCGACTCTCTTTACGCTCCATGGCACAGCGAATCATCAGCTCTGCCACCATAGCGAGGTTGCGTAACTCCAGCAGGTCATTGGTCACTTTGTAATTGCTGTAATACTCCGCGATCTCCCCCTGGAGCAAACCGGCTCGACGAAGAGCGCGCTGGAGGCGCTTATTCGTGCGGACAATACCCACGTAATCCCACATAAAACGACGAAGCTCGTCCCAGTTATGAGAAATGACGACATCCTCGTCGGAGTCGGTCACCTGGCTCTCGTCCCATGGGGGCGGGCCGACCTGGTCGGGAGGAGATTTTAGCTGGTTGCTAATGTGCCCAGCGGCCGCCTGGGCATACACCAAACACTCCAAGAGTGAGTTGCTCGCCATGCGGTTGGCGCCGTGTAGACCCGTGAAAGAGCATTCACCTATAGCGTACAGGCCGGCCACGTCTGTGCGGCCTTGATCATCTACCATGACGCCGCCGCAGGTGTAGTGCGCCGCGGGCACCACCGGAATTCTGTCGGTGGTTATGTCGATGCCAAATTCAAGGCAGCGTTCGTAAATCGTGGGAAAGTGCTGCCGAACAAAGTCCGGTTCTCGATGGGAGATATCCAGGTAAACGCAGTCGGCGCCGAGGCGCTTCATTTCGTGGTCGATGGCCCGCGCCACGATATCCCGCGGTGCCAGCTCAGCCCGATCATCAAAATCAGGCATGAATCGATCACCATTAGGAAGTGTCAGATATGCGCCCTCACCGCGCAAAGCCTCAGTAATAAGGAATGACTTTGCATCGGGGTGATAGAGACAAGTCGGGTGAAATTGATTGAATTCCAGATTCGCCACGCGACAGCCCGCTCGCCAGGCCATGGCAATGCCATCGCCGCTCGCGCCATCAGGGTTGCTGGTATAGAGATACACTTTACTAGCGCCACCACTGGCTAGCACGACGGCATCCGCTTCGAAGAGGTCGACGCTGTCTTCCTGCTCATTAAGCACGTATATACCTTTGCATTGTCCGCCTTGCACAACGAGATCTACGGCAACGCGTCCGGGAAGTAAGTCGATGTTTGAGGCCTGGCGAGCGCGTTCTTCCAACACTTCACCGATAGCTCCACCGGTGCGATCCGCCGCATGCACGATGCGGCGGTGGCTGTGTCCTCCCTCCTGAGCGAGGTGATACTCTGGAGATTGGGTTGAGTCCATATCCTCTCGAAGATCAAAGTCTACTCCCAGGGACGCCAACCAATCGACGGTTTCTCGGCTGTGTGACACGGTAAGTTCCACCGCATCGCGATGGCATAGACCCGCTCCGGCGCGCAAAGTATCTTCGACATGCGCATCAACACTGTCCCGGGCATGGAGCACTGCAGCCATGCCGCCCTGCGCCCAATACGTGGAGCTCTGTTTAACGTCTCCTTTGGACAGAACCGCAATGCGATGGTCCGTAGGCAGTCGCAATGCGAGAGCCAGGCCTGCGGCGCCGCGTCCGATGATCACGACGTCATGGCGGTAATGCGTGCTCATTGCGCGGTCAAAATCCTTATCAAGAGGTCTTAATGGCAGGTATCATGCCCTTTTTGCGCAGCTATCGGTACAGGGCTGCCTAAGAACCCCGGGCGTAGGTGAAAAACGTAAATAGTTCACAGGGAACTGCCGGCGATTCCCGGTGTCCATAATTAGCAGGTGAAGCAGCATGCGGTTGCTGGCGCCGTGCATCAGGGAGGAGTGCGACGTTTGACCGCATCGGTCACAGATAAACAATTGGTTGTGCGGGTTCAAAAAGGCGATAAAAGCGCCTTTGACTTGCTGGTTATTAAGTACCAGCAAAAAATCATGAGCCTGATCAGCCGGTATGTGCATGACGCAGATGAGGTGCAGGATGTTGCCCAGGAAGCGTTCATCAAGGCGTATCGAGCGTTGCCCGGATTTCGTGGTGATAGCGCGTTCTACACTTGGTTGTACCGGATTGCGATCAACACTGCCAAAAACCATCTTGTTTCGCGATCCAGGCGGCCCCCGGGGTCCGACGTAGATGTTGATGACGCTCAATATCTGGAAGCCGGTGATGCCTTGCGGGACAAAGAGTCTCCAGAGAATGCCTTATTCGGGGAAGAATTGCGGGCCAAAGTGCATGGCGCCCTTGATGCTTTGCCAGATGATTTGAGAACGGCGGTAACTTTACGCGAGTTTGATGGTCTGAGTTATGAAGAAATTGCTGAAGTGATGGAATGTCCGGTTGGGACCGTGCGGTCGAGAATTTTCCGCGCTAGGGAAGCCATCGATAAGATTGTGCAGCAGCAGATGGATGGACACTAAGAGTTTGGACAAATGAGCGTTTGGACAAACAGGAAAATGTAAGTATGAGTATTGGAGTTAAAGAGCATGCGTAACGCCGAGAGCAGCAGTCCGGAAATGACTGCAGCGGAGACTTTGTCCGCATTGGCTGATAATGAAGCTCAGGAGTTGGAGTTGCGTCGCGTGCTTCGTGACGTGGACAGCTCTCCCGAGTTGCGCAATCGTTGGTACCGATTGCACATTGCGCGATCCGTCATGCAAGGTGAGGCTGTGAGACCCGCACCGGACTTCGCTATGTCAGTGCGTGCTGCTATCGACGCTGAACCCGCATTGCAACAGAACACAGCGGGCAACTGGCGCCGCGCTTTGGGAAGTTTCGCCGTGGCCGCATCGGTGGCAGCAGTTGTTGTCGTCGGTGGTCAGCAATTGGCGGTGACCTCTGCCGGCGGAGATACAGATCTTGTGGCACGCGTAGCACCGCTTCCTGTCGGTGTGGTGAATACTGCCGGAGCGGTTCCGGTACAGGCCAGTTTTGGTACTCGGGCACTGCCTACATTGCAGCCCGCAGACCGCACGGCCTACCGGGAGCTTGCGCGGCAGCGACTGCGTAAATATAGCCAAGAGCACGCGGAACATGCATCTTTGAATACGCCTCAGGGTATGTTGCCTTTCGCCCGGGTGCCGGTGATTGAGCAGTAAAGTGATCTTCAAGTCTCAAACTGCGGTGGCAAATTTGCCGTTCCCTGGGAGCATTGGGGCGATTGCTTCAGTCAGGGATCGTCTGCTCGGCATGTTCGGTGCATTTGCGCTAGGCGTCTGCGCGACTTCCGCTGCGAATGCGCAGCAATGTGATGCGCTAGAGCCTTCGGTCGCCAAGCTTCTTCAAGCAATGTCCAGTAACGCCCAACAGGTTAACTACAGTGGAGTCGTCACGTTACAGCGGGGCGGCGATATGCAGATCATGCAACTCTCCCACAGCGTGGTTAATGGTCAGGCATCTGAAGAGCTGTCCCGCCTTACGGGGCAGGACGCGCGCGTCGAAAGGTCAGGACACCCGACGGATTGTATGCATCCCGGTCACCAGTTGCTCAGAGCCGCCGATGTGTTTGGCGGTTCCTTCTGTGGTTTAGCGTCTGTGTATCGTTTTCGCGTTCAGCCTGGAGACAGAATTGCTGGCCGTGCGTCGCTGCGTTTGCGTGTTGAGCCGCGAGATATGTACCGTTTTGGACACGTTATAGAGCTTGATCAGGACACAGCACTTATTTTGAAGTCGTCGACTTTTGCTGCGGATCAGAGCGTTTTGGAGCAGTTTCAGTTTGCCAGCCTGACTATGAAACCGGGCTCTGCGGGCGAGTCTGCGGTAGCGCACGAGGCTAGCCATCCCCACCCCCATGAGACCGAACACTTGCGACAAGGAGTCGCATGGGAGTTAACGTGGTTGCCGGACGGTTTTATGGCCACGGATGCCGCACTAACAACATCTGAACGCAAGAGTTATACCGATGGTTTAGCGTCTTTTTCGGTATTCCTCGAACCGTTAGGCGCGGCGATCAAGCCTGGTGAAGGCGTGGAGCGGCAAGGCAGCACCGTGGCATATACCCGTGGCGTCTTGCTGCAGCGTCGCCCTGTTCTAGTGACTGTTTTGGGCGAGATTCCAACGAACACGGCACGCATGCTTGCAGATTCCGTGCGCCTCAGATGATATCGACGTTCTCCTGATCTTATTATGCTGACTGAAACAGCCCGAGTAGTCGCCGTCGATAATGATGGAGTGTGGGTTGAGACCTTGCGGCAATCGAGTTGCAATAGCTGCGCCGCTCGATCCGGTTGCGGTCATGGCATGATTAACGGCGCTAAATCCGGTGTATCGAGAGGACTTGTAAAGGCGGCCTTACCCTCTGATGGATCTCTCGCGGTGAGTCTCCACGACACGGTGGAGATTTCGGTGCCGGAGCAGGGCTTTTTGAGAGCAGTATTTATGCTCTACGCCATGCCTCTTTTGTTGATGCTTTTTGCAGCGGGGTTTGCTGATTATCTCTGGGCCACGTCCGAACTTTCTCAGGCTGCTATGGACTTACGGGTAACACTGTCGGCGATTGCTGGCCTTGGCGCCGGTTTGTTACTACTGCGTTTTCTGAGTGATCGCCTCAGCGGCCACACCGACTTTAAGCCGCGGGTTACGGGTATTAGCTGATCCAAATTGGCGATTACAGCGAATCTTTGTTGCTAACTTTTTTCAGACTGTTTTTATGTGGGAGATACTCATGACATACCGTTTTGGAGCCTTGGGATCCAAGCTACTGGCCATCGCAGCGATTGCGTTGATGTGCTCGGCGAGGCTCGGCCAGGCGGCGGAGCTACCTGATTTCACGGGAATTGTTGAAGAGCAATCGCCAGCGGTGGTGAAGATCATTGTCGAGGCCAGCACAGCCAGAGATGGATCAGACATTAATGAGCAGGAAATTCCTGAGTTTCTCCGACGTTACTTTCAGATGCCAAATCCTCCCCAAGGCCCTCAAGGTCCTCAAGAGCGCATGGCTACGGGCTCCGGTTTTATTATTTCGGACGATGGCTATGTGGTAACGAATCATCACGTAGTCGAGGGCGCGGACTTGGTTACCGTACGCATGTCAGACCGTCGGGAGTATGAGGCCGAGGTTGTCGGCTTGGATCCTCGATCTGATCTAGCGCTGCTGCGCATCGAGGCGGAAGAGCTTCCCTACCTGGTGCTGGGCGCCGACGATGCTTTAAAAGTGGGGGAGTGGGTATTAGCAATCGGTTCACCGTTCGGCCTCGACTATTCGGTTACCGCGGGCATAGTGAGTGCTAAAGGGCGCAGTTTGCCGACCCGAAGCCGCGAAAACTATGTGCCTTTTATCCAGACCGATGTTGCGATCAATCCGGGGAACTCAGGAGGCCCGCTGTTTAACCTCAAAGGCGAGGTTGTTGGCGTTAACTCACAGATATTCACCACGCGCGCCGGGGGCTCCATTGGGCTGTCCTTTGCCATTCCCGTGAACGTTGTTCGCAACGTTGTAAACCAGTTAAAAGATGGCGGCACGGTTACCCGTGGTTGGTTGGGCGTCACTATTCAGAACGTAGATCGGAACCTAGGCGAATCTTTCGGTCTTGATCGGCCCCGTGGCGCCTTGATATCGCAAATCGCCAGTGATGGACCTGCCGCCAAATCGGGGCTAGAGCCCGGTGACATCATCATCGAATTCGATGGAGAGGCCATCGAAACCTCTGCTGACTTGCCGCACGTGGTTGGTCTTATTGCTCCCGGTACCGAGGTCGACGTGTTAATCGTCAGAGACCGAAAGCAAAAAACCATTGAGGTCGAAGTAGGCGGACTAGACGCCGAAGACAGCGTAGATCAGGCCTATCGAAATGGCGAAGCTGAAGACGAGCAGGGCGGACGTCTTGGCATCGTGGTAGAAGAAGCGCCGGAGGAGATGTTGTCTCGCTGGGATCTTGCTGGCGGCGTTGTGGTGCGTAGCGTTGAGCCAGACTCTCCTGCGGATGACGCGGGCCTGATGCCTGGGGATGTCATTACCGCGGTTGGCGCGACGCCGGTTCGCTCTCTCGATACCTTCAGCGAGATCATCGGTGACCTTGCGGATAACGCCTCTGTGCCACTGAGATTGATTCGCAGAGGGTCTCCAATGTTCATTGGGCTACGTTTGGGCGACTAGATTTCTCGCTCAGCTCCCACGCGGGTAGATTCGCTGGTCGTCGTATTCGTGGCGACGGGCGTCTCTCTAGGCTACAATGCCGCGCTTTTTGCGGGGGTCTCAAGAATGATGTCCCCGCTTCGCGCTTTTCTTGTGAGCATGCCTTTTGAGTGACCTCGATCACATACGCAACTTTTCGATTATTGCCCATATTGACCACGGGAAGTCGACCCTGGCCGATCGCTTTATTCAGCATTGCGGAGGCCTGAGTTCGCGCGAAATGCAGGCCCAGGTGCTGGACTCCATGGATATCGAGCGTGAGCGGGGCATCACGATCAAAGCTCAGAGCGTCACCCTCGACTATTGCGCAAAAAACGGGGAGACCTATCAGCTCAACTTTATTGATACCCCCGGGCACGTTGATTTCTCCTATGAAGTATCGCGATCCCTAGAAGCCTGTGAGGGTGCTCTACTGGTGGTAGACGCCGGGCAGGGCGTTGAAGCTCAGTCTGTAGCGAACTGCTACACCGCGATTGAATTGGGTCTTGAGGTGCTACCCATTCTCAACAAGATGGACCTCCCTCAGGCCGACCCCGATCGCGTAAGGATTGAGATAGAAGAAATTATCGGTATCGATGCGACAGAAGCCTGCCTGGTTTCTGCCAAGTCAGGCCTGGGTATCGAAGATGCTCTGGAATATCTGGTGGAGCATATTCCTCCTCCAGAGGGCAATCGTGAGGCACCGCTGCAAGCCTTGATTATCGATAGCTGGTTCGATAACTACTTGGGTGTGGTGTCATTGGTACGTGTTAAGCAGGGCGTCCTCACTCGTCGCGACCGCATTGTCACTAAGTCTACTGGCAAGCAGCATCAGGTAGATGGAGTCGGTATCTTCACTCCCAAGCGCGAAGCCAGAGAGTCTCTGGAGGCCGGAGAAGTGGGATACGTTGTCGCCGGGATCAAGGACATTCTGGGTGCTCCCGTAGGGGACACACTTGTTCACGCAAAGATGCCTGATGTGCCTTCTTTGCCGGGTTTCAAAATGGTCAAGCCCCAGGTGTACGCGGGAATCTTTACTGTATCCACCGACGATTACGAAGACTTTCGTGAGGCACTGGCCAAACTGACTCTTAATGACGCGTCGCTGTTTTATGAACCCGAGACCTCCGATGCCCTGGGTTTTGGCTTTCGCTGCGGCTTCCTGGGCATGCTGCACATGGAAATCATTCAAGAGCGTCTCGAGCGGGAATATGATCTTGATTTGATCACTACCGCCCCGACGGTAGTCTACGAGGTCCTCACCAAGCGCGGTGAAACACTTCGCGTCGACAACCCGTCGGCACTTCCCGATATGGGCGACGTCGATGAAATGCGCGAACCCATCGCACGGTGCAATATTCTTGTTCCTCAGGACTACTTGGGGAATGTAATCAGCCTTTGTGTCGAAAAGCGCGGAGAACAGCGAGATATGCAGTTCCTCGGATCTCAGGTGTCGCTGACCTACGACATCCCCATGGCTGATGTTGTCTTGGACTTTTTTGACAGGTTGAAGTCCGTCAGCCGCGGTTATGCGTCACTGGATTACAGTTTTGACCGCTTCGAGACCGCAACCCTGTCGCGACTTGATGTGCTGATCAATGGTGATCGCGTCGACGCCTTGGCGCTCATCGTCCACCGGGATCAGGTGGAGTATCGTGGCAGGCAACTCACCGAGAAAATGAAAGAGCTGATTCCCCGCCAAATGTTTGATGTGGCGATTCAAGCAGCGGTCGGGGGTAAGATTGTTGCTAGGCAAACAGTGAAAGCGTTGCGTAAGAACGTTACCGCGAAGTGCTACGGCGGTGACGTTAGCCGTAAGCGTAAGCTGCTGGATAAGCAGAAAGCCGGTAAAAAGCGCATGAAGCAGGTTGGCCGTGTAGAAATTCCGCAGTCGGCGTTTCTCGCAGTGCTAAAAGTAGATTGATTATGGGTTTGGTCCTTACGCACAGGAGCGTGTATGTCGCTTGATTTTCCGCTCATTCTGGTGATTCTGGTGTTTGGTACCGGATTGATCTGGCTCGCCGATCGACTGCTTTGGGCACCTGGTCGTCAGCGAAGCCTCGACGCTTTATGCAGCCAGTACCCGGAATGGGATCGTGACGGTTCAGCGGACGCCAAATTGTTCGCCGCCTCCGTGGAGACGCTGCCCAGAGAATCAACGGTAGTCGAGTATTCACGTTCCTTCTTTCCAGTGCTCGCTGTGGTGTTTGTATTGCGAAGTTTTTTGGCAGAGCCCTTTCAGATTCCTTCTTCATCGATGGTCCCAACCCTCGAAGTTGGTGACTACATTTTGGTGAATAAGTTTGTCTACGGTATTCGTCTGCCAGTACTGAGAACTAAGGTGTTCTCGATCAGCGAACCCAAGCGCGGCGACGTCATGGTGTTTTTCCCGCCGCATTTAAACAAAACGTATTACATCAAAAGGGTCATCGGTTTGCCCGGCGACGTGGTGAGCTATCGCAGCAAGCGGCTTTACGTGAACGGGGAGCCCATTCCTTTTGAGCCCCTCGCAGTACTTCCCGAAGGGCGTTCTCGCTACCAGATGGGGATGTCCTCCCTTGGAGGCAAAAATCACCTCCAGCAGGTGAATCTCATGCGCCCGGGAAGAGACTTCACGGTCACCGTAAAGCCAGGTCACTACTTCATGATGGGGGATAACCGCGATAACAGCTCTGATAGTCGCGTTTGGGGTCAGGTAAGCGAGCGGGATATAGTAGGCAAAGCGTTTGCTATATGGATGCACTGGGACTCGCTGTTCAGCATCCCAAGTTTTGATCGCGTCGGCGGCATCGAGTAGATCCCGTTCAACGCCGACGGTTATCGAGGGAAGGGCTATGAAAACACGTAACAGACAGCAAGGCATGGGCATGTTGGGTATGCTCATTATTGCCGTGATGGTGGGTTTCTTTGTCATGTCCGGTATTCGAATCGCGCCGGGTTTGATTGAGTATCAAACGGTCCGGGAGTTGGTGATCGAAGCGGCAGAAGAGTATGACGACGATGAGGACACGATTGCCGACATACGTCGAACGCTGTCCGGTAGTTTCAATATGAATCAGATCAAAACCATTGGGCCTCGCGATGTGGAAATAACGCGCGAAGATGGCAAGGTCGTACTCAACGCCAACTACGAAGACCGTATCCCGTTGTTCTGGCGTATCGATGCCGTGGTGAAATACGACGACCTGGTGTTCATTGGTGGCGAGCGCTACAGCGACGAGTGATGGATGATCAGCAGTGGCTTGAGCGGCAATTCGGCTGTCGGCTGCATCAAGAGTCCTTACTCGCACAAGCGCTGTCTCATCGTAGCGTCGGTAGCAGGAACAACGAGCGTCTCGAGTTTCTCGGCGACTCAGTTCTGGGCTATATCGTCAGTGAAGAACTTTATCGAAGATTTCCAGATGCTGACGAAGGGCAGTTGAGTCGTCTTCGTGTGTCTCTAGTGAAGGGTAGCGCTCTAGCAGAAGTAGCAAGGGAGCTGTCCCTAGGGGAGCAGCTGCGCTTAGGCTCCGGTGAACGCCATGGTGGCGGTCGCCGCCGCGATTCAATACTGGCCGATTCTTTTGAGGCCGTGCTTGGGGCCATCACTCTGGATTCAGGCATAGAGGCCTGCCGACAGGCAATATTCAAAGTGTTTCGGAGCCGTTTAGACGGCCTGAGGCTGGAGCAGGCTCGGAAAGATCCGAAAACCCGTTTGCAGGAGTTACTGCAGGGGAGTGGGCGTCCCCTGCCGGATTACGTACTGCGTAACGCGGCGGGAGAGGATCATGCCCGCATATTTACTGTTGCCTGCGAGCTCGCTGATGGCAAAGTCATTGCTGAAGGGGTTGGCGATAGTCGTCGGGCCGCCGAGCAGGCCGCCGCGGCGGCGGTGCTCGATCAACTGGGGGAATCATGAGCGAAGACACACGCTGCGGTTACGTGGCCATCGTAGGACGACCCAACGTTGGTAAATCAACGCTCCTAAATCACCTGCTGGGGCAAAAGCTGTCGATTACCTCGCGTAAGCCTCAAACAACGCGGCATCAGGTGTTGGGTATCAAGACTACCGATACTGCACAGATGTTGTTTGTTGATACGCCCGGTATTCATGGCGGCGAAGATCGAGCGTTGAATCGCTTTATGAACCGCACCGCCGGCGCCGCAGTGGCCGCCGTGGACATCGTGGTCATGGTGGTTGACCGAGGGGAATGGCGAGATGATGACGATCGCGTTTTGCGGAGCTGCCTCGCTGCGGATGCCCCGGTTTTGCTGGTGGTCAACAAGGTAGACCTTGAGGACAATCCCAACGCTATTTTACCCAGTTTAGAGTCACTCTCTGAACGGGCTGATTTTGCCGCGTTGATTCCCCTGTCGGCACTGCGAGCTAAAAATCTCGATGTTCTCGAAACGGAAATTGTGCAGCGTCTTCCCAAAGGCCCCTTCCTGTTTGAAGAAGATGAGGTGACGGATCGGAGCACGCGCTTTTTGGTGGCAGAGATCGTGCGAGAGAAGATCACGCGGCAGCTGGGTGACGAGCTTCCCTATTCAACGACCGTAGAAATCGAAGAATATGGCGAGGAGGCGGGGATAGTACATATCTCAGCCGTTATTCTTGTGGAGCGTAAAGGCCAGAAAGCTATATTGATTGGCCAGAAGGGCAGTCGGCTACGTCAAATAGGCACCGAAGCTCGTCAGGATATTGAAAGGCTGATCGACAACAAGGTCATGCTCAATCTTTGGGTGAAAGTTCGATCAGGCTGGGCTGATGATGAGCGGGCCCTGCGCAGTCTTGGATATGACGATGGGCGTTGAGTCCTAGCGCTGACTTTCCTGATGCGAGTCCAGCTCCAGCCCGCGTATCTTCTGCACCGCAGACCCTTTCGTGATAATAGTGAATTGCTCGATGTGTTTAGCGTCGAGCATGGGCGTCTAGGGCTGGTCGCGCGCGGTTTGAGCCGTCGACGTCGCGGCGGACCTCTAGGTGCCGTGCTACAACCTTTCAGGCCGTTACTGCTGAGTTTTTCGGGAAAAGGCGAGTTGTTAACACTCACCGGTGCTGAGTCCGGGGGAGAGCTACCTCCATTGACGGGGGATGCCTTGTTAAGCGCTTTCTATCTCAATGAGCTACTCCTGCGGCTGCTACAACGTTTTGAAGAGCAGCCCGCAGTGTTTACGGCTTATGGCGCAGCGATCGCAGATTTGTCAGACGCGGTGCGTGCCGAGAGCCCACGTGGTGCGCTAGAGTCGGCACTCAGGCGTTTTGAATTCAGTTTGCTGGAGGAGCTGGGCTACGCGGTTGATCTATCCTGTGATGCGTCCCGGGGTATGCCTATTTGCGACGACAGGCATTACGCATTGGTGCCTGACTTTGGCTTCCGGGAAGTTGGAGTTAAAGCCAGCGCCGGCGATGCGAGTTTCACAGGCGCTCAAATTTCAGCTATCGCGCAAGGCCGCTTTGATGGTGAGAACGGCGCTGCTGCAAAGCGGATGGTAAGAGCCTTACTTCACCCGCATTTGGGTAGCATCCCTCTACGCTCGCGCAGCATGTTTGAGACCGTTAAAGCTGCGCCGACTAAGTTAGAGCAATAAGTGGCAGACAGCGCTTGTTAGCTTTGATCAGTGGCAGTGCAATAGAGTGCGGAAATGCGGTGGTATTCGCCGTATTGCTGGCATAAGGTGGTGGCCGTTTTGAGTACCAAACATCTTGATTTGAGCACGAGCTTTAGGAACATCTATGCCTGACTATCCAACTATTGAGGCTTGTATCGGTAATACGCCGCTTGTGCGTCTTCAGCGTCTTCCCGGGAATACAAGCAACGTGTTGCTCGCGAAGCTGGAGGGTGACAACCCCGCTGGTTCAGTCAAGGATAGACCCGCCATGAGTATGATTGCCGAGGCCGAGGCCCGCGGCGATATCGCACCCGGCGACACGATTATTGAAGCGACTAGCGGAAACACCGGTATTGCATTGGCTATGGCAGCGGCAATTCGTGGCTATCGGATGCGTTTGATCATGCCGGCAACGGCTAGCAGCGAGCGTAAGCAGGCAATGAAGGCCTATGGTGCCGAACTGATAGAGGTGACGGCCGAACAAGGTATGGAGGGCGCGCGGGACCTTGCCCACGCTATGCGTGATGCGGGCGAGGGTATCGTGTTGGACCAGTTTGCGAACCCGGATAATCCTTTGGCCCACTACCGTGGAACAGGCCCTGAGATATGGCGTCAGACGGGTGGCGAAATAAGCCACTTCGTCAGCTCTATGGGAACCACGGGTACGATTATGGGTTGCTCTGCCTACCTCAAGACCCAAAACCCTGAGATTGAGATTGTCGGACTCCAGCCGACAGAGGGCGCGAGTATTCCAGGTATTCGTCGCTGGCCTCAAGCTTATCTACCGAGTATTTTTGAACCCGCTAAGGTCGATCGTGTCTTGGACATTAGCCAAAACGAAGCAGAGGATGCTATGCGTGCGTTGGCGCGAGAAGAGGGCATCTTCTGCGGTGTGTCTGCGGGCGGCGCTGTCGCCGGGGCTCTGCGTATCTCTGCAGAACTCGAAAACGCCACCATTGTGATGATCATCTGTGACCGGGGCGATCGCTACCTCTCGACCGGCGTCTTCGACAAGGACTGAACTCATGGTCCGCATTCGCGAACAGAGCTACTTTTCCAGTGATGGAGTAGCAGACGGAGAGGCCTGGCTGGCGCAGCTTCCGGCGGGTCTGGCCCTGTCTGATGCGAGCAGAGACAGACTAAGAGATGCCCTTGATGTTCTCCATGGCGCAACCAAGATTCCCGCCATCGACCCTCGGGATTGGGCTCGGGAGCCAAATTGCGAATGGGCGGGCATAGAATCGGCGCAGATTCTGGCTGAGCTTCGTGTCGGCGTGGATTGTCTTGTCGCCGGTTTGCTCTATCGCGCTGTAAGAGAACAGCGTCTGAGTTTGGACGAAGTAGAAGCCCGCTTTGGCAAAGGCGTTACCAATTTGCTTCGCGGCGTCCTGCGCATGGCTGCCATCGCAGACCTTCGCAACCCCAGCGATACAGCAGTTCTCGGTGAGGCAGAGAGGCAACGAGACAACATCCGCCAGATGCTTGTCGCTATTGTCGACGATGTGCAGGTAGCCCTTATAAAGCTTGCAGAAAGAACCTGCGCGATCAGAGCAGTAAAGAGCGATAAAACGCGTCAGGAGCTGGTCGCGCGGGATGTGTTCGATGTTTACGCCCCGCTGGCTCATCGTCTGGGTATTGGTCACCTGAAATGGGAGCTTGAGGATCTGTCCTTTCGCTATCTGTACAACGATTCCTATAAACGCATCGCGCGCTTGCTGGATGGCAAGCGGCTCGAGCGTGATCGGTTTATTACGCGGGTGACAGATCAGTTACGTTCGGTACTTGGCGGGGCCGGTATCGAATTTGAAATAAGCGGTCGATCCAAGCACATTTACAGCATCTGGCGAAAAATGCAGCGCAAGGGCATCGGGTTCTCTCAGGTGTATGACATCCGTGCTCTGCGTATCCTCGTGCCCGAGCTTAAAGACTGCTATGCGACTTTGGGTTTAGTGCATGGCCTTTGGCGCAACATCCCTAACGAGTTTGACGACTACATCGCCAGTCCCAAAGAGAACGGGTACCGCTCGCTCCACACGGCGGTGATTGGCCCTGAAGGCAAGATACTCGAAGTCCAGATTCGCACCCATGAAATGCACGAGGAGGCCGAGCTCGGCGTTTGTGCGCATTGGCGATACAAAGGTACTGATACCCGGCAAGGCACGGGTTCCAGCTACGACGAGAAGATTAATTGGCTGCGCCAGGTACTGGATTGGCATGAGGAAAGCGGCGACGCGGTCAGCGTCGAAGAGCAATTGCAGTTTGATGTGGCTCAGGACCGCGTGTATGTATTCACCCCACGCGGGGACGTAGTAAACCTCGCTAGCGGCGGGACGCCTCTCGATTTTGCTTATCACGTGCACACAGAGGTTGGCCATCGTTGTCGTGGAGCGAAGGTAAACGGACGAATCGTTCCGTTGACGCATAGTCTGCAGACCGGGGACCGTGTAGAAATTCTTACCGGCCGGGAGAATCGTCCACGACGGGACTGGTTGCAGTCAGGCTTGGGGTATCTGCAAACTCCTCGCGCTCGCGCTAAAGTGCAGGCTTGGTTTAAAAGCCAGGCACGCGAAGAAAATGTTGATGCGGGCAGACAATTGCTCGAGCGAGAATTTCGCCGCTTAGCGCTCACCAGCGTCGATTACAAGCGTATAGCCGTGCGACTTAGTGTTGCTACCGTTGACGACATGTATGCAGCGGTGGGGTCGGGTGATCTGACCGCTTCACAGGTTGTAAACGCCGCGGAAACGCTTATCGGTAGTAAGCCGCAGCCTGAATTGCGGGTAAGTAGGCCGAGTAGCGGTCGGAAACGCAACGCCGTTCAGGTACAGGGCGTCGGAAATCTTTTAACGAACATTGCGGGATGCTGTAAGCCCGTACCGGGTGATGCGATAACGGGCTTTATTACTCAGGGTCGCGGTGTGAGTATTCACAGAGAAGATTGTGCTCGGGTGTTGAAGATCTCGGAGCAGCATCCTGAGCGGGTTATTGACGTGGAATGGGGGGGCACCCCAGATGAGCGTTTTGAGGTGGATATCGCGATCGAGGCTTATGATCGCCAAGGGCTCTTGAGGGACGTTACCTCGATGTTTGCGAACGCGAGAATCAACGTGCTCTCGATTCAAACCCAGACCAACCGCAAGGCACACGCAGCTGCGATGCGCCTGACGGTGGAAGTGGGGGACTTGGGATCCTTGGCAAAGCTTCTTGAGCGTCTCAATCGACTTAAGAATGTAATATCTGCCCGTAGGCTGAGTACCTGAGTTCGATGTTAGTTAAGGCGGAGAAATCGGAGTAAACCCTTTGGATAACGCAGGTTACACGCTCGCTGACCTATTGCGGATTATGGAGCGGCTGAGAGATCCCGAGGACGGATGTCCCTGGGATTTACAGCAGGATTTCCAGAGTATCGTTCCGTCGACCTTGGAAGAGTGCTACGAGCTAGCTGCTGCCATAGAAGCTGGCGATTATCCTCATCTAGCGGACGAGCTGGGTGATGTGCTTTTTCAGGTGGTTTTCTACGCGCAGCTAGGGCAAGAGCAAAAACTGTTCAGTTTTGAATCGGTGGTACATGGGCTTTCAGACAAGCTACTCCGGCGGCATCCCCATGTATTCGCTGACGGCGAAATTGAAGGCGTCGTAGACAAGACGGTTGCGCAAGCGGGTGTCCAGCTTGGGACTTCCACTGAGGGCAACGTCGGCAGCACCGCGGCAGTAAAAGAGCAGTGGGAGGCTATAAAAGCGAAAGAGCGAGCAGGGCGCTCACAGCTTGGCGCGCTGGATGATGTTCCTGTGGCGTTGCCGGCACTACCCCGCGCACAGAAGTTACAGAAACGCGCGTCTCGCGTCGGTTTTGACTGGAAGAGCGCTGAGCCCGTTTGGAGTAAGCTCGACGAGGAGCTTGGCGAGCTTAGAGAGGCCGTCGCGCGAAAAAACGATGAAGACATGGAAGATGAGTTGGGGGATCTACTTTTCACTGTAGTGAATCTCTCTCGCCACTTGAGGATTGATGCTGAGACCGCGCTGCGCCGTGCCAGTAGCAAGTTCGAGCGCCGCTTTCGGGCTATGGAAGCGCAATGCGCAGTTCAGGGGCAGGCGCTTGAAGTGCTCGACAGCGCTGCCATGGAGCTGCTCTGGAGTGACGTAAAGGCGGCGGAATAACGTACAAACCTTCGACTAAAGCCTGCTTGTTTCCCCTCGATGCTGCCGGTATGGTGTCCGGCTCGGCTGTAGGGTGTGCCTACAGGCTGATCGGATTATTTTCTTAAAAATGAGGACGTCCATGCGATTGATACTGCTGGGAGCTCCCGGTGCCGGTAAAGGTACCCAGGCTCAGTACATTACCGAAGCCTTTGGCATTCCTCAGATATCTACCGGCGATATGCTTAGAGCTGCTGTGAAGGCTGGTACGGAGTTAGGCTTGAAGGCCAAGGCAATTATGGATTCTGGCGGCCTGGTATCAGACGACATCATCATCGGCCTGGTGAAAGAGCGTATTGCTGAGCCTGACTGCGCGGGCGGCTGCCTCTTCGACGGTTTTCCGCGAACGATTCCTCAGGCGCAGGCTATGGTTGACGCTGGCGTAAGCATAGACCACGTTATCGAGATTGCTGTTGATGACGATGAGATTGTGAAGCGCTTGAGCGGGCGACGGGTACATCCGGGCTCAGGTCGGATTTACCACATAGAGCACAATCCGCCGAAGGTCGAAGGTGTGGACGACGAAACGGGCGAGCCTTTGGTTCATCGCGATGATGATCTTGAGGCAACCGTGCGCAAGCGTCTCGCGGTGTATCAGGAGCAAACCAGGCCCCTGGTGGACTTCTATAGCAACATGAGTGGCGACGATGCGCCCGCCTGTCATTTTATTGCGGGTGTAGGCACTGTGCAGGAAATTCGAGCGAAGGTTGTCACTGCCCTGGATGCTTAAACTTTGTTTCCGATGATTTGGTCCTGTCGGTCTAGATCATCGACTCTATTCAGATTGAGAAACCCCTCCGAGAATTCGGTGCCGAAGCTGAGTGACGCACTTTTACAGCTCGCATACCACCCGCGGACGGAGTAGTCGCTACCATCAAGTCTCTGACTCACCTTTGCTAGGACAGAAATCCGTAGAGCGGCGCATAGGTAGTGTCCGCCGTGCGGGGTGCTTGCGTAGATGATGTCCATGTCCTCACGCTGCCCGAGTTCCGCCAGAAGGCGTTTCGGTACTTCGTGAGAGAGTTTTGGCAGGTCACAGGGAAGCAGGATTAGTCGTGCATCGCTTTTTACCTCCAACAAAATCGGTGCTAAAGCCTCTAAGCCAGCCAGGGGACCCTGGTAGTCGGAACGAAGGTCAGAGATGACCTCAACGCCCTCGATACTTGCATAAAACTCGAGGTTTCTGTTCGCGCTTACGAAACAGCGACCGCAGAGAGGATTTAGCAGCCGTACCGCTCGCTCAGCATTACTCAAACCATCGACTTGAATTAGGCCCTTATCGGCGCCACCCATGCGCCGGCCCGCGCCGCCGCAGAGCACCAGACCCACAACGTCAGTCATATCGTTTTCCCCCGAGGTATTGCCTCCCGTGGCAAGGATTGTGTGGAGTCGTTTTGCTTTGATATCTGTGGGTAAGGCTACTTGGACCTTGAGACTGTGATTTCTTCAAGAACTCGTTGGGATAGCTTTAAATCGGCCTGAATCCAGATTTGCGCAAGACGCTGCATATCGTAAAGTTCGTACAAAGCATTCTTGGCCTGCTTGTCTGCCCACAAGCCTTCGACATCGAATTGCTCCAATGACTCAGCAGATGGTTGTTGACTGGGCTGTCTGGTGAGCCTGTAGTGTGGCCGTATCGCCGTATGAATATCCGTAAAATTAACCGAGAATGGCACGCTCTCGTACGCTGTGACGAGGGCTTGTACCCGTCGCAATGTGGCTCTCAGTCGTGTTTCATCGAGCAGATCAAGGCGACCAGATGAAACCATTTCCAAGAAACTGATGGGCAAAGACGGCGGAGACTCTATATATAACCCGCTTTGCAGCTTGGTCAGCGCTGCATCCTTGGATAAGGCGTCGCCACTTTCAAGGGTCGTCAGCAACGAATCAACCGCGACTGTCGCTTCGTAGTGAATCTCTGACAATCGATTTAGTTCCGCCTTCCTGTCCTCAAAGTCCTCTTCAAGCCTTGTAATAAGTCTCTGGGCTCCGACTCGATCAGATTGATCTTGATACCAATTGGCGATCTCCATGCCGATGAATACACCCACAATGACGATAATCAGATCAATCCAAATTGCGAACCAATTCTGATTCTTCACGTGTTGTGTAACGCTTCTAAGTAACATGAGAGGAAATATAGCGGATACTTCCAACATTTACTCGAAGAATATCTGGAGCTTCACCGACTCTTTCTGGTGGTCGGAAGCGGTCGAGTTGGTGACTTCCCCTAATAGGTGAACGCGGTTTAATCGCCTCGACGCTACGTTCAGGTGTTGCTCTCTACCAAGGATTGAGAGTAAGACGCACTCACGCGAAGATCGCCGACTAAATCGAGCTGATACTATTCGTACTTCATGGCATCGACGGATCTAAGGGCCTGATGCCATTGGCCGCTTCCTAGGTCACACAAATCTCACCGAAGGGGTGACAGTTAGGCCGAAACTCCTATATTTATAGGCGTTTCGCTTGACTCTAAAGACTGTGGGATAATTGCGTCTCACGTTTGCCAGATTTCATATACTTGAGTCGCCTTCTCGCTATCGACAGTGCTACGGATGCCTTAAGCCTCGCGCTTGGGGGCGAGCTCGCGTGTCGGTCTCTGCATCGCGTCATGCCAAGGCAGCATCAGCAACTGTTGTTTACCCTGTTGGATGAGCTTTTTGAGGGACAAAATCCTGCGAAACTCGACTTGGACGCTATTGTATACGGTCGCGGTCCGGGGTCCTTTACGGGACTGCGTATCGCGGTGAGCGCAGCTCAAGGCCTCGCTTTTAGTCTTGGAGTGCCCGTGGTGGGGGTCTCGAGCCTGGAAACGCAGGTGCGCACCTTTCTGAGAAGAACAGATAGTGCTCCTGCGGCGATGATTCTGAGTTGCATTGATGCCCGTATCGGGCAGGTGTATGGACAGTGGTTTTCAATCAACGATGAGGAAGTTTGCGCCTCGGGTGAGGCTTTTGTTGCGCCTCCAGAAGCATTGGAACTGCCCGACAACTGGCCTCGGGCCGAGGTGTCCCTTGTCGGTGTGGGGAGTGGTTTCGCTTTACAGGACGATATGCCTCCGGAGATTCGAGACTCCCTAACGGCGTGGCCCGACGTGCTGCCTGAGGCTCAGGACATGTTTAAACCTGCTAAGTTGGCGCTTGAGGCGGGACTTGGGCAGGATCCGATGCTCGCGACACCGGATTATGTGCAATCGCGCATAGGCTGGAAGACCCTTGCTGAGCAAGGGCGCATCGCATGATCGAGTGGTGGCAGGCCTTGGTGTTGGCGCTGGTTCAGGGCCTGACTGAATTTTTGCCCATCTCTAGCTCAGCCCATCTACTGCTGCCTTCCATGCTTCTGGGTTGGCCCGACCAAGGCCTGGCATTTGACGTGGCGGTTCACTTCGGCACGCTCATTGCGGTGGTGATCTACTTCCGGCGAGACCTGTGGGCCCTGACTGTCGGTGGATGGGGGGCGGTGCGCAATAAAGCGATGAATGACAGCAGCCAGGAGATCGTATTCCTAGCCTTAGCCACGGTACCTGCAGTCTTTGTGGGCTTTGCTCTAAATGATGTGATGGATTCTCTGCGTACTCTGCCAGTGATTACGACCACAACGATTGTCTTCGCGATATTACTTGCCTACGCCGACCGAAGGGTGAGTGAGACGCCTAGCGAAAGTGTTGCGAGTTGGCAGATCGCATTAATGATCGGCTGTGCTCAGGCCATTGCGCCAATTCCGGGTACCTCTAGATCTGGGATAACTATCACCGCGGGTTTACTCTTGGGGCTGTCTCGCCACGCAGCGGCAAGGTTTTCTTTTCTTCTTTCGATTCCGATTATTCTGGGCGCAGCACTGCTGAAGACCTCGGATTTGGTATCGATAGACACGCCGGTGGATCTGCCATTGGTGCTCTTGGGTACCACCGTTGCGGCGCTTAGTGCCTATGCGTGTATCGCTATGTTTCTTCGCCTTATAGATGCCGTGGGCATGCTGCCATTTGTAATCTATCGCTTACTGCTCGGCGGGGTTTTGTGTGGGCTCTTGTGGGCCTAGGTCTTGAGGGCCTAATTGTTTTGAGGACGTCGCTTAAATGAAAGTCGCTTTTCTGGGGTTGGGCGTTATGGGATTTCCCATGGCAGGTCATGTGTCTCGCGCAGGACATGAGGTGTGCGTGTACAACCGTACGCGGGCCAAGGCTGAGCTGTGGTTGAAGAGCTATAAAGGTAGCTTGGCCGACACCCCTGCCGAGGCTTCCGCAGGCGCCGATGTTGTGGCCCTCTGCGTAGGCAATGATGATGATGTTCGCCAGGTGATATGCGGCGATGCAGGGGTCTTTGAAGGGATCGCTAGCGGCGCGGTAATCGTCGACCACACCACGGCTTCCGCAGCCTTGGCACGAGAGCTCGCCACTTTGTGTACGGCGCGGGAAATCGGTTTCGTGGATGCGCCGGTCAGTGGTGGCCAAGCGGGTGCTGAAGGAGGTGCGCTCACGGTAATGGCCGGGGGTGATACAGAAGCCTTTGATACTGCACTACCGGTATTAGAAGCCTACGCAAAATGCGTGCGCTTGTTGGGGGCTAGCGGAGCGGGGCAATTGGCGAAGATGGTCAATCAGATCTGCATTGCCGGGGTTGTAGAGGGGCTGTCGGAAGCATTGTTGTTTTCACAGCGTGCAGGTCTTGATACCACGGCGGTGATCGACGTAATCAGCCAAGGGGCGGCCCAATCCTGGCAGATGGAAAACCGCTACAAGACGATGCTAGCCGGGGAGTATGAGCACGGCTTTGCCGTGGACTGGATGCGTAAAGACTTGTCTATCGTGCTTAGCGAGTCAGAGCGCATGGGACTTGATCTCCCGGTTACTCAGTTGGTTGACGACTTTTATGCGGAGGTACAAACCATGGGAGGCGGCCGCTGGGATACAAGCAGTTTGCTGGCGCGGCTGGAGTCCAAACATATGGGATCAAACGATGAGGACAAAGCGTAGTGGACAAGGAAGTATTCAATCAGGGACTACTTGAGTTTCTATCTGAGTCAACGAGCCCTTTTCACGCGGTCCAGTCGATGTCCCAGCGCCTTCGTGACGCAGGTTTTGAGCGACTAAAGAACGATGGCGATATAGGCCCGGGGAGTACTGGAGTTTTCTACGAGCAGGGAGGAAGCCTCATAGCCTTGCGTCCTGGAACAGAAGCCTTGCGAGAGAGCGGCCTGCGCATGGTCGGTGCGCACACAGACAGCCCCTGCCTGATGGTTAAACCGAATGCAGAGCAGCGCAAACTGGGGTATTTGCAGCTGGGTATTGAGGTCTACGGCGGTGCTTTACTGAACCCTTGGTTTGATCGAGATTTATCCCTCGCAGGACGAGTGAGTTATGAGCATGGGGCGGGAGCCGTTGCGACGGCGTTGGTGGACTTTCGCGACCCTATTGCTGTGATTCCCAGTTTGGCGATTCATCTTGATCGAGAAGCGAATAAAAACCGCAGTATTAATGCGCAGCTACAAATGGCCCCGTTGTTGTCCTTGGATACTCAGAGCTTTGAGTTACGGGAGTTTCTTCGTGGGCACTTACAGGCACGAGCTCTGGATATCACTGAGGTTCTGGATTACGAGTTATGTTTTTACGATACCCAAGCCCCCGCGCAGATAGGACTCCGTAGAGAGTTTATTGCTTCGGCGCGACTGGACAATCTACTGTCCTGCTATACGGGATTACAGGCCCTACTTGAAGCGGATGGTTCGCAATGGTCGCTATTGGTCTGTAATGATCATGAGGAGGTTGGCTCCTGCTCGTCTACTGGTGCCCAGGGGCCGATGCTGCAGAACTTTCTGCAGAGGCTGCTTCCTGACCAGATTTCCTTACCGATGCTCATGCAGAGGTCGATGATGATTTCTGCGGATAACGCCCATGCGGTGCATCCCAGTTATCCCGACAAGCATGATGAGCGTCATGGGCCGATGATTAACGGTGGCCCGGTGATCAAAGTGAATGCGAGTCAGCGCTACGCTACGTCTAGTGATGGTGCTGCATTATTCAGGCTACTGGCTCGCAAGGCGTCGGTCGATGTGCAGGCCTTTGCCATGCGCGCAGACATGGCATGTGGCAGCACCATTGGTCCGATAACTGCCGGTGAACTAGGCGTCACGACGCTGGATATTGGCGTTCCAACTTTTGGTATGCATTCTATCCGAGAGTTGGCGGGAAGCGACGATGCGTGGGCACTGCAGCGGGTGTTGAGTGCCTACTTCAGCCACCCATCACCACTTTTTGCAGCTAGTCCATGAGTCGCACTCGGGCCTTGAGCGCAAGTTATGCATTGCTAGTTGCGGTAAACCCTATTTCAAGGAGAAACAAATGAGCGTGCGACGTGTACTGACGGGTATAACAACCACCGGTACTCCACACCTGGGTAACTATGTAGGCGCAATTCGTCCTGCCATTGGCGCTGCGCAGCAGGCGGATAACGAATCGTTCTTCTTCCTCGCGGATTACCACGCACTCATCAAGTGTAGCGACCCGGCACAGGTGCAGCGATCAACGTTGGAGATCGCTGCGACATGGCTTGCTCTTGGTCTCGATACCTCGCGGGCGGTGTTTTATCGCCAGTCCGATATTCCCGAGATATCGGAACTCACCTGGATTCTAAATTGCAGTGCAGCAAAAGGGCTGATGAACCGAGCGCATGCCTACAAAGCGGCGGTACAGGCGAATGAGGACAATGGGGATGACCCCGACTATGCAGTGACCATGGGCCTGTTTAGCTACCCGGTGCTTATGGCTGCAGATATTCTGATGTTTAGTGCTCACGATATACCTGTGGGGCGTGATCAGATTCAGCACGTGGAGATGGCGAGAGACATTGCTCAACGCTTTAACCACAACTACGAGGAGCTCTTTGTTCTACCGGAAGCGCGGGTCGACGACAATGTCGCGGTACTGCAAGGCCTGGATGGCCGCAAGATGAGCAAAAGCTATAACAACACGATACCCCTGTTTGATACCGAGAAACGCCTGAAGAAGGCTATTAACAAGGTGAAAACAAATCTTCTTGAGCCGGGAGAGCCCAAAGATACTGCGGACTCTACGGTGTTTCAGTTGTGGTGTGCTTTCGCGGACCCGGAGGGCGTGGCGTCCATGGAGCAGGCTTTTGCTGAAGGTATTGCCTGGGGCGAGGCGAAGAAACAGCTTTTTGAGCGGGTGAACGATGAGCTGAGCGGCCCAAGAGAAGAGTACGACCGCCTTATCGCTGAACCGGGGCATATCGAATCCGTGCTGCGCCAGGGAGCAGAGCGGGCCAGAGAGCACAGCGCGCCACTAATGAAGAAAGTGCGCTCTGCTGTGGGCATTCGGCCTATGGGCTGAAGTCCCGGCGCTTCGTTCCCCTGCGCCGGGATGCGTAGGCTTACTCAGGGCGGTAGGCGAACTCCAAGAACACGCCTCGAGGTTGCCCTACAAAGTAGCGGTAGGATCCAAAGCCAAAATCTGCACGCTCGGCGTAATCTTCATCCAGTAAATTTGTGACGCGCAGAGTGGTACTAAATCCCTTATTCAATGCCAGCGCGAGGCGTAGGTTCAGTAGCTCATGCCCCTCGTACTCGTGCTGATTATCGGGCTCAAGGTAGTAGCTTCCCATGTGTACCCACTCGAGTTCGGCACGCAAGCTGCGATTGTTTTGTAGGGAAAAATCACGGCCGAGTCGGGCGCTACCAAACTGTCTGGGAGCTGTATCAATATCGTTGCCCTCGATATCAAGCCGCGAACCGAGCAAGTTGGCAGTACTGTCATAGCGGTGCCGGGCAATATTCCCGTCAACACCCGCATACCACCCGGATTCCCCGTTCCAGTAGAAACTGAACTCGATGCCTTCGTGGCTGGTTTTTGCGCCGCTGACATTCTGTCGGTCCGCGTTCTGAAAGATGACATCACTCTTTTCCATGGCGTAGACCGAGGTGTCGTAGCTAAAACCACCGAAGCTTCCTCTGACACCGAGATCAACGCTGGTGATGGTTTCGCTGTCTAAATCGGCGATCTCTTGTCCCGCTTGCAGACGGTAGAGCTCCGCTGCCTGAGGCGGTCGAAAGCCTTGCGAGCCTCGAAGGTAGACGCGGTGCGCATCACTCAGAGCATAGGTGATTCCCAGATTGACGCTACCATTACTAAAGTCGTCCTCCCGGTCAGCGGGTCGAAAGAACCTACAGGCGCTGGCCTCGGGTGCGCAGGCGGAGCCGTCGCCGGTTTGATTGTCATAGTCGTAGCTGTTTTGCTCCAGTCGAACGCCAGCGGCAAGTCCCACACGCGAGTTTAGCTGCCAATTTGCCTGCGCATAAAGAGCTGCAGACAGGGCGTCGACTTCGTAATCGTAGTGCACGCCCGCAGGCTGATTAGGGCTGAAATCATCGTCCTGAACTTCTCGAAGCCAGCCCCGCGTAGCATCGATATCTACGCCCGTGCTCCAACTGAAGGTTTCGGAGCTATCGCTAAGCGCAACTCTGAGCCCCAGGCTTTCCTGACCATTTTTCTCTGTGGCCTGCCAGGGCAGGAAGTGCTGAAGAAACTCCATGGAGGTGCGCCGAAGATACGGGGTGATACTCAGTTGGCCCACATCCGTATCACGTTGCCAGCGGCTATAGGCTCTAAGGGCAAAACTGTCACGATAAGCTTCGGGGTTGGGGTTAACTTTCTTTAGGTTGGAATCCTTATAGGCTTCAAAACCCGCAACAAATCCCGAGGTCTCTTGATTGAGGTTGGTGGCCTCGAGGGCATTGGTTACTTGCCAAACGTCGCCCTGAAAATCGTGGCGGAGCGTGAGTTTCTGCTGATCAAAGCCCGCGTTGTCTTTGTACCCGCCATCGGTAACGCCATTGAAGTAGACGCCCACTGCGTGGGCGCCATGTTCCGCACGAAATTCGCCGCGTACCCTGTAGTAGTCGTCGGGCCCCGCTTCAATCGCATAAGCGTTCTGTGGACCCTCGCGAGGATCGGCAGTGAGCGTATTGATCACTCCGTGTACAGCGTTCGCGCCATACACCGCGGTGCCAGGCCCCCGGACCACTTCGATAGCGTCCGCTTGTTCACTGTTTACATCAAACAGCTGATTGACATTACAAAACCCCGGTGCGCGCAAACTGATGCCGTCCCAGGCGGTATAGAAAGCACCACAGCCGCCGCTGCCGGTGAGAACAGGCGATCGCAAGGCAATGAGACTCTCCTGGCCATTACCGCGAGATATCCATGCTCCTGGAGCTCGTTGCATCACCTGATTGATGTGCACGGCGCCTGTTAACAAGAGGGCGTCATCGTCAATACGAGACCAGGGCAGGGCGAGGTTTAAGCCTATCTCCGGCTCGCGGGTCGCACTCACGATGACCTGCTCGATGCGTGAGGCAGCCTCGTCATCGCCTTGAGCTATGGACGATACCGCGATGGACATGACAGTGAGGCAAGCAAGGGCAGGCAGTGTTGAAGAAGAGAGTGGTCGCATAGTGGCCATTTTAAAGTCGTTGTAAGTCGCGCGGCAGTGTAACGGAGCCTGCGCAGAGCCCCAAGTTTCTTAAGAAAGATCGCCAATGCCAATGTTGCACGGTGGTTGAGTTATCGAAGACGATTTAGAGACTTGGGGTGATCGCTTTCAGCAGATAGACTGGGCGCCTATTCCATTCCTGTTAAGGGCACGTATTCGGTGCAACCCTTCGTTATTGCCATCGCCGGTCCCTCGGGCTCGGGTAAAAGTCTGTTTGCGGAGACGCTATGCGCTGAGTTGCGGCGAGATGCCCCGCAGCTCGACGTCGTGCTTATCAAAGAGGACGCTTACTACCGTGATCAGTCTCACGTAGCTCTCGAGGATCGTGAGAAGGTTAACTACGACCATCCTGAAGCTATTGAGCAGGATTTGCTGGCAAGCCACTTACGCTCACTGAGCGCCGGGCAGCCCGTAGAATCGCCTATGTACGATTACACGGTACATAACCGGCGGCAAGAGACTGTGGGCATTGAGCCCGCCCCAGTGATTATCGTTGAAGGTATTTTGCTCCTTACACACAGAGCTCTCCGTGAAGCCTGCCATATAAAATTCTACATGGACACGCCTCTGGATATTTGTCTCTTAAGACGTATGGCTCGTGATGTGAAGGAGCGGGGGAGAAGTCTGGATTCGGTCACGGATCAGTATCAAGAATCCGTGCGGCCGATGTACCACGAGTTTATTAAGCCAAGCGTCCGCCATGCCGATATGGTCATCACACGGGGAGGGCGTAACCGAGTTGCTTTGGACATAGTACGGAACATGCTGCTGTCTGTTTTCCAGAGTGAGGAGAAAACGTGAGCAGCGTGTCTACAGCGCTCCTTGCGGTTATGGCGATCGTACTGTTTGTCGGTATAGCTTGGCTGTTATCGCTGGATCGTCGTGCTGTTTCTCTTCGGACCGTGGGGGGCGCGTTTTTGTTGCAGGTGGGCATAGGGGGCCTAGCACTCTATGTGCCCGCAGGGCGGGCGGTGCTCGAGTCATTGTCAGCCGGGGTGGCTCGTGTGATCAGTTACGGGCAGTCCGGGATCGATTTCGTGTTTGGCGATATTGGTCGCTACGAGGTGGGCTTTGTGTTCGCCTTTCATGTTTTGCCGATCATTATCTTTTTCTCGTCACTCGTTGCTGTGCTTTACCACATCGGAGTGATGGGTTGGGTCATTCGCATCCTCGGTGGTGCCTTGCAAAAACTTTTGGGCACCAGTCCTGCGGAGTCGATGTCAGCGACGGCGAATGTGTTTGTCAGCCAAACAGAAGCGCCGTTGGTAATTAAGCCCTATATCGCGTCCATGACCCGCTCTGAACTCTTCGCAGTGATGGTCGGCGGCATGGCGACAGTCGCGGGATCGGTGCTTGCGGGCTACGTGGCGCTTGGGGTAGAGATGCGTTACCTCTTGGCGGCAAGTTTTATGGCTGCTCCCGGTGGGCTTTTGATGGCCAAGTTATTGGTCCCTGAGCAGCGGTTGGTAGCAAAGGCCGAAGAGACTTTGGATCTTTCTATCGAAAAGAGCGTCAACGTTTTTGATGCAGCTGCTACGGGAGCCGGTAACGGCCTTTCTCTCGCGGTCAATATAGGCGCAATGCTGCTTGCCTTTGTGGGTCTCATTGCGCTGGTGAATGGTTTGTTGGGAGGGCTGGGTAGCTTGGTGGGCTGGGATGCTCTCTCGCTTGAGCTGTTGCTGGGGAATCTGTTTCGGCCAATGGCCTTCTTATTGGGCGTGCCCTGGGACGAGGCAGCGGTCGCGGGAAATCTCATTGGCCAGAAGCTGGTGCTGAACGAGTTTGTTGCCTTTGGCTCATTCTACGAGGACAAGTCGCTGCTCAGCGATCATGCTCAGGCCGTGGTGTCTTTCGCGCTTTGTGGTTTCGCCAATCTCTCTTCTATCGCGATACTCATCGGTGGTCTCGGGACGCTGGCACCCGAGCGCCGTCCTCTCATCGCACAACTAGGCCTTCGTGCGGTGTTAGGAGGTTTTCTTGCCAACCTGCTTAGTGCGGCAATTGCCAGCTTCTTTTTG
Organism: Congregibacter brevis; assembly: GCF_045689245.1. Taxonomy (GTDB): domain Bacteria; phylum Pseudomonadota; class Gammaproteobacteria; order Pseudomonadales; family Halieaceae; genus Congregibacter; species Congregibacter brevis. The sequence goes on along the minus strand of NZ_CP136865.1, from coordinate 2,859,562 downwards.
TCGCTGGCCTGACGCGGCCGTTCCATCATGCATGCAGCGAACGTCATATGAATTCTCCATCGGTGTTAACAGTCAGTGATGATCTCCCTATCACCGTTGCGCGACCGGTGCATAGCGGGAAGGTACGTTCAGTGTATTTCCTGCGTCCAGAAGACTCCCAGCGCCTTATTCAAGAGCGAGGTTACGAACTAGCGCCGCACAGTGATTTGGCGGTAATGGTGATCTCTGATCGTTTATCTGCCTTTGATTGCCTCTGGTGCAGTGAAAGTTTCAGCGGAGTTCCGGGCAAGGGCGCGGCATTAAACGCGATTGCGGCTCATTGGTTCGCGGCGTTTAACGATCGGAGCCTTGTTTCTCATCACTTGCTTGAAATGCCCCATCCGATGGTGTGGATCGTCCGTCAGGCGCGACCACTCATGATTGAGGCTATCGCCCGGCGCTACATTACCGGGTCGCTTTGGCGCGCTTACGCGCGGGGTGAGCGGCATATTGGCGGTGTTGCATTACCCGACGGTCTCAAACAGTTTCAGCGATTAGAGTCGCTGCTTTTCACGCCGTCCACCAAGGGAATCATTCGCGGTATTCCCGGGGTTCCTGATACAGATGACGCGCCTGTGTCCCCTGACGCCCTGAAGAGTCACTACGGTGCATTTGGCTTGCAGAGTGAAGCGCAACTGGACGAATGTGTTGATGCCTTACGCTCGGGATTTGCGACGATCGAGAATGAACTTTCGAAGCAGGGCGAGCTACTTGTAGATACCAAGTTCGAGTTTGGTATCGCACCCTCTGTCGCCGGCGGTAGCGAACTCATCTACATGGATGAAGTTGGCACTCCAGATTCATCGCGCATTTGGCGTCGACAGGATTGGGAGCGCGGAGAACCCAAAGAGCACAGCAAGGAGCAATTTCGAGAGTCCTTAATGTCGTGGGTCAGTGACAAGGATATGCTCCTTGACCCCGCTCGTATGAGCGAGCGCAGCGCGTACGCTAGAGATAACGCGGTTCCGGATGAGTTTTTCGATGCCTTGTCTGAAACCTATGCCGCGCAGGCGGAGCGTATCTTGGGCAAACCCTTATCGACAATCGAAAAGCCTAGAGAGGCTTTGCTAGATATACTCAATGAGCAGTTTGGCTTAGTGGCTTAACGGGTGCTACCGCAAGACCCAATGTTCTATCTGGTGAGCATTCCCGCAGTACTTTTGTACGGCGTAGCCAAAGGAGGCTTCGGTGGGGCGGTGGCGATCCTGGCAGTGCCCCTGATGGCGTTGGTGATGCCGCCGGCGCAGGCAGCGGCGATTCTCCTGCCAATCCTGGTGGTAATGGATATGGTGGTGGTCTACAGCTACCGCGGTCAGTATGATTCCCGCGCACTGCGGTTATTAATTCCAGGAGCCTTGCTGGGCCTCCTTGCAGGCTATCTGCTGGCAGATTCTGTTAACGATGCAATGATGCGCTTGCTCGTAGGTGTCGTCGCTCTGGTGTTCGGGCTGCAGACCCTCGTCGGTTGGTTGTCGTCGCTGGGCAAGGAGCATAATCGCTGGAGCGCGACGCTCATCGGTGCGCTATCCGGATTCACCAGTTTTAGTATCCATGCTGGCGGCCCTCCTTTTGCAATGTATCTCTTGCCCAAGAAACTGCCACCGCTTATCTATGCCGGCTCTGCAGGTTTGTTCTTTGCGGTGGTGAACATCGTCAAGCTCCCTGCCTATTACGCGCTGGGACAGTTTTCGACAGAGAATCTCTCAAATTCTTTAGTACTCGTGCCCATCGCCCCCTTAGGCGTTTTACTGGGAAGAAAGCTGGTGCAAATTTCTGACCCAAGGGTCTACTACAAGATAATCTCGTTCTTTCTGGTGATCGTTGGAATCAAGCTGATTCTTGATGGCTACGGAGCCTTCTGACTGCTGAAACGCTGTATGACAATCAAGATTCCGGCTGTTGCCGCTGCTGACCGCGGGATATACTTTGGTCCTTCACACGTCCATAAAAAGAGCTGAGCATACGCATGCAGGATAGCCCCCGTTACGTCAAACTCACCGACAGCCTTGCTGCCTCACCTCAAATACAAGCCGCGGATATGGCGGCCATCGCTGAAGCTGGGTATAAAGTCGTCATCAATAACCGCCCCGATGGCGAGGCTATCGGGCAGCCGGGGTCTGACGAGCTGCAGGCGGCGGCGGAAGCCGCCGGGCTCGAATATCACTATTACCCTCTCAATGCCTTCAACTACCCGGGCGATGATCTGGCAAGGATGGCCGCGCTTTTCGATGACTCTCGTGCTGTATTCGCGTTTTGCAGGAGCGGCACGAGGTCGAGCAATCTCTGGATCAGCAGCCGAACAGGGGACGAGCAAGAGCAAGCGCGGCAGCACGCTCAGCAGCTGGGGTTCGATGTTTCTATGTCTATGCGCTAAGAATCAACTCAACAGCAGTGTTTATTTTCAACGTTTAAATTTGAACGAATACTCAATGGAAGGAGTACCATTATGAAGCGCCAGCTTCTCGCACTAGCCCTCGCATCCGGGCTTTCTTATTCCTCTTTACCTTTTGCAGATTCCCTCAGTGACGCGATTTCCAAAGATTACGACAGTCATTTGGGAGAGCTGTTTGTGTACTTTCATCAAAACCCTGAACTGTCGTTTATGGAACATAAAACAGCGGCGCGCCTAGCGGCAGAATTACGTGACACAGGGTTCGAGGTTACCGAGGGCATAGGCGGAACAGGACTTGTGGCTATTCTTGAGAACGGTCCCGGCCCATTGGTGATGATGCGTGCAGATATGGATGGCTTGCCAGTTGAGGAGAAAACCGGCCTTGAATATGCCTCTACCGCAAAACAGACAGACCCGGATGGGAACGAAGTGTTTGTTATGCACGCATGCGGCCATGACGTTCATATTACGAGCCTTGTGGGTACCGCCCGGCAAATGATGGCTCGGCGTGACCAGTGGTCGGGTACGCTAATGCTCATCGGGCAACCGGCTGAAGAGCGGATCTCGGGGGCCGAAGCCATGATGGAAGATGGTATTTGGGAACGCTTTGGTCAGCCGGATATGGCTATGGCATTTCACGTCACATCAGCGGTCCCCACCGGGAAGCTGTCAGCGGCTATGGGGGCGGCCTACTCGGGTGGTGATACCGTGGAGATCATAGTCCATGGGATTGGCGCCCATGGGGCGGCACCACATGCAGGTGTGGACCCGGTCGTGCTTGGATCACAAATTGTATTGGCTCTACAAACGGTGGTGAGCCGTACTCTGCCACCCCGGGATGCTGGGGTAATTACCGTCGGTGCGTTCCACGCAGGCACTAAGAACAATATTATTTCTGACAGGGCGCATCTAAAACTGACGGTGCGAAATGACGATCCGGCGACGCGTGAGTTGTTGCTGGATGGAATCCGCCGTGTAGCCGTCAATATGGGACGCGTCGCCGGATTGCCCGACGATAAGCTGCCTGAAGTAATTGTTTCTGACGAGTCTGTGCCCGTGACGGCAAACGACCTCGCTATGACAGAGCGTCTTCGCGGCGTATGGAAAACGCGCTTTGGGGACGACGTACTGTGGGACAAAAAACGCAAGGCCATGGGCTCCGAGGACTTCCCATTTTTCACCACAGAGCCCTATATTCCCAGTACGTACTTTGCCGTCGGAGGAACACCTCCGGAAGCATTCAGCGCCGCGGCTGCGGGCGGTGAGCCTGTCCCGTCCCATCATTCCCCGCTGTTTAAGATTGCGCCGGAGCCTGCAGTCACCCTGGGTGTGGAAGCCACAGTCGTGGGCCTGATGGAGTTGATGGGGAAATGAGTGTTGAAATCAGGCCCGCAAGTACCGTAGTCCTGCTCCGTGACGGTGAGCAGGAAATGGAAGTACTAATGGTGCGTAGGAATAGGGCGCTTGCATTTGCTGGCGGTTTTTGGGTGTTCCCAGGCGGCGCCGTGGACGACGCTGATCGAGAGCAGGGCGGTAATGACCCTGATGAGGCGGCAAGAGTTGCCGCTGCAAGAGAGGCCGAAGAAGAAGCAGGTGTTTGTCCTGACCCCGAAGCGATGGTGCTCGTCAGCCATTGGACGACGCCTGTGGGAGAACGCAAGCGCTTCTCGACGTGGATTTTTGCCGGCGAAGTAGCCCCGGACTCCGAAGTGGTGATTGATGGTAGTGAGATACACGACTATCAATGGATCGGAGTAAAACAGGCTTTGGCGACTCACAAAGCCGGGGAGCTACCCATGATGCCGCCGACGTTTATCACCCTATGCGCTATCGCACGGTATGACACCGCATCGGAGGCTCTCGCGGGAGAGCGTGAGACGCCGTGTCCGCGCGTGCTGCCGCTCTTGGTCCCGCTGGAAGGAGAGGGCGCTTTTGCCACGCTTTATCCCGGTGATGCTGCTTACGAAAGTGGTGACTTAGAGGCGGAGGGCCCGCGACATCGTGCATTTCTGTCTAATGCCAGCTGGCAATATGTATACGAAGGTGTGAGCGAGCCGCCCTTGTATCCTCAGGACTAATCCTTTGCCAACTATCCGAACACAAAACGACGAAAACAATACGTCGCCCGATTTGGCGTTGCAGAAGCAGCACCCGCTATGGGATTTGCCGGTTCGATTGATTCATTGGTTGATCTTGCTGCTGCTTCCAGCGAGCTGGTGGACAGCGGAGGAAGGGTATCAGGAGGTTCATCAGTGGTTAGGTCTAACGCTGCTGCTTGCGGTGTTAACACGGCTCTGCTGGGGAATTGTGGGTTCTCCCCAATCAAGATTTAGAGACTTTGTGCGCGGACCGAAGGATGTACTTGCGCACTTTCGCGGAGGGCCCAGTACCACCCCTGGTCATAATCCTGCGGGAGGCTGGTCAGCGCTGTTGCTGTGGATTCTTTTATTGGCGCAGGCGCTTACGGGGACGGTGAATACCGACGATGTTTTGTACACAGGCCCTTTCTACTATGTATTTGATGCCGGGATAAGCGATGCCTTAGCGGCGTATCACGAAATAATCTTCAATGTGCTTCTCGGGTTCATCGCTCTCCACGTCGCCTCCGTTCTTTACTACGAGCGGGTGCGCAAAGAGAGACTCTTGAAGCCTATGGTGATAGGGAAAACAGAGGGGCGCGTTGGAACAGGGCCAGCGCAACCGGCGTATAAAGCGCTAATTATCGCGATCTTACTCGCGGGTATGCTGTTTGCGCTGCTTGAACTTGCACCCGCTCCCCCGGTTTCTGATTACTACTGGTAATTGGGGATGGTGGCGAGAGGATACCGAGATGTATGGCGAACAGCGGGGCGCAAAGCGCCCCGGCAGAATGGCAGAAAGATAACGAGCTAAAGGCCTGGAACGGCCTAGTACAAGTAGTCTTTAGACTTGTACTCATCATGACAGGCTTTGCAGGCACCGCCGGTATCTTTAATGGCACCACCGATGGCTCCTCGGTCGCCAGTTTGAGCAGCGGCTAAAAGCCCCTCAGCAGCTGACTGCAGTGCGGCGTACTTCTCCAGGAAGTCGTCGGTGTTCTCCCAGATTTCAGGTTTGGCCCGAGTTGTACCTTTATCTGAGCCTGGGCCAAATGCGCGAGCTACGTCTACACTGGCAACAGCAGCAAAGTCTTCGGCAAGCGCTAACATTTTTGCATCATCCCAAGGCATATCACCCTTGACCATAGCTGCCATGGGGCCAAAGTTCATGGCGATCAGCGTGAAGTAAGATTGGCGATAGGACTGCATGGCCTCTTCTTTCACCAAGTGGGACAGCGCTACGGGCGCTGCGCTAAGCGTGAGTACCGCTAAACCGGTTGCAAGTAACTTCTTAGACATACAACTTCTCCTGTTTGTTTTCTAAAGCACTGTCAAGAATGACCACGTGTCCCCTTAATAGAACCCTAATCCAGCTGCTTCTGCAAGAGAGTATGTGTTTGGGTCATCTTCGGATATCAGCGAAACACCGCTTGATCCCCAAGCCCCTGATCTTCTATACCCGCTAGCTGTGCCCGATAGCTCTCTTCCAGAGTGATAGTGCCGAACTCGGGGGTGGCGTCTGCGTCGTAGCTTTCTGTAGCCGCATTCCAGAGCAACATTGACTCCGTCGCATAGTAGTGTCCGATGCGGGCAAACTCTGCTTTGTCGGCAAGCCTCTGTGACAAGCGAGCGGGCACGCCGAGTATCGCTGCGATCGCCTTGAGTAACTTTGGACTGATACTGCGAGTGCGCAGGGGTTGCTCTGTGACCTGTGCTAAAAGCTGCGCTTGTTCTAATGGTGTTATCGCAGGCCCCGGGCCTCCAATAGCCTGTATCCCCCGGAGGTTCTTAGACTCCAGGCTCAACCGTATGAATGTGGCGAGGTCAGCCTCGGCGATCGGTTTACATCGAGTGAGCGTGCCGTCTCCAAACATAAGAAAAGGCTTTCCCTCACGGACTCGCTTGAGCTGCCCACTCAGGGATTTGAAAAATGCTGTAGCTCGGACGCTTGTATAAGCTATTCCTGACGCGGCCAGTTCGTTTTCGAATTTCAGCTTGGCGAACTGAAATGCCAGTCGCGGTTTCTGTATGCATATAGCGGACAGCAGTGTGAAGTGTCTGACGTTATTGCCAAGTGCCCACTCTAGGAGCGCGTGATTGGCAAGGTAGTCGACCGCATGACTATCTTTCACGCCACCGCTCCTACTGGCGATGCAAGAGACTATGCTATCGACCTGAAAGGCTTTTAGGGCGTCATTCAGGTCTGCTGAGTCCTGTAGGTTTACAGGGCAAAGAGTGAGGCGCCCCCGATTGTTGGAAGCTGCGAAGGCATCCAGTGCCTTCGCAGCAACTGTTTGACTATCCCGCACGGGACAGATAACTGCGTAGTCATGTTGTAAGAGCTCTCGGGCTACCCGAGAGCCTATATAGCCGGTAGCGCCGGCAAGAAGAACGGTTTGCTTCAGGCCCTAGCGCCCCAACATCGTACGAGCTACGAGTTCACGCATGATCTCTGAGGACCCGCCATAAATGCGTTGGATGCGCGCATCGGTGTAAAAGCGCGAAATGGGATATTCAACTGTATAGCCGTAGCCGCCGAATAACTGCAAACAATCGTCAATGGTGCTGCATTGCATTTCGCAGGAAGCTAGCTTTAGCATCGCGGCCTTGTCAGCGGTAAGTGCGCCTCCCGCGTATTCGTCAGCACATTGCTCGTAGAGAGCGCGACTTAGTCCAATCTGGGTTTTTACATCCGCAAGTTTGAAGCGAGTGTTTTGAAATTCTCCGATGCTTTGTCCGAAGGCTTTTCTCTCCTTTACGTAATCGACGGTGATGTCCAGAGCGCCCTCAGCGGCGCCGACCGCCTGTGCTGCAATACCGAGACGTTCTCTTGGCAGCTCCTCCATCATGATGACGAAGCCGCGGTTCTCTTCTCCCAGAAGGGCGTTCGCCGGAAGCCGTACATCCTGGAAAAAGAGTTGTGCAGTGTCTGAGGTGTGCTGACCGATTTTTTCGATCTTACGGCTCTTCTCAAATCCGGGTAGGGTCGTATCTACCAAAAAGAGCGATGTGCCTTTTGCTCCTTTACCGGGATCGGTAATCGCAGCGACAACGACGATGTCTGCGTGAATGCCATTGGTGATAAAGATCTTTGAGCCATTGAGTATCCATTCGTCACCGTCTCGCACGGCATTGGTGCGGATGCCTTGTACGTCAGAGCCAGCACCGGGCTCAGTCATGGCGAGTGCGCCGAAGGCTTCTCCGCTGACCATTTTTGGTAACCATTGCTGCTTCTGCTCTTCGGTGCCATGGCGGCTGATGTAGGGCGCCACAATATTGGAATGGATGCCGTAGCCTGTTGCGATACCGCCAAATCCCATGCGAGAGAGTTCTTCGATGAGCATCAGTGTGACATGGGGTGCAGTACCGGCGCCGCCATAAGCTTCATCGACGTCGGGGGAGAGTAAGCCCGCTGCGCCCATGGTGTTCCAAAATTCACGAGGTACTAGGTGTTCTTCTTCCCATGTTTCAAAGTGAGGTCCGATCTCTTGCTCGAACGCGCGGCGCGCCATGTCGCGAAAGAGGGTCATCTCATCACTGGCAATATCCATGTTCATGGTATTTGTCCTCGAATAGGCTAAGCAATTAGGGGCACATATTGTGGTGGATACCCCCTGCAGGTGCAAGGAAGCACCGGTCGAAAGCTCAGGAGCTTCGCCCCGAACTCGCTAACGGTAGAGCCTTGTTTTGGATGATCCAAAACGGTGCTTTCCCTCAGCGTCTGCGGTGATAAACTCCGGTCTCGGATTTTTCGACAACACCACAATAATGGAGTAAGTCCTATGCGCGAGCATCTACAGTTTTACATTAATGGCGAGTGGGTTGACCCTGCGGTTGCCAAGCCTTTCGATGTCATCGATCCCGCTCATGAGACCGTTTGTGCGCGAATCTCTCTCGGTTCTGAGGCAGACGTAGATCGAGCCGTAGCGGCGGCAAAAGCGGCTTTTGAGACCTATGGCGTTAGCAGTCGTGAAGAGCGCATTGCTTTGCTCGAGCGCTGCATCGAGGTGTACCAGTCCCGCTACCACGATATGGCGGAAGCTATTCGCACTGAGATGGGCGCCCCAAAGGGTTTGGCTGAGACAGCGCAGGCCCACACAGGACTTGGGCATCTGCAGCAGGCGCTAGACGTGCTCCGAGAGTACGAGTTTGAAGAAGACCTTGGGCAGCATCGTCTTGTCAAAGAGCCTATTGGCGTCTGTGGAATGATTACTCCCTGGAACTGGCCGGTAAATCAGATTGCTTGCAAGGTGGCCCCTGCATTGGCTGTGGGCTGCACGATTGTTCTGAAGCCCAGTGAAGTGTCTCCTTTGTCAGCTCAGATTTGGGCCGAGATCATGCATGAGGCCGGAGTTCCTGCTGGTGTCTTTAATATGGTGAATGGTGATGGGCCGACGGTCGGCGCGGCTTTGTCCAAGCATCCTGATGTCGACATGATGTCCTTCACCGGCTCTACGCGAGCGGGTACACAGGTCGCAATGAATGCTGCGCCGACGGTCAAGCGAGTCACGCAGGAATTGGGTGGAAAGTCTCCGAATATCATTCTCGATGATGCGGATTTTGACGCAGCGGTCTCTCGCGGCGTCATGAGTATGTTCATGAACAGCGGCCAGTCCTGCAACGCACCTTCGCGAATGTTTGTTCCCGCGGCCCGATTGGCCGAGGTCGAAGCGATAGCGGGCAACGTTGCTGCTAGTGTCGTGGTTGGTGACCCCGCCGATGAGGCGACACAGTTAGGTCCGGTTGTGTCAGAGGTTCAGTTCAACAAAATTCAGGGGCTCATACAGGCGGGCATCGATGAGGGGGCAACCTTGGTCGCCGGTGGCACCGGCCGCCCCGATGGTTTGGACGCAGGCTACTACGTCAAGCCTACGATCTTCTCGGGCGTGACGAACACCATGACCATCGCGCGGGAAGAGATCTTTGGTCCGGTACTGGCCATACTCCCCTATGAAACTGAGGACGAGGCGATCGCCATGGCGAACGATACCCCCTACGGTCTTGCGGGTTATGTGCAGAGCGGTGATATAGAGCACGCGCGACAAGTGGGGCGGCGCATTCGTGCGGGCAACATTCATATTAACGGAGCTTCCGGTGGATACGAGGTGCCCTTTGGTGGCTTTAAGCAATCTGGAAACGGCCGCGAATGGGGTGAACACGGTTTCACGGACTATCTGGAGATCAAGGCTATGGAGGGCTTCGCAGCCTAATGCCTGACTTCATTCTTGCGATCGACCAGGGCACCACGGGCAGTACCGTCGCCCTGGTCGATTCGCAGGGGCAGCTCTGCGCCAGCGTAAATATCGAGTTTCCGCAGGTGTTCCCAAAACCCGGGTGGGTAGAGCATGACCCCGAGGCTATTTGGTCTTCAGTAGAAAAAGCGCTTTCGCGGCTCCTCCGTAAAAAGCTCTGCAAACCCTCGGACATTGTCGCTGTTGGAATCACCAATCAGCGGGAAACTTCAGTGCTCTGGGATCGACGGAGCGGCGACACGCTGCATAACGCGATTGTTTGGCAGTGCAGACGTACTGCGGACTTTTGTGATGTTCTGCGGCAGGCGGGTCATGAAGACACTGTGAAGAAGCGCAGTGGTTTAGTCTTGGACCCCTATTTCAGCGCCAGTAAGTTTCGTTGGCTTTTGCGCGAAGTGCCTGCTGCAAAGCGTGCCTTAAAAACCGGCGCTCTAGCTGCGGGGACGATTGATAGTTTTCTATTGTGGCGTCTGACGGGGGGAGAAGAACACGCGACCGATGTGAGCAATGCGGCACGCACTTCCTTGATGAATTTGAAGACTCTGAAATGGGATGAGGAACTCTGCCGGCTGTTTGAAGTTCCGGCCAGTATTCTTCCTGAAATACGTCCAAGCAGCGGGATTTTTGGGCACACGAGAGGAGTGCGGGGTCTTCCCGATGGTATCCCCATTACGGGTATAGCGGGGGACCAGCAGGCGGCGCTCTTCGGTCAGGCATGTTTTACAGCCGGGGATGCTAAATGCACCTTTGGGACCGGTTCATTCATTGTGATGAACACTGGGGGTGAGCGGCTAGCTTCGAAGTCCGGTTTGCTGACGACCGTTGCCTGGCAGCTAGACAATAAGGACCCTGTGTACGCTCTGGAAGGGGGCGCTTTCGTGTGTGGGGCTGCTGTGCAGTGGCTGCGCGATGGACTGGGGTTAATAAAGCGGGCCTCTGATGTGGAGTCCCTAGCATCCAGCGTAGCCGATCACGGAGGTGTGGAGTTTGTTCCAGCGCTCACTGGTCTGGGCGCGCCACATTGGGCGGCTGACGCTCGGGGCTTGATTACAGGCTTATCCCGAGGAAGTACGGGGGGGCACATAGCTCGAGCAACCCTGGACGCCATGGCACTTCAAAATGTCGATATCTTGACGTGTATGGAAGCGGATCTCGGGAAGCGGATGCGGCCGCTGCGAGTTGATGGAGGCGCTGCAGCGAATGATCTGCTTATGCAGTCCCAGGCTGACTACCTAGGCAGAAAACTGGTGCGTCCTCGAATAACTGAGACCACCGTGGCCGGTGCGAGCTATCTTGCTGGTTTGGGTGTTGGTCTTTGGCGCAACAGTGCAGAGATAAAGCGCATCTGGCAGCCTGAACGCGAGTTTGCCGTTAGGGTGACGGCGGCGGGGCGGCGCAAGAGAATGGAGAGTTGGCAGGCCGCGGTCCGTCAGACGCTTCAACGTTAAACGCTTCGACGATCGACGAGTTCTTTCATTTTGCGAATAGACGAGTGAGTATAGATTGAGCGATTTTAACCAGCCCCTTTCGGGGAATGAGATGCCGCGTTTTGGCGGTATCGCCAGCATGTTTAGGCTCCCGGTACAGCTGAGCGCGGAAGGTCTCGACATTGCGATACTGGGTGTTCCTTTGGACTGCGGCACCAGTAATCGAGCGGGGTCACGCTATGGACCCCGTCAGATACGCGCGGAGTCGGTGTTGGTTCGGCCTTACGGCATGGCGACAAAAGCGGCTCCTTTTGATTCCTTTCAGGTGGCGGATACCGGGGACGTCGCGCTCAATACTTATAATCTAGAGAAATCCATAGCTATTATCGAAAGGCACTTTGACGAGGTGCTTGCGAGCGGAGCAAAAACTCTGGCGATGGGTGGCGACCACACAATTACTCTGCCGATTTTAAGAGCGCAGGCGAAGGTACATGGGCCGCTGGCGGTGATTCATATTGATGCGCATGCTGATATGAATGATCACATGTTTGGTGAATCGATCACCCATGGGACGATTTTTCGCCGAGCCATTGAAGAGGGGCTGATTGATCCCACGAAGATGGTGCAGATTGGTCTTCGTGCTACAGGCTATGCCGCGGATGATTTCGATTGGGCGCGGCAAAAGGGCGTGAAAGTGGTGCCGGCAGAAGAGTGCTGGTATCAGTCTCTTGAGCCGCTTATGCAGGAAGTCCGGGAACAGATTGGCGCTGAGCATCCTGTGTACCTGAGTTTTGATATCGACGGTCTGGATCCTTCCGTGGCCCCTGGTACGGGAACCCCGGAGCCCGCGGGCTTAATGACCTCCCAGGGCCTGGAAGTGATTCGTGGCGTGTTTGGTACAAATCTTGTGGGCGCTGATTTGGTTGAGGTATCTCCACCCTATGATACGACCGGGAACACCGCACTGCTCGCAGCAAACCTCATGTTTGAAATGCTGTGTAGTTTTCCCGGCTGTGAGCGGCGGGATTAGAGCCCGCCGCCACGGTTTGCACTTGTGTTGAGTGGTTTTGGCTCGATGCTCGAGCGGGAATTTACAAGCCGCCCATAAGCATGTACTTAATCTCTAGATAGTCGTCCATGCCGTAGCGCGAACCTTCGCGGCCTGAACCCGACTCTTTGACCCCGCCAAAGGGCGCCATCTCGTTGGAGATAATGCCCTCGTTGATCCCCACAATGCCGTACTCCAGCGCTTCGCCGACGCGCCATACCCGACCGATATCCCGGGTATAAAAATACGATGCTAAGCCGAACTCAGTATCGTTCGCCATAGCGATCACTTCTTCTTCAGTTTCAAAGCGGACTATGGGTGCAACGGGGCCGAAGATCTCGTTGCGAAAAACCGCCATGGTGCTATCGACTTCCGTAAGCACGGTAGGCTGGTAGAAACTCCTACCCAAGGGGTGAGGTCCGCCACCGAAAGCAACTTTAGCGCCGCTGGCGATGGATGTTTGTACTAGTTCGTCAACATCGACTGCAGCCTTGGCGTTGACCAAGGGGCCCAAGGCAACGCCGTCCTGCATGCCATCGCCTACGGACAGCTCGCTCACTTTTGCCACGAGCTTCTCTACAAAGCTGTCGTAGATAGCGCTTTGTACAAAAATTCGATTTGAGCAGACACAGGTCTGGCCTGCATTGCGGTACTTGGAAATCATTGCGCCGGCGACAGCAGCATCAATGTCAGCGTCATCAAAAACAATAAACGGTGCATTGCCGCCCAGCTCCATGGAGGTTTTCTTCATGGTGTCGGCGCACTGCGCCTCAAGAACCTTTCCAATCGGTGTAGAGCCTGTGAAGGTGAGTTTTCGCACCAGGGGGTTGGCGGTAAGCTCTCCTCCAATGTCGCGAGCTGACCCTGCGACAACGTTGAGTACACCGGCGGGTATGCCAGCACGTTCTGCAAGTTCTGCAAGTGCTAATGCACTCAAAGGGGTTTCACTCGCAGGTTTGATAACAATGGTACATCCGGCTGCCAGGGCCGGTGCCGCTTTTCGCGTAATCATGGCTATGGGAAAGTTCCACGGTGTGATCGCGGCCACGACCCCCACGGGTTGTTTGATGCAGACAATCCGCTTGTCTTCGCCGGGTCCGGGGATAACGTCCCCATATACGCGTTTAGCTTCCTCACCAAACCATTCCACGTAGGACGCTCCGTACGCGACTTCTCCGCGCGACTCCGCTAGAGGTTTGCCCTGTTCGGCCGTCATGAGGATGGCGAGATCTTCCTGATGCTGCATGATGAGATCAAACCAACGTCGAAGAATTTGTGCTCGGCTCTTTGCCGGCAAGCGCTTCCAGTCGTCCATGGCTGCGTCTGCGGCTTCGATAGCGCGCCGTGTTTCAGCCGCGCCCACGCTCGCTATGCTGGTGATTTCGTCACCGTTGGCTGGATTCAAAATGGTCAGTGTTTTACCGTCGTCTGCTGCAAGCCACTGGCCATTGATGTAGGCGCCATCACGCAGCAGAGAAATGTCCGTGAGCGGAAGTGTCATGACTTAACTCCTTGGGATTATTCTGTTCAGGTCGCGTACGTTACAAGGAGACAGGCCAAGAAGAAACGCCTAAGCAGGCTTATTCGATTATGTTTTTAGCGACTTTTGCGCCGATTAAGCTTGTGCTTACGGACAAGTCCCCGAAGCTGGTCGTAGCTCAGTTCTAAAGCCTCGGCCGTGCGTCTTTGGTTGCCGTCGTTTTGCTCAAGCGCTGTCGCAAGGAGCTCTCTTTCATAGGCGTCCACGCGATCGCGTAAGTTTTTAATCTTGGGTTTAGAGTCATCGTAGGTAGTCGCTGAGGTAGTCGCTGAGGTAGTCGCTGCCGCAGGCGCGTGCAAATAAGCACGGGCTCTTGCCGGTGTTTCGGCGATTGGACTTGAGAGTCCTCGCTGTTCGTTGATGTATTCGGGCCACGGGCTTTCGAAGGGATCAATAATCAGCTCTGCTATAGGGCTTTCTTGATCGGCCCAGCGATGCAAGGAGCGCTCCACCACGTTCTTTAGCTCTCGCACGTTTCCTGGCCAAGCGTATTCTTTAAGCTGCGCAAGAACGCCAGATGCAAAGCCGGGGAACTGTTCCCAGCTCAATTCAGCGCTCATTTGCACTGCAAAGTGGCGGGCCAGAAGCGCGATGTCATCCCCCCTGTGCCGCAGTGCTGGCATGTGAACTACGTCGAAGCTCAGGCGATCCAGAAGATCTGAGCGAAAGGCCTGCGCCTCGGCCATCGCCCGAAGATCGGCATTGGTAGAGCCGATAACTCTGACGTCAACGCGGAGTGTCCTTTGGCCACCCAAGCGCTCGAACTCGCCGTATTCGATCAATCGCAGAAGCTTTTCCTGAAGGCGAGGAGACATAGTGCCAATCTCATCCAGGAGCAGGGTGCCTCCGTCCGCTCTTTCAAAGCGTCCTACGTGCAGTTTTGAGGCCCCTGTAAAGGCGCCTGCCTCATGTCCGAAGAGTTCGCTTTCAAGGAGTGTTTCCGCCATGGCGGCACAGTTCACTTTGATAAAAGGCGCATCCCAGCGTGGTGAAAGGTAGTGCAGGCGTTCCGCTGCGAGTTCTTTTCCCGTCCCGCGCTCACCCAGCACAAGTACTGGGCGTTGGATCGAGGCTAGCTGCGATAGATGGTCCAGCGCCGCGGCTAACGCCGAGGATTCGCCAAGCATGTTGTCAGGAGTGCGCATAGTGAGTCAAATATACCACTTAGTTAGGTTATTTTTGCCAAATTATATGGTTACTTACCCCATTTATTGTGAGTTTTATGTGACAAATAGGTTTATATAATGCCCTTAAGTCATTGTTTTTATGAATTATATAGATTTGTTGGCCCGCTAATTGGATTACATCTATCGAATCACAATTTTAAGGAGTGCTCCATGGAGCCCGACCGTATGACGATCTATCTCGCCCTAGCTGTGGTGGCCTGTGGGATAGCTGCTGTCACTGGGCCATCCCTGGCACTCGTTTCACTGTTTGAAATAGTACTTGTTGTAGAAGCAGTAAATCTGATTTCGGCACCGGGAGATGCAATGCGGTCCCGGTCCGAATCCCCTAACCACTCGCAAGGAGAGTAATTATGGGTATTTTTTCGCGTATGAGCGACATCATTAACTCAAACATCAGTGCTTTGCTCGACCAGGCAGAAGACCCTGAGAAGCTGATTCGACTGATTATTCAGGAGATGGAGGACACCTTGGTTGAGGTGCGCAGCTCGTCTGCGAGGGTTCTGGCAGACCGCAAAGCCGCAACGCGGCGTGTCGAGCAGCTTCAGGCTGAAGCTGACTCCTGGGAGCAGAAAGCCAAGTTGGCGATCAGCAAGGGACGTGAGGACCTTGCCAGAGCTGCACTGCAGGAAAAGCGCGAGATCGAGGAGGAGCTTGAAGCGGTGAGTACCGAGCTGGCTGCTACGGACGAGCATATTGCGCAGCTCAACGACGAGATCGGAAAGCTGCAGGCGAAGCTCAATGATGCGAAGGCTAAGAAAAAGGCTCTCGTTATGCGCACTCAGACGGTAGAGTCCAGAATCAAGGTCAAGCGACAGGTTAATCGTGATGCACTTGACCAGGCCTTTGGTCGCTTTGAACACTTCGAGCGACGCATGGACAATCTTGAGAGTCAGCTTGAAGTGATGGACATGGGGAAAGACGTGGCGCCATCCCTGGCGGCGGAGATCAATGCCCTCGAGCAGGATGAGAAGATCACAGCGGAGCTGGATCGCCTGAAAGCTGAACTGGGTGGGGGAGAGTCGTCCAAGGACGCTTAAACCCATTCCGCTCCCAGCGGCTATAGTGCAGGATGGGAGCTTTACCCTCTGAGGCGGGGAGCCATAGATGGAACTTTACGAACTACTTTTCGTGCCGACGATCCTCTTTATGGTCATCGTTGCTCCGATTTGGATCGTGCTGCACTACCGCAGCCTCAATCGTTCAAGTCGTAGTTTGAATGAAGAAGATCGTGAGAACGTTGAACAGATTCTGGTTACGGTTGACCGACTGACTGAGCGCATACAGGCGCTGGAGTCGATCCTCGATTCTGATCATGGGGATTGGAGGGACCACGAGCTGCAGGACAGCAACACAAGGAGAAGCTCATGAACGATTATTCCGATGATAGAGGTCGCCGTCGCCGCAGGCACGGCCGAAGACGTCGCCGGGGTGGAGCGCAGTTTCGCTACTACCAGGAGCGCAAACGTCATGGTTGGGGAATGGGGCTGTATCGCAACCGTCGTGATGGCAAGATCTGTGGTGTAGCGGCAGGCGTTGCAGACTACTGGGACGTGGCTGACTGGGTTGTGCGTTTGATCTTTATTGGCGCTTTTTTGTTCACCGGTACGCTCGCCATATGGGCCTACGTTGCCGCTTGCTTGTTGCTGAGTCCGCGACCGGACGATCGTAGTGGTCGCCGGCGCAAGCACGAAGCGGAAGAAGCGTCACGGGCCGCGCCCGCATCGGCCAACGAAGAGGCTTTTGGGCCTGAGATGGAATACGACGAGCGCTATCACGATTACCGTCCCAGACGGATGTTTCGCTACAGTGATAGTGCAAGCATTCGCTTGACGCGGGCGCGAGAGCGTCTTGATTCGGCACTTCGGCGCGTCGAAGACATGGAAACCTACGTCACCTCGAGGCGTTACAAGTTGAACAGCGAGCTTTCCAGGCTCTAAAGCAAGCCACGGAACGCATGTGAGTTCTTAAAAGCAAGTAAACCCCGGGGGTTGTGCCCCGGGCTCCTCGGAGTATCCTCCCTTCCCAATAGTAAAAACAAAATCCGCGCGGCAGACAGTAGCTCTGCGGCCAGCTAGGGGGAATTATGGGCTCGAGTCGAATGGCCTTGTTTGGTGACGTAGTGATGCCAGGGACAGAAGCGGTAGATCCCTATCACTTGCCCCCTCCAGCTGCGTGGCTTGCATTGACTGAGCCCCAGAGAATGGCCCTTGAAGTTTTATCGCTAACAGCTGTGCGACGCCTGTTAAGCAATCTTGCGCCGGGTGATGGCCATCCTGTGATGGTGTTGCCGGGATTTCTTGGCTCCGATGGCTACAACGCCACTCTTAGACGATTTCTAAAAAGCCTTGGATACAGAGTCTATGGCTGGGGTCAGGGACAAAACCTGGGTCCCAGAGGAGAGACCCTCGATAACCTGATGGATCGTGTTGCGATGCTCGCCGATCGTTATGGCCAATCCGTCTCGCTTGTAGGCCACAGTCTCGGCGGTATTTTTGCCCGGGAGATTGCTCGTGAGGCTCCGTCTCGAGTGCGGCAAGTAATCTCGCTGGGGAGTCCTTTTGGACGGGGTCGGCATAGCGGCTCTTATCCCGCGCGTCTTTTTGAGGCTCTGAATCCCACTGACGATTTACCCGTCGCCCTCGACGATCTGCACCGAGCGCCTCCGGTGCCTACCACGGCCGTGTATTCCAAAGGTGATGGCATCGTGAATTGGCGTACCGCGTTTCAGAATCCTGAATTCGCGCATGGAGCGACGCAAAATATCCAGGTCCGCGGCAGCCACTGTGGGATGACTCTAAACCCCACTGTCTGGTATGTGATTGCCGATCGTCTGAGACAGTCAGTTGAAGACTGGCAGCCTTTCTCTGCAAACGGTCTGGCTAGTGTTGTGGTTCCCAAGCATGCTTGATTAGCTCGGAGGCCTGTTGGTTAGCAATCACGCCGTCTGACTACTGATGATCAAAGACAGTAGTGTGTGTCTGTGCAGGTGTTTGCTCAGCTCAGTTGTGTTCCTGACCTCCAGCGTCTTCGCACAGGAAAATGAAGAGCGCTCGCTCGGATGGTCTCTGCACATAGATGTTCGACTTCGATCAGAATATCTTTCTGATTCTTTCCGCATCGTGGCTCCCGCTACGGACCAACTGAAGTTTTCTCGTACGGTTGTTGGAGCGCGATACCAGGCATCTGACTGGAGTGTGGAAGTCGAGGTTCAAGACAGCCGTGCCTGGGGGGCTGAAGCGCTTTCGCCAATAGGCACTGACGATATCAACACGCTCGAGCCCATCGTGGCGAAGTTGGCGAAACAGTGGTCATTAACAGAGGGCTCGGAGCTCGACCTTTCTCTGGGTCGAATGACGCTTGATTACGGTAGCCGACGGCTTCTTGCGCGGAATAACTTTCGCAACACCAGTAACGCGTTTCAAGGCGCGCACCTGAGCTATGTATCTCCAAGCGCTAGGGCAGCGGTTTTTTATACTCTGCCGCTGCAACGGCGGCCGGACGGTCTGGATTTGGAATCCTTGCGAGATAAAGAAATTCGTCTCGACAAAGCGGGGAGTGGTGAGCGTTTCTGGGGAGCGAGTATTGACTATGCTGTGCCTCAGGCGGACGCAACGCTTGCCACTTATGTGTTCGTCAGCGCGCTCAATGATGAGCCCGGCCGCCCTGTTGCTGATCGTGAATTGGCAACTTTGGGCGCCCGGTTTTTGTGGGCGGATGGCGCGCTGGATGCGGAGTTCGAGGCTGCCTACCAATGGGGTGAGTCTCTAGCGAGTATATTTTCGACACCTGACGAGGTTCTCGATCATCGTGCCTGGTTCACTCATCTGCATCTGGGCTTTGAGCTGTGGCCAGAATTTAACTTCCGGCTTGCCTATGACCAAGCGACGGGTGATCGAGATCCTTTTGATGGTCGAAACGAACGTTTCGATCGCCTATATGGCGCCCGAGCATTTGAACTTGGGCCCAGCGGTATCTTTGGAGCTGCGGTTCACAGCAACATACGTGCGCCCGCCGTACGGGCCCGGTGGCAGTCGTCCGAAAGTCAGGCCTGGTTGTTATCTCATCGCTGGTTATCGCTGGATAGTCCCCGAGACTTTTTTGTTACCGGAGGGCGAAGGGACTCAAGCGGTGCCTCCGGTCGAAAGATAGGCGGGCAGTGGGAATTGCGTTGGCGATGGACGCCAAAAGACACGTCTTTTGTCGTGGATTTGGGCGGTGCTTACCTCAAAAAGGGCGAGTACTTTTCCGGAGCGCCGGGGGCACTGCTAAATCCCGCAGCTCCAAAGGACAGTCAATATATCTTTACCCAAGTTAGTTGGAGTTACTAGTTGCGAAGCCCCGATATTGGATTCATATCTTCCTCACCGGAGACGTGTCGAATAATCCGGTAGTAGATTCCCGCGGCAGAGCCCTCCAGCAGGGCTTCCCGAAGCATGTTGTCCGTGTCCACCGACTCTGCTGCATCAAGCAGTCTGCCAAAGGTGCGTTTGAAATTCTCGCTGTGTCTTGCCCGTATCTCCGTGCCAAAAAGCATCTCATGCACCGCCTCAGGATCGTCGCGCTTACTTGCAGCAGCTGAGACCAAACGGCGAATAAATAGCGAGTGATCACCCGTGCTTGCTTCGGAGCGCAAGTTGGAAAACTCCTCTAGAGAGACTTCATCGGTTCCCGTAGGTCCGAAAACGGATACGTAGTGGAAGCCGGCGATGCTCCCTAACTGCTCCTGCACCAGACCCAAGAGTTTGAAATAGGAGTCGCGCCTCGAGTGGAGCTCCAGGCGCCGGGTGCTTTGCTCCTGCATGCTTGTGGCGCGCGTATTGGCCGTTATTTCTTTCTGTTGCATAAAATGGCCGATGACCAGCCATAAGAAGGCGAGAGGAGCGAAAGCGCCCTCGAAAAAGCTGCCAATATCGGCGGTGGGCAGTGTCTTAAACTCATTCCAGCCGACGATGACCGTGACGTAGTAAATGCCCGTGCCCATCCAGAGGCTCGTAATCGTGAGCCCGAAGAGAATTCTCCAGTCCAGGCCGCGGCTTGCTGTATCTTCATTGTCCATGTTCACAGCATAGCAGAGCTGTCGAAACTTCTTTGAGTGACATAGGCTTTGGATACAGTGTTGTTGAGGAGATCACGGTGAGTAGCGTAGTTGTAGAAGACATGGGGGGGGAGGGGCTTCCCCTTTTGTTTGCGCATGCTAATGGCTACCCCCCGGGAAGCTACAGAGAGCTTTTCGCTCACCTGCGAGACAAGTTCGCTATCAGCGCTTTGGAGCATCGTCCTTTGTGGGGAGGGAGAGAGCCGCCCCGACGTTTGAGCTGGCAGCTCTTTGCAGGCGATATGCTTGAGGCAATCAACATGCGGTTTGCTGCACCGGTTTGGGTGATGGGGCATAGCATGGGTGGAACTATTGCAGCGCTTGCCGCTAATAGCCACCCCGAAAAAATAGCAGGACTCATTTTGTTGGACCCCGTGTTTTTGCCCGACCGTTTAGTGATGGCAACAAAGTTAATGCCAGAGAGGCGGCGCAAGAACATGCCGATGCTTCGACGCGCGCTATCCCGGCCAGAGCACTTTGAGAATCATGAAGCGGCCTTTGACTTTTATCGGGGAAAGCGTGCTTTCAAAGGCCTGAGTGATGACGCCCTGACGAATTACGTGCAGGCTAGTAAGGCCCCTTTGCCAGACGGGGGTGTGCAGCTACGTTATTCGGGTGCGTGGGAAGCGGCGGTCTACGGCAGTGCGCCTAGGGCCCGGCCACTCATGAAGCGTATGCCGGTGCCCACTCTGGCAATTCGTGGGTCAGACAGCGATACCCTCAGACCGGAGATATGGTCGCGGTGGCAGCACTGGCAACCACGAGCGTCCTTCAAGGAAATTCCTGGCGGGCATTTGTTCCCTTTGGAGTCACCCAAGACCACCGCAGATGTTGTATCCGCCTATATTTTTGCCGATTAATTGAGCGACGACCCTTTCGCCGCAATCTTGAGCGCCTATAATCGAGTCAAAGATACGGGAGAGACAGTATGGGCAAGATTCTAATCGTTGCGGACAAAGGTAAGTCATGTGTAGCGACGTCCCGAGGCCTCGAGCTGGCGGCCAAACTGGGCTACGACGTGGAAGTTGTTGCGTTCGTGTACGCGCCACTAGACCGTATAGAGGGTGGCAAAGCTGCCCAGGCTGCACTGAAACAGCAAATTCTGGATAAGCGTCGCGCGCAGATCCTTGAGCGAATAGATGCTTTTACCAGTAAAGATCAAAAGGTCGCTTTAAAGGTAGTTTGGCTTAAGACCGTACATCCCTGGATCGTTAAACGGACCAGTACGGCGAAGTTTGCCGCAGTTGTCAAAACGACACACACGACCGGTAGCCTTGGATACACCTCTACGGATTGGCATGTTCTGCGAGAGTGTCCAGTGCCTGTTCTGATGGTCGCCGAGAAGAAGTGGAGCCGGACCCGTCCCGTTATGGCTGCACTGGATCTCGGAACCCGCAAGAAGAGTAAGCAGCGGCTAAATTCCAAGGTTCTGGGTGCGGCGAAGGCGCTGGCGGAGGCTTTAGGCGTCGAACTCAAAATCATGTCAGCGATTGAGATACCTTCTGTTTTGGCCGATCTGGATCTCGTGGATCCCATCAGCTATTCCAATAAGCATCGTGAGGAAATGCTCCCCCACCTCAAAGCGCTGGCCAAAGAGCACGGCATCCCTGAAAAGCAGTTTGTTACGAAGCGAGGGCCGGTTTGCAAGGTGATTACCTCTCAAGCAGCCAAGGCGAGAGCGCAAATTGTTGTAATGGGCACCGTTGCTCGCCAGGGCATTAGTGCAAAGTTGATTGGCAATACCGCAGAGTCCGTACTGCAAGATCTTCACACAGATGTGTTAGCAATAAAGCCCGACGCCTGATGGTGAGCCGCTTTGAGCGGCATCGGGTTCCTGTGAGCAACAGATGGTGAGTATCAATGAGTAGCCCAATCAAGACGCGCTTAGCGGATCTCGATGACAGTTTGTTCGTGCCGCGGGAGCTGAGTTGGTTATCGTTCAACGCCCGAGTACTTCAAGAGGCGGCAGACGAGAATGCCCCGGAGATCCAACGTCTCAGATATCTCGGTATTTTCTCTAATAACCTTGATGAGTTTTTCCGCGTAAGAGTTGCTGAGGTCCGTCGACTGATCTCTGTGTCTAGCGGCAACGCACGACAAGGAGCGAAAGAGCTCCTCGCGGCGATTCAGGCAGAGGTGGTGGCGCAGCAGCATGACTTTGAGAAAGTCTACGCGACTGTGATGAAGGCTCTGCAGGCGCGGCGGATTTACCTGATCAATGAGCGGCAATTGGAAGCCAACCAAGCGCAGTTTGTGCAGGATTACTTTACGAGCAAGCTACTACCCGAGCTCGATCCCATCCTGTTCAACGAGGGTTCGCCCATCCCTGTCCTCAATGACGAAAGCTTGTATCTTGCCGTAGAGATTGGTGCAGGTAAGAAACAACGCGTAGCGGTGGTGGAGGTTCCCACGGACCGCATGAATCGCTTTGTCGAGATCCCTAGGCGCAAAGGTAAGAGCGGTCGAGTGTTCATTGCCTTGGATAACGTGATTCGCGCCTGTTTGCCACAAATGTTCCGAGGTGTAATGCCGATAGATTCGGTAGCAGCCTATTGTTTTAAGTTCTCGCGGGATGCCGAGCTGGAGCTTGATGTAGGCATCATGGATAGCCTTATCGAAAAAATGGCCAGCAGTCTCAAGCAGAGACGCAAGGCCGATGCCGTGCGTTTCGTCTACGATGCTCAGATGCCAGCGTCGCTGCTGGACTTTCTCGCGTCCAAGTTCTCTCTTGGCAAGTACGATAGCTTGATCCCGGGAGGACGCTATCACAACTCTAAAGACTTCATGTCCTTTCCCAGTGTAGGCCCTCGCTACCTCGAGTTGCGCCCCCTGGGCAATGTGCCTGTCACACGGATTGATGAAGCAGACAACATACTCGCGGCGATTCGCACTAAAGATGTGCTTTTGTACTACCCCTATCATTCCTTTGACTATCTCATCGACTTACTAAAAACGGCCGCCGTAGATCCTGATGTTGAAAATATTAAGATCTGTCTTTACCGGGTGGCGTCGGAATCCCGTGTGGTCGACGCTCTGCTAAATGCTGTGCACAACGGTAAGCGCGTTCTTGCGGTGGTAGAGTTGGCGGCGCGTTTTGACGAGCAGGCGAACATCAATTGGGCTCAGCGTCTTACTGAGGGCGGTATCGAAGTTAAGTTTGGTGTACCCGGGCTTAAAGTTCACAGCAAGCTATTGCTAATTCAGCGCAGGGAAGAAGGACAGCAAAGGTTTTACACGCACATCGGTACCGGAAACTTCAACGAGAAAACTGCCCGGTTGTATACAGATTTTTCTCTGATGACCTACGACCAGAATTTGGGACGTGAGGTTTTCGACGTTTTTGATTTTCTTCAATACAACTATCGACGCCCACAATACCAGCACCTTCTGGTCTCTCCGCATAGCTCAAGACCGGGTATCGAAGGCATGATCGATCAGGAAATCGCCAATGCCAAAAAGGGGCTTCGTGCAGCGATGACCCTGAAGTGCAACAACCTCGTTGATCGAGAGTTGGTCATGAAACTCTATGAGGCGAGTGATGCTGGGGTGGAGATACGTTTAATTATCCGCGGCATGTGCTCCTTGCAACCCGGAGTTAAAGATATCTCCGAAAATATTGAGGCGATCAGTGTCGTGGATCGTTACCTTGAGCACCCGCGAGTCTATGTGTTTTACAACGCGGGCGAGCCGAAGTACTTCATAGGCTCCGCTGATCTCATGACGCGCAATCTTGATTATCGCGTGGAGGTCTTGTGTCCTATCTACGATGTCGACGCGCAAACCCTGATTCAGGACGTATTGGATATTCAGTGGCATGACAACGTCCGCGCCAGAGTTCTGGATAAGGCACAATCAAATCAGCCCGTGCAGCGAAAAGTAAACTCTGCTGCGATTCGGTCCCAGGAAGCTATTCATGGCTATTTAGAGTCCGGGAAAAAACCACGGATTCCCCGTTCCAATATGCTGTTGCCAGCCAAGCAGCGCAAGAAAAGTAAAAAGGGATAGATCTATGGCAGGAGCTAGCCTTCTCGCGTTACTCGATGACATCGCTACCCTTATGGATGATGTGACGGTGATGTCGAAAATTGCCGCGAGAAAAACAGCGGGCGTGCTCGGAGACGATCTGGCTGTCAACGCCGAGAAAGTCACGGGCGTAGCAGCTGAGAGAGAGCTGCCCGTTGTTTACGCAGTTTTCAAAGGCTCTATGCTTAACAAAGCGATGCTGGTCCCCGCGGCTATAGTGATTGCCGCGGTCGCAGAGTGGCTAATCACTCCATTACTTATCGCGGGTGGTCTCTTTCTGTGCTTCGAGGGCTTCGAAAAGCTCTGGCATTATCTCAGCCACAGTGCTGACACGCGTCGTGAAGCGGGTGAGAGTTTACGCAAGCAGCTCGAAAACCCAAACACGAATCCGCTCCAGCTTGAGAAAAAGCGTATTAAGGGCGCAGTCCGCACAGATTTCATACTGTCGGCGGAGATTATTGTTATTACTCTCGGTATCGTTGGCGACGCGAGTTTGCTTGTTCGGGCGAGCGTGTTAACAGCGATAGCCCTGCTGATGACAATTGGCGTCTACGGGCTTGTGGCGGTCATTGTCAAGATTGATGACCTGGGTTTGCACTGGGTACAGACTGAACATCAGGGCTTTGGCGGCGGCGTCTTGCGTGGCGCGGGCAAAGGCCTGTTGTTACTTGCGCCGCGCCTGATGCGTGCACTAACGGTGCTAGGCACCGCTGCGATGTTTCTGGTGGGTGGTGGCATCCTCGTGCACGGAATACCTTTTTTACACCACCTGTCGGAAGACGTGCTCCAAATGAGCATGCAGTTGTTAGCTGACAACGCCTGGGTCCGGGCGATTACCCCTCAACTATTTGCAGCAATACTAGGCCTATTGGCAGGGTCGGTTGTCCTGATAATAATCAGTGCCGGAAGCCGAGTGTTTGGAACACGTAGTTAGCAATAGCTAAGCGCTCGGTTACTGTCCGGCGTACTTTTTTAGCGCAGCAGTGATCCCAGCAGTCCTCGAAAGAGCTTCTTCCCAAGAGAACGACCAGCGGCTGAACCAAGGCTTCGTGCCATGCTTTTAACAAAGGCATCGCTACTGCTCTGTGTTTTGCGGCCGGTTTTTCTCCGCGCGCTGGTTTCTCGTTTCTTGAGTTCCTTCTCGTCCCGTTCGGCCTGCTGTTCTGTAGCCCTGGCTAAGAGTTGCTCGTGAGCACTCTCGCGATCGATTCCTTTTGCATAACGGCGGCCGTTGGGATCATTCTTGAGAACCTCTGTGCGTTCAGCCATGGTGGCTTTGCCCATGCGAGAGGAGGGAGGGCGGACAAGCGTGCGCTGTACCATGGAGGGTACGCCCTTTTTCTGCAGCGTCGAAACGAGCGCCTCGCCCACTCCCAGCTCACTGATGACTGCAACGGTATCGAGTGCGGGATTTCCCCGGAAGCTTTGCGCGGCTACCCGCACGGCTTTTCTTTCTTTCGGTGTGTAAGCCCGCAAGGCATGCTGAACGCGGTTACCCAGCTGACCCAAGACGCTGTCGGGTATGTCCGCTGGGCTTTGCGTCACGAAGTAAATCCCAACGCCTTTCGATCGAATCAGTCGAACAACTTGCTCAATAGTCTGCAAGAGGATCTTTGGCGCATCTTGAAACAGCAGGTGTGCTTCATCGAAGAAGAACACCAACTCGGGCTTATCCGGATCACCAATCTCGGGAAGCTGTTCGAAGAGCTCGGACAACAGCCAAAGTAAAAATGTGCTGTACACACGCGGGCTACGAATGAGTGTGTCTGCAGCGAGGACGTTTATCACACCTCGTCCATCGCGAGTTCGCTGCATAAGGTCGTTGAGTTCGAGCGCAGGTTCGCCGAAGAAGTGTTTCCCACCCTCACGCTCTAGCATTAGTAAGCGTCGGAGAATGGCGTTCACGGACGCGGTGGCAACACGGTAACTCGATCCAAGGGTTTTTCGGTTGTCTGCGAGATGTTGTAGTGTTGTGCGAAGGTCAGCGAGATCCAGCATCAATAAGCCGTTGTCATCGGCAAACTGAAAAACCAGGGTAAGTACACCTTCCTGGGTATCGTTCAGGCCCAGGAGCCGCGCCATAAGCTGGGGGCCCATCTCAGTCAGCGTAGTGCGAATCGGAGTTCCTTTTTTACCGAACAGGTCCCAGAATGCAACAGGGTAGGCTTCTTGGACGTAGTCTTCGATACCAATTTTCTCGACGCGCTCGTCAACCTTAGGGTGTGGCTTGCCCGGTTGGCTAAGGCCTGAGATATCACCTTTTACATCTGCGAGGAAAACTGGAACCCCCTGTGCAGAAAAGCTCTCAGCAAGGCATTGGAGGGTGACAGTCTTACCTGTTCCCGTAGCGCCAGCAATGAGGCCGTGCCGGTTGGCGTACTTGGGGTTCAGAAAAACCTGCCCCGCGTCGGAGCCGCCTATAAGAATGCCGGGTAATTCCTGCTTTGTGCTCATGTTTTACCTGTTATTTTCTAGCGAGTTTGGGTTTTACGGCCGACTTCCTGGCACCGCGTTTAGCTTTGGTTTTTGCTGCTGGCTTTGCCTTTGATGGCGTCTTTGCTTTTGCCTTGGGCGAAGCTTTAGTTTTTACTTTGCTCCTTGTTTTTGCTTTCGCTTTTACTCTTGTTTTTGCTGCGGCGTGAGAGCTCCGCCGATTGTTGTTGCTCCGTGCTGCAGAACCGCTAATGCCTGCGACCGTTTCAAGTTCTGCCAGAGAGTCTTCCAGATGATCAATAATCCGTTGAATTTGAGGTAGGGATCGCCGGCAGGCAACGATGCCGAAATCCAACTGATCGTGGTAGCTCACCAGCGTGATGTTCATCGCAAAGCCGTCAAAGACGATCGATGCTGGATAAATGCCGTCTAATCGAGCTCCATGCCAATAGAGTGGTTTCTTCGGGCCGGGGACATTTGAGACTACGGTGCTGAACGCCGGAAACTTGGATCCAAGCCCGAGAATTGATGTGAGCAGTGCGGGCAGCTGTGTGAGTTGCATGAACAGCGCCCCCTCTGCGGGCGACAGCTCCCGAAGAAGATCTTTTCCCGCACGCATGGATTCCTGAATCGTGCGAAGACGCTTCTCGGGATCATAGATGTTTGTGGCCATGTCAGCGGTGATAAAGCCAATCGCATTACTGGAGTCGACGTCGCCTTCTTCTCGCAGGGATACAGGAGCCATGGCTTTGAGAGAGTGAAGCGGGAGTTCGTCTCGCGATA
The DNA here is from genome assembly GCF_045689245.1 of Congregibacter brevis. Classification (GTDB taxonomy): domain Bacteria; phylum Pseudomonadota; class Gammaproteobacteria; order Pseudomonadales; family Halieaceae; genus Congregibacter; species Congregibacter brevis. The sequence continues at coordinate 2,832,265 of NZ_CP136865.1, read as the reverse complement.
GGAGGTAACGCCGCAGTGCGCCGGCGCACATCGCAAGGACAACGTCATTGACCGTTGCGTCCAGGCCCCTACAAACTTCTTTGACGCGATCAAAAGCGAAGGTCTGAGCGACAAAGCGCCGTGCACCAGAGACTCGCGTGTTGATCGAGGTTTTTGGAACGTTGTGCCAAGGCACGGCAAGATTGCCACTGCGACCCACGAATGCAAGACCAAAGCGTCGCATGGCCGTGGCCAGATTGATGCTTGAGTCGTACTGCTGCTTTAGGGCTTCCAGAACATTGCGCATATCGCGTTTGCTGGGGTTCGTGGTTTTTGCAATATTGCCAAATCGCGACTGCTTGTAGGCCTCATAGGCTTCCAGTGAGTAGGGTGCGTAGCCGGGAGGGCCGTTGGGGCTTTCCGTGCACATAGCCTGAGTGATGTGCATCGCGCCCACACCATCGATCGCCGCGTGATGTACTTTGTTGTATACGGCAAACTGTCGGTCCTGCAGTCCCTCGATGAGGTGGAGTTCCCACAGGGGGCGGGTGCGATCAAGGAGCGTCGTGTGAAATCTCGATGCTAAAGCAAAAAGCTCACGGTAACGGCCCGGGCTGGGGAGGGCGGAGTGACGAACATGGTAGTCCATGTCGATGTGCTCATCTTTCTCCCAGTAGAGGCCGGTTTTACCCGTTACCACATACTCGCCAAAAGGCTTGCGAAACTCTGTGTTTTCTCGCAGCTGTGTTCGTAGGGACGTCAGGAACTCCTGCTCATCGGCGCCCTCAGGAAGGGTGAACAGGTTGACCCCTCCGACATGCATCGGAGTCTCGCGCTTCTCCAGTAAGAGAAACCCGGCACTGGCAAGATCTATTCTACGCATTATTTTTATCCCTTCTTGATGGCCGAATCCTATAAGCTTTGGGTCATAGATGTAAGCGGCTCCCATGACCGGAGCTGTGTTAACACTACACTGCAAAAGCTAACTACGTAAATCAGGAGAAACTTAATGCGGCGAAGTTTTTGGACAGCCTTGCTTCTGGCGTCGATCAGCGTGTCATCTCAGGCTCAGATTCAGAGCGAGCACGCGCAGAAGACGTTGGAGATCTACAGGACGATTGTGGAAGTGGATACTTCCAAAACCAAGGGAAATACCATTCGGGTAGCTGAATATCTGGCGAGTGAGCTCATCGCTGCGGGGTTTGCGGAAGAAGATGTGAGAATCATCCCAAAGGATGGGTTCGGAACGCTGATTGCGACTTATCGTGGTGACGGTAGTGCCGGCGCCAAGCCCATACTCCTGCTTGGGCACATGGATGTCGTCGAAGCGTTGGCCGAAGACTGGGTTCGACCACCCTTTAAACTCACGCAGGATGATGTGAATTTCTATGCGCGGGGAACGATCGATAACAAGTTTGGCGTATCACAGCTCACGGGCACAATGATTCGCCTTAAAAAGGAAGGCTTCGTTCCAGATCGGGACCTGATTCTTGCTTTTTCTGGTGATGAAGAAAGCGGTATGACAACCACGCGCATGATGGCCTACGAGATGCCGGAGATTGCCGAGGCTGAGTACGCTCTTAACTCCGACGCAGGCGGCGGTAGTCTTACTGCCGACGGGGTAGCAGTCAGCTATCGAGTTCAGGCGGCGGAGAAAACCTACGCGACTTGGGAAATTACCGTCCGTAATCCGGGCGGGCACAGCAGCCGTCCTCGAGATGACAACGCTATCTATGACCTTGCGGGGGCTGTGAAAGCCATCGAAGCCCATCGTTTTCCCGTGCGCTGGAGCGAAATGACTTTGTCTTACTTCCAGCAAGTTGGTGAAAAGATCGGCGGTGAGTTGGGGGAGGCCATGGTGCGTTTTGCCTATGATCCCGAGGATGCCGAGGCCGCAGAAACACTGCGTAGCCAGCCTTCTTATGTTGGTACGACTCGCACAACCTGTGTTGTCACCATGTTGGAGGCAGGTCACGCAGAAAATGCACTGCCGCAATCAGCGACAGCGACCGTCAATTGCCGAATTTTTCCCGGTGTTTCCGTCGCTGACATTGAGGCCGAGTTGAAGGAGGTTGTGGGCAACGAAGAAGCGGAGTTTGTACTTCTCGGTGATCCCACAGAGAGCCCAATTTCAGAAATTCGTGCCGATGTGCTCGCTGCGATTGGTAAGGCGGTGCACAGCCGACATCCTGGATTGGACTTGATTACCTATATGGAGTCTGGAGGTACAGACGGTATGCACTTCCGCTCGGCAGGTATTCCAACCTGGGGAATTTCAGGCGTGTTTATGAATCCTGATGAAATGTATGCCCACGGCCTCAATGAGCGAGTGCCTATCAAGGCTTTCTACGATGCCTTGGACCATTGGTCGGTGATCATTCGAGACTTAACTACGCCCGAGTAGTAAACAGGGAGGAGGCTTAGCTTGCTTGCGCGTGCTGAGCCTCGTCATCTCAACGAATTCGTTTACGCTTGGCTATGCCCGGTCGCCGGACTGAAGCTGTCGCTATCGGCTTCCTTCAAGTGAAGATAGATGGGGTCCGTAGCGCTGGCGGTCAGATAGGCGCCTTGCGTCGGCAGTGGAAACAGCTCGTCGTAGCGTTTGATAGTCATTTGATCTATGCGCCGATGAATGTGTGACCGATTAAGTACTTTAGGCGACTCGAGCCCGGCCGACGACACCAGATCCAGTAATGCGTGCAATGTCTCTCCTTGGAACCGAGCCACACGCTGCGCCTTGTCGGTCACGTCCAGACCTTGTACCAGCCGTGGATCCTGTGTCGTGATGCCCGTGGGGCAGTGGTTGGTGTTGCACTCGAGAGACTGCACACAACCCAGCGCCAGCATCATGCCCCGGGCGCTATTGCAAAGATCAGCTCCAAGAGCGAGGGCCTTAGCCATATGAAAGGCCGTGATTATTTTTCCCGACGCGATCACCTTAATTTGATCGCGAACCCCAAACCCTTGAAGCGTATCGACGACAAAGGCGAGACCGTCCCGCAAAGGCATGCCCACGGAGTTGCTGTACTCCAGCGGGGCTGCGCCGGTACCCCCTTCGCCGCCATCCACGGTGACGAAATCCGGTGTGATCCCCGTATCGAGCATCGCTTTGCAGATGGCGATGAATTCGCTTTCCCGTCCGACACACAGCTTGAAACCGACCGGCTTGCCTCCTGACAGTTCTCTCAACTTGGCTACAAATTCCAGTAGCCCGCGGGGACTTGAGAACGCGCTATGGGCGGATGGTGATACGACTTCAGTGCCTACGGGTACCTGACGTATACGTGCGATAAGATCTGTGTTTTTGCTCGCCGGCAGGATGCCCCCATGCCCAGGCTTCGCCCCTTGAGAGAGTTTGATCTCTATCATTTTGATGTTGGGCCGCGCGGCAGTCTCGGCAAACGCCTCCGCAGAAAACGAGCCATCAACCTGGCGGCAACCAAAGTACCCCGTACCGATCTGCCAGACCAGATCACCGTCATGCTCTAGATGGAAGTCAGATACTCCACCCTCACCGGTGTTGTGATAGAAACTGCCCAAAGACGCGCCGCGGTTGAGAGCGCGAACGGCGTTGTTGCTCAGGGAACCAAAGCTCATTGCCGAAACATTCAGTAGCGCAGCTGCATAAGGCTGTTGGCAGTGGGGTCCACCTATAGTGACGCGTGGATTGTCATCCAGCTCACTGATGTTACGGGCAGCAATAGAGTGCCCCATCCACTCATATCCGTCGCGATAGGTGTCCACTTTTGTGCCAAAAGGAACGCTGGCGAGGTCGCCTTTCGCGCGTTGGTACACGATGGCGCGAAACATACGGTTGATCGGTGCGCCGCCAACATCAGATTCAAGAAGATATTGTTGAACAAAGGGCCGAACGGACTCCATTATCCAGCGCCCTCGGCCAATGAGCGGAAAGTTTCGCCGAATACTGTGTTCCGTTTGCTGCATGTCATACACACCGACGCAAAAACTGAGGAGTATCAGTAAAAAAAACGCCCACATCAGTAGATTGTGCAGATCCAGGAAGAAGGGGAGGCTGGCGAGGAGTAGATGCACAGTAAAGAACGCTGCACGGGACACGGGTAGCTCCTTGTTCAGAGAAGGTTGTTGGCTTTGGTCGTGCGATAAGCCTACCCCGAGGAGGCACTTTCAGCGAGAACTATCCGTTAAAAATGGCCATTGATGTGCTCAGCCAAAGAGCCATGGCTCAAGCTCGTCACGATTCTGTAAAACAACTTGCTGCGCCAAGGGGTTTTCCTGTTCACTAAATGGATCTAGCTGGAGCAACTGTAATTGATAGTTGATCAGCGTGGCGCGGGTGTTAAGGGTGAGCGTTCCGCCGCTCATTCCGTAATCATGAGCGATGACCGCTTGCTGATCTTTTGTCAGTCGGGGATCGGGTACGACAATGATGTTAATGCGTTGGCTCCAGTCGTCATCTTGGTCTTCACCGTGTTCGGAAGTGTCGAGTATTTCAGCCTCACCTCGGAAGCGGCTCAAAACGAAGTCGCGAAAGCCCTGGTTTTTCTCGCACCAAGCACGCACGTGCCATCGGAAACCAGTGAACACTAGCGTATGAGGGACAATGATCCTCCCCTCGCGGTCCGGGTGCTGTAGCGAGACATAGTCCACCTCCAGTCGTTTTCGCGCGCGGGCTGCTTGAATCATTGGACGCAGGATAGAAGGCGAGACATCGCGGCCGGGTGGGGTGATTTGTTCGACATTGGCTGTTGTGAGCGGCAGCGCTTCGAAAACGCCCATGAGCTGCTCATCCCTGCTCATCAAGTGAAGATACTCATCCGCCGTACCTCGCGTCACTCGAGGCACAAAGTCTTCACTGGGGCGATAGCCCTTGAGAAACTTGTCGTAGGAAATATTGCCGGGAGCGATTTCCCGTAGGTAGACATTGATATCTTTGCTGGCCTGCTGACGGCCAATACCGAAACAACGGGTTAGATGCCCCGTGGTCAGTCGGCCTTCCCACAAACTGATGATCTCTATGTAGCGGTATCTAAGGAGATGGTCCCAGCGATATGGCCACAGGTCCATGGGGTGCTCCGGGCGCTTTAAAAATGGTGGTGGGGCAATGCTTTGAATTCGCCTCGGTTGCACTGCAGTGGTGCTTCAATCGAACTGCCGTATCGAGGTGATTCAAGGCACAGGCCTGGGCTTGCTGCGTAAACTGTAGCCAACCTGAAGAACCTGCGCCTTGAATGAGCGACCGCCGCATAGCGCAGCGGTCGGAGTGGCTTAGCTTTCGCCCATCTTCTTCATGGCGTCTTCAGCGCCGGCTTCAGCATCGTCCATCATTTCTTGGGCGCCAGCTTCTGCGTCATCCATCATGCCCTCGGCGGTATCGCTGGCGTCGTCCATCATTTCGCCGGCTTTGTCGCTGGCAGCATCTGCCATCTCGCCCACTTTTTCACCGGTGGCGTCAGCCATTTCACCGGCTGATTCCATTGCACCTTCTGCAGCATCACCGACAGACTCCATGGCATCGCTGGTTGCTTCAACGGCGCTGTCGGCCATATCTCCAGCCTTGTCCATGGCACCTTCGGCCATCTCTGATGCTGATTCAGCCGCTTCTTCCGCAGTGCTCTTGGCCTTGTCCATATCTTCTTTACTGCAGCCGCCTAGCGTAAGGAGGAGGGCAGATGTGGCGACCACGCCAATAAGTGCTTTTGTTCGCATGTCTATTCCTTCGTATCGTGTATGTATCTAAGTGTTTCTGAGTGAATCTACCCGGAGATTTGATTCGTTGTGTACTGTCTATGTTAATCGCCTAATTCGCAAAGATGGATCACACCGACAGCTTGCTACGCACTACCTCTACGCAAACACGAAGTTAACGGTAAGAGCCTGCAAGGTAAAGGGTTAATATCCCCGAATGTGAGGTGCGCGGTACCCAAAGCTGTCGCCTGTCGCGGCTGACTGAGGCTGCCAGAAAGTGATCTGAGGTCACATTTTAGCGTACAAAGAGCTCATACTGCGTTCACCACATTTATGGGGATCCAGGTTGAGCGTAATCCAGGTAGCCCTAATTTTATCCCGGAGTAAGTTGCTATGCAGAATTTTGGAGCTTTGTCTCTTCGCGCGCTGTTCGTTTTGGTGCTCAGCGTTTCCTCTATGCTTGCGAAGGCTGAGTTAAAAGTGGGCGATATGGCCCCAGATTTCACCCTCGAAGCCTCAGATGGCAAAACGTATCAGTTGGCTGATTTTCGCGGCAAGCAGGCGGTAGTTTTGGCGTGGTTTCCTCGTGCATTTACCTCAGGCTGTACCGTGGAATGTAAGAGTCTGGCTGAGAACGGCGATAACATCCGAAAGTTTGACGTGACTTACTTCATGGCAAGCACCGACCCCGTGGAGAAGAACGCGGAGTTCGCTAACGAGACGGAAGCAGACTTTCCGCTGTTAAGTGATCCTGATGGTGAAGTGGCCAAGGCCTATGAGGTATTCACCAGAGGCTTCGCCCGTCGCCATACCTACTACATTGACGTTGATGGTGTGATATCCCATATAGACACCGCGGTGAAGCCCAGCTCCTCTGCGGAAGACATGATTGCTAACCTGGAGAAGCTCGGGGTCTCTCAGCGAGAGTCCTGATCTCTATTCTCATTCATTCTTTGTTCACGGTATAAGCGCCTACAGGAGTAGACTACGCGCCCACCGAATGGCAGGGCGCTATGTGGTTCACTCGATCAACGCTGAACAGGTTGTTTTTACTGGCACTGCCCATGGTTGTGTCGCAGGGTGCCTACGCCCTGATGTCCTTCGCGGACCGCTTTTTCCTGTCGAGAATTAGCCCCGTGCATGTGGCCGCCTCTCTCGGGGGCGGCGTATCCTTCTGGGTCTGCCTGTGTTTTTTTAACGGTATCGCCGCATACGGCAACGCGATGGTTGCTCAGTATTTTGGTCGGCGCGATATGCGCAGCTGCCCTCGCGTAGTCACCCAGGGCATCATTCTCTGTGTATTAGCCATGCCACTGTTGTTGCTGATGGCCTGGCCGATGATGTCGATGTTCGAGTGGATGGGCCACGCGCCCGACCTAATTGCGCTCGAAAAGCCTTATTTCCTGACCTTCATCATGGGCAGCTTTTTCTTCCTTATTAAGACTGTGATGGCTTCCTATTTTTCCGGAATAGCGCGGCCCAGGGTGGTTATGATCGCGGATCTCATAGGCGTTTTTTTGAATATCCCATTGAGCTATGTGCTCATCTTTGGACGTTACGGTCTGCCCGAGATGGGGATAATTGGTGCTGCCCTGGGAACCGTGATCGCATGCATCCTTTCCATCGCGATTTATCTGTTGTTTTACTTCAATCCCATTCATGCGCGGCGCTTTCATATTCGGAAGTCGTTCTTCTACGCGCCGGGAATCATGCGTCGCTATTTACGTCTTGGCTTGCCCTCAGGGTTTGAGGTGCTTATAGGTATGGGCACATTTAACGTGTTTTTACTGTTGTTTCAGTCCTACGGAGTGGCCGAAGGGGCCGCTATGGCAATCGTTTTTAATTGGGACATGCTGTCTTTCGTGCCGCTCATGGGACTGAATATCGCGCTTATGAGCATGGTAGGTCGCACCGTTGGCGCGGGTGATATGTCAAAGACTAACGAGGTGATTGCCTCGGGTTTTGTGATTGCAGTGACGTACTCTGGCCTTATGGGGCTGATGTTCGTGATATGGCGAGAGCCTTTACTAGGGATTTTCGCCACGCCCGGACAAGACTTCTCGCCAATTCTGGCAGTGGGTGCTCCGATGATGATCGGTTTGGCGACCTATGCCGTTGCCGATGCTTTAATTCTGGTATGCAGCGGTGTCCTGCGCGGAGCAGGGGACACTCGCTGGCTATTGATAGCGTCGGTGATCGTTCATGTCCTCACGCTTATCGTTCAGGTATTTGTGATTGTTGTTTGGGAGCTGGGACCATTGGTGAGTTGGTGGGTTTTTGTGAGCATGCTGATCACTAATGCCGTGCTGTATCTCTGGCGGGTCTTGGGCACTCGTTGGCGGCATCCCGAACGCCTTGCGAAGGTGATGGCTGAGTAGCTCATTGTTTATCTGCCGAAGCTACATCAGCCCGAACTCCCTAAACGTTGGCTAGTCGTCTAAGAATGCCCAGGGTGTGTCTGGACTGCTCTCGACGTAAGAGCATGTCTGCTATTTCCTGATCAATGCGTTCGGCAACAGTCGCACGCCAGGCCCTTAGTTGCTTCACACTTGGCGCCCGTTTTGTCGGTGGTGGCAGGGTTAGAGGCTCACCAAAGCTGAGATAGCTTGCCTGAGGCCTCGGCAGAGGCGTTCCAAGAGCACCGCGGAGCAAGGGCGGAATCGCATCTGGTCGCATATTGTCCGACCAGAATCCGTATTGTTTTAAGAGCTTGACCACTTGCTCGCTATCAAGAAGATACTCGTAGAACTCATCAGGACCCACGAGGCCGAAGGGTACGATCGTATACCCGAACTCTGCGGCTAGACGAATAAAACCAAGGCGTTCTTTCCACTGCAGTTGGTAACGATCCCGGCTGGGTTTCACCGCCTCATGAGCGCCGCCGGGAAAAACCAGGATGTCCTGATCGTGGGCCATCAGAGCCCGGGCAACATCCGGGTGGCCCATGGTGGCGCCGCGGCGCAGCAGCGTTTTAGCGACGCTAGGCTGAGAGAAGAGAAATTTGTCTCCCATAGGACGCAAAAATCGTCCGTATTCTTGCAGCAATACTGGGAGAATGACGAAGCCATCCAGTCCAAAGAGTGCGTGATTTCCAATAAACAGACAGGGCCGGTCAGGCAGGCGATCGGTATTGTGAAGCTCGGGACGAAACCAAAATTTGGATAAACGGTAAATGAGTTTCTCTTCGAGACCCGAGGGGGGGCTTGTTGCTAGGGCGCGATTGATATGCTCGCGTAAAGCTTCGGACTCAGACAGCGGATTGCTGTCGCGAGAGAGTGGCGTCTTAACAGCCATGAGAGAGTTCCTAAAACGATGAAGGCGGCAATGCGCGAGTTGGAGGAGCGGTGGAGAACTATGAACTATGCAGGCGCGACATTATATCGCGGACCTGGGTCATATGTTTAGACCTCTAGAAGCTGGCGATTGCGGGAACGCCTGCCAGCCAAGGGTGTGCCCAAACAATGAGCGCAGCAACGGCCAGAGTAATGGCGACAGTGATCATCTCTGATATCAAGCCCGGCGCTGAGGGTTTTGCGGGAGCAGGGTCCCGGCGATTAATTAGCAGAATCTCCAGGATCGCCCAAAGCCCCATCCCTCCGAAAAGTAGCAAAGAGCGGGAGTCACCGTTGAGCAGTAAATGCGCTACTGCCCAAACCAGCACGCCGCTTAACTGCGGGTGACGAATAAAACGCTTGATTGCGGACGGTCGATTGGAAACTACAAATAGATAAAGTGCCAGAACCACCAAGCCGGTAGCGGCTCCTCGAATACTTGAGGGTGTTGTGTACAGCCAGGTGCTCTCGCTACCTCGCCAACCCAGAACAATCAGAACCATCCCCGCGACAGTGAAAACGGTAATCAAAGACTTTATGCCGTTCTCACCCATTTTCTCCTTGGCAGCGCTCACCTTGGAGGGTGCGAGACTCAAAAAAAGATGAGTTCCGGTAAAAAGTAAAATACCTGCGACCAATAAGACCATAGCGATGGGTTCCCGTTGGGTGCCGATTACAGAACGCCGAGTCTATCAAGAACAGAGGTATAAATCGCTCAGGCTTGATTTTCAGCGGAGGTCATCGAGAGCAGTCATCAAGATCAGGGGATGGGTGGCAGCTCACACCCGGCGGGACTAATCAGAGATCGAAGCGTTCTCTTAGAAAGCGAGCGATGCCATCTGCGTCGTGATGTCCGATAACAGCAGTGGCCGCGGCCTTAATGCTGTCTTTTGCGTTTTCCGGGGCGTAGGCCTCGTCGGCGGTTTCAAACATGCTCAGATCGTTATCGCTGTCGCCAAAACAAATGACGCGACTAAAGCCCAGCTCCTGTTTCAGGGATTGGACAGCGCCACCTTTACTCCCTGAATGGTGATGGATATCGATCCAGTTGAGCCGCCGATCTTCGATGGCTACACCCATGTAGGCGACGAGCTGATCTTCGTCCTGAATCATCTCGGCGACAGCATTTATTGCCGTATCGGGACCAATAGCGCTGATGTTTGTGATGTCAGCATCCGCGGGCAACTCAGCTATGGGGCGCACAGGCAGATTACGCTCCCGCTCAAAGCTTTTGACCAACTTGTACTCTGCTTTCTGTCTTAAAGGGGGGTGATAGGCCGCGTGACGATTGCCGGGCTCAAGAGTGAAAAAGAAAGGTGTGACGTCTCTCTCGGTGAAGGCATCCGCGACATGCCCAATTTCGTCCAGCGTTAACACATGGCTTGTGCTGTAGCTGCCAATCTCGGGGTTCCAGATCATGACGCCATTCTTATAAATCTGCGGCAGTAAAAATCCGTGGTCGTCTAGGATATCTACGGCGCCATGCAGGGCACGACCCGTTGCCACGGTATAGGCGATTCCCCGAGCAGTGAGCCGTCGGAGAGTTTCCCGTGTATAGGCTGATATTTTGGACGATTTGTTGAGTAAGGTGCCGTCGAGGTCAAAAACGATAAGATCCATCGGTTGATTATAACGGCATTGACAGAGGATTAACCGTCAACGGGGATCCATTTTCAGCGAACTCTGCTATCTTTTCGATTCTGGTATCAAAGCATAGTCATGAGCAGACACCCCACCATAAAGCAGCTTCGCTATTTGTGCTCCGTTGTAGAGCACGGACACTTTGGTCGTGCTGCCAAGGCCTGCCACGTGTCTCAGTCCACACTGAGCGCGGGAATTCTCGAGCTGGAGGAGGTTCTGGGAGCGTCTCTACTGGAGCGCAACAACCGCAGTCTCGTGCTGACAGGTTTGGGTGAGGAAGTGGTTGAACGCGCCAGAGGCCTGTTGCTGGATGTCGAGGATCTCGTCGCGCTATGTCAGGCGTCTGCGGAACCCTTGAGTGGGCGTTTGCGCCTCGGAGTCATACCGACCATCGCTCCGTTTTTGCTACCCGGCTTGCTGAAGTCCCTGCGCAGCGATTATCCAGAGTTCACGCCCTTCATTCGCGAGGATTTGACCGAACCCCTCATCGAAGCGCTGCACCGCGGTGAACTCGATTTACTCCTGCTCGCACTGCCGGTGGCTGCCGAGGGTGTAGAAAGTATGCATCTGTTCGATGACCCGTTTTACCTTGCTTCTCCACTGGATCATCCCTTGGCGGCTCAAAGTGATCTCGATACCGGCAGCCTCCAGGGGCAGGAGTTGTTGTTACTCGAGGATGGCCACTGCCTGCGTGACCATGCCCTTGAGGCCTGCAAGCTACGAGGCAGTGAGTACAAGGTGCCTTATCAGGCGACGAGCTTGACTACGGTGGTGCAGATGGTTGCCAGTGGCATTGGAGTGACTCTCGTGCCGGGGATGGCGGTCACAGCGGGAGGGCTCGCCAGCCCTGATGTGATACTCACGCCCTTTGCCGATCCAGAAGTAAAGCGTGATATTGGATTGATGTGGAGAAAGAAAACACCGCGACAGACTGAGTTTCGGTTGCTGGGTAGCTACATCATCGAACGGCTATCGCAAAAGTCGACTGAGTAGTTCGCAACGGAGTTCTCTTTAGAGCTCCTCTTCAAACTCCTTTTAGAGCTCAATATAGACCGATGTCTAGCACTGCAAGTGCCTTTGCGAACCTTGGCTTCTAAGTTACATCTTGCAGTTAATCGTCGCTGTCCGTTCGCAGCGAGCTGCCACAGTGTCGACAATAGCGAGCATCTTCTTCGTGTCCTGCTCGAGAGCACTGAGGGCAGTTGAGCGGGGTGCGGTCACGCTGGCGTTTTTCCAGAATGTTGGCAGTGAATATCCCGGTGGGTACCGCGATGATTGCATAGCCTACGAGCATGGCCATGGACGATATGGCACGCCCCGCAGGCGTCACGGGAACTACGTCGCCGTAGCCAACGGTGGTCACGGTCACGATGGCCCAGTAAACGCTTACGGGGATGTTTTCAAAGCCATTGTTCGGTCCTTCCAAGACGTAAATCAGACAGCCGAAAACGACAATGATCGTGATTACGATGGAGAAAAATACGAAAATTTGCCGCCAGGAACTGCGCATCACCCCTGCAATCTGGTTGGCCTCGTGAAGGTAGCCCACTAAGCGCAGCACTCTGAATACGCGTAACACCCTCAACAGCCGGATGATCAGCAATGGCGCCGTCTGTGGAACCAGAATCGCCAGATAGCTGGGCAAAATCGCAAGGAGGTCGATGATTCCGTAGAAGCTGAACAGATAGGCTCGGCGGTTTTGTGCAATCCAGATACGCACAAAGTACTCAATCGTGAAAAGGAGTGTAAAACCCCACTCGATCCGTTGGAGTAGTTCGCCGTGATCTCGATGAACATCCGCCAGAGAATCAACGATGATGACCCCCACGCTGATGAGAATGGCAAATATGAGTGCGAGGTCGAACCACTTCCCCGACGGAGTGTCAGTGCCAAAAATTATCTTGTAGAGCCGCGCCTGAAGCGCTGTCTGTTCTCGTTGGCTCATGAGGGTGTGCGCTGCCCCAGTAGTTCTTCAATCACCGGCTGGAGAATCTGCGTGATCATCGGCTGGGCTTCTACCGTGGGATGGATGCCGTCGTTCTGCATAAGTGCGGGTTCCGTAGCGATGCCGTCCAGTAGAAAAGGCCCCAGGGTTGAATCGGTGTTGCTTGCCGCGCGCTGAAAGCTTTCACGAAAGGAGCGCGTATAGCGCGGTCCATAATTCGGTGGTATCTCCATAGGCAGGAGCAGAACGTCAGCGCCGACTTCTACAGCGAGTTCTGCCATCTCCGTGAGATTGGCCTCCAGCTTCTGGGTTGGGTAACCGCGCAAGCCATCGTTGCCTCCAAGCTCGATGACCACCAGATCAGGGCGGTGCTCTTCCAGGAGGTCAGGCAGACGACGTAAGCCCCCCGCAGAGGTGTCCCCACTGATACTGGCGTTAATCACTTGGCTGCCATCCCACCTTTTCTTCAATTGTCGCTCCAGAAGGGCAGCCCATCCCTGTTCTAGGGACATGCCGTAGGCCGCACTGATACTATCGCCCAGCACAAGCACTCGCGGACTTCCGGGGTCCGAGCCATGCACGCTGGTTGCGTCGCTCGCGTTAGCGGGCCAGCTTGTGGGTATCAGCGCCAATCCAAGCAGCAAACCCACGCGTAAAGCGTGCAACAAAGGAGTACAAATGATAACTGCAGAAAATCTTGGCAAGCGGGTACCCATGGCAGAGGGAGAGCTTGCGATACTGAAAGGGATTAACCTCGAAATCAAGTCGGGGGAGAGCGTAGCTATTATTGGCGCATCGGGTTCCGGCAAATCCACACTCCTTGGCTTGTTGGCTGGATTGGACACTGCGACCGATGGCCATGTGCGCATCGATGGCGAGGACTTACAGGCGCTCAGTGAGGATGGAAGAGCGGCGTTGCGGGGACGCGATGTTGGCTTCGTATTTCAGTCCTTTCAGTTACTCCCCGCGCTGACTGCGTTGGAAAATGTGATGCTTCCTCTGGAGTTAAAAGGAGATCGTAATGCCAGCGAGCGCGCGGCAGATTTTCTTGAGCGTGTCGGTCTTGCCGATCGACGAGATCACTACCCCAGACAACTCTCGGGAGGTGAGCAGCAGCGCGTTGCTATCGCCAGGGCTTTTGCCGGGTCTCCGAGAATACTTTTTGCCGATGAGCCCACGGGCAACCTTGATCGAGCCACGGGCGAACGCATAACCGATCTATTGTTTGGGTTAAATAAGGAGGAGGGCACTACGCTGGTTCTGGTGACACACGACTTACAGCTGGCCAAGCGCTGTGCCCGCCAACTGCAAATGGACAGCGGTGAACTTAATGAAGTAGAGACCGCTTGATATGACTCTTCTGCTTCGGATGCTTGTCCGCGATTGGCGCGGAGGAGAGTTAGGTGTTCTCTTAGGCGCGCTGGTGCTGGCTGTGACCATGATCTCGGGGATCAGTGGATTTGCGGCGGCCCTCAAATCGGCACTGCGGCAAGAAAGTCATAGCTTCCTTGCCGCCGATCTTGTGGTTCGCGACGCAAGACCACTGCCTGCTGACTGGCTTGATGAGGCGTCGGCGCGAGGCATGGACTCTGCGCAAACACTCAACTTTACTTCGATGCTCTACGGCGGCGATGACGGAATGGTCCTCGCGTCAGTCAAAGCCGTGAGCGAGGCTTACCCCTTGCGGGGCGCGTTGAGACTCAGCGACACGCCATACGGCGAGTTACGAGAGCATCGCGGTGCACCGCCCCGGGGCTCGGTATGGATTGAGCCGCGGCTTTTCGCGCTACTGGAGCTGAATGTCGGAGACAGCGTTGGGATTGGTGAGGCGGAATTCATCGTGGCGGCCGCAATACGCGGTGAACCGGATCGCGCCGGTGGATTTTTGGGAGTCGGTCCTAGAGTAATGCTCAACAGTGCTGATATTCCGGCGACGCAAGTCGTTCAGCCCGGTAGTCGAGTGAGCTATCGCCACCTTTACGCCGGTGAGCCAGAGGCCGCCGAAGCCTTTGGGCTTTGGTTGGAAGAGACTGTGGGGCCCGGGCAAAGACTACAAAGCGTGGAAACCTCGCAGCCGTCGGTGGGTCGAGCACTGGCCCGAGCGGAACGGTTTTTACTCTTGGCCGGCAGTCTTGCGGTTATATTGGCCAGCGTAGCGGTGGGGCTTGCCGCGCGGCGTTATGCTGAAAGACATCAAAACTACGTGGCGCTGCTCAAGAGTTTGGGGGCCGACTCAACCCGGGTAAAACGTCTCTACGCGGCCACACTCGCATTGAGTTGGCTGATTTCTTTGCTCCTGGGATGGTTCCTTGCCTGGGTGCTTCAGGTCGCTGCTTTGCAGTCTTTCGCGGAACAACTAACGGTGATGCCGTCACTTATTCAGCCAAGACCTTATTTCATAGGCGCTGTTACCGCGCTGGTTTGTGTTGGCGTATTTGCCTGGCCTTCTCTGGGTAGACTCACAGATATCAGCCCATTGCGTGTACTGCGCAGCGATATGCCGCTCCACGACACCCGCGAGCCTAGAGACTATCTGTTGGGCTTGCTTGCCGTGGTTTTGCTGATGTGGTGGTACAGCGCAGATCTTCAGCTGACGCTCATCGTGTTGAGTGGACTTGTAGCCGTTACGGTTGTGGGTGGACTGGTGGCTCTATCACTGCTTCGCGGAGGCCGAGCTTTGGGCATGCAGGCTGGCAGCGTTTGGCGTCTCGCGCTGGCGAGTTTGCAGCGACATGGCCTCGGGAATGCGCTGCAGCTAGTAGTGTTTGCGGTGGCGATAATGTTGCTGCTTCTGTTGGGACTGTTGCGAACCTCGTTGTTAGAGGGATGGCAGCAGCAGTTGCCCGAGGGCGCCCCTAATCACTTTTTGCTGAACCTTGCGCCTGATGAGCTTGGTTCGGTAAGCACTTTGCTTGACGATCGCCAGGTGGAGCGGGAGCGACTCTACCCGATGTTGCGTGGACGATTGATGGGCGTCGCAGGTGAGGCGCTGCCTATCGAGCCCGAGGAAGAAGACGCTCCTTCCCAGCGGGAAGTAAATTTCACTTGGTCTGCAGAAATCCCTGATGGCAACGAGCTCCTTGAGGGTGGCTGGTGGCGATCCGGAGAACTTGCGGCGGTGTCCGTTGAGGAGGAATTTGCCCAGCGGTACGGGATGGCGGTAGGCGATCAGGTGGATATTCGTATCGGTGCTGCTGAATTGACGGTCACTGTAACCAGCCTGCGGACCTTGGATTGGGAGTCCTTCAAGCCCAACTTCTTCATGGTGTTCCCGCCAGGTCTCCTCGAGAGTTATCCCGTGACCTATATGACAAGCTTTTACCTGCCGCCTGAACAAAAGGCGCTGCTTAACGATCTTTTACGGCAGCACCCAACGGCGACGGTGTTGGAGATCGACGCAATTATGGCTCAGCTAAGGAGCACCTTGGGGCAAGTATCTGCTGCGATTGAGCTGGTACTGGGTCTGGTTCTATTGGCGGGGATATTAGTGCTCATTGCCGGCGTACAGGCCACCTCTGATTCACGCCTACGGGAGAGCGCCTTGCTAAGAGCCCTCGGGGCAGGGCGCACTCATATTTTGGGTGGTGTTGCGATCGAGTTTATAACTCTGGGCGTGATGTCTGGATTGCTGGCTATTACCGCCGCGGAAGGGGCGTTCTGGGCTTTGCAACGTTTCGTGCTGGAACTGCCTTACACGCCAACGCCGGCTCTGTGGTTTCCAACGCTGGCGGGCGCCGCTGTATTGATCGGTGGACTGGGGTTGTGGAACTGCAGGCGTGTGGTGTCGGTGGCTCCTGCCGAGGTGCTGCGTGATACTTGATGGCCGACGAGCCGCCGCGGGAGGTATGCGGCGCTAGTTTTTTCGCCGACGTATCCCGTTTATGAAAGCATTTACAGCGACATCGATCTGCCGTAGCAGGTCGATGTGCTTGCTGTATAAGCCTGGAGTGTCAACGCGCAGGGTGGCCACACCGTGGATGCCGGCCCAGGAAGCATTCGCAAGATAGATTACGTCTTGCTCTTCAAACTCACCGTTGTGCATCCCGTGCTGCAAGATCGACTGCACCAACAGCAGTGTTTCTCTACTAACGCCCCGTAGTTCGGGGTAGTCAGCGCTAGGTTGTACCAGCGGTCCAAACATTAACTTGAATATCTGTTCCTGTGTCTCTGCGAAATCGACGTAGGACCTTGCCACCAGTCTCAGTTGCTGTGACGCGCTATCGCCCCCCGCATCGCGTGCGCTTCCCAAGAGGTCGAGAAGTTCTCTATACCCTCGGGTAGCGATCGCGGCGAGCAATGCTTCCTTACCACTGAAATGCCGGTAGGGGGCTGTCTGAGAAACGCCAAGGGCACGCGCCACGGCCCGCAGACTGAGTTGCTCTGCAGGAGTGTGACGGAGTTGCTCGACGGCTTCTTCGAGTAACTCCGCACGCAAGTTTCCGTGGTGGTAGGCCCGCTGGCTTGCGGCTTGAGTCATAGGTAAGCGAAGCTGTTACTTATGGGAGGAGGTCAGCAACCGCATCACGCTCTTCCGTGAGTTCCTGCTCCGTAGCCTGCATTCGTCCGCGGCTAAAGTCATTTATCTCTAGGCCCTGCACGATGCTCCAATCACCGCCACTGCAGCGGCAAGGGAAGGAGTAGATCAGGCCCTCAGCGATGCCGTAGGATCCATCGGAATAAACGCCCATAGAAACCCAGTCTCCATCGGCGGTGCCGAGTGCCCAGTCCCGCATATGATCGATGGCGGCGTTAGCGGCGGACGCCGCTGAGGCCGCGCCGCGCGCCTTAATGATGGCCGCACCGCGTTGCTGCACCGTGGGAATAAAGTCGTCCTCGTACCACTGTTGATCTACCGCATCGACCGCGACGCTGCCGTTCACCGTGGCATGGTGGAGATCTGGGTACTGGGTGGCCGAGTGATTTCCCCACACAGTCATTGTGCTGACTGCTGTCACCGGGGCATCGAGCTTCTGAGCAATCTGGGTCTTAGCGCGGTTGTGATCCAGTCGCATCATGGCGGTGAAGTTACGTGGGTCGATGTCTGGAGCATTTCGCTGGGTGATGAGCGCATTCGTATTGGCAGGATTGCCCACAACCAGAACACGAATATCGTGGCTTGCATGATCGTTGATGGCCTTGCCCTGTACCGAGAAAATTGCAGCGTTGGCTTCCAATAAGTCCTTTCTCTCCATGCCAGGGCCGCGAGGGCGAGCGCCTACGAGGAGAGCGTAATCAGCATCCTTGAAGCCCACATTAGGATCGTCGGTGCAGACAATGCCGGCTAGCAGCGGGAATGCACAATCATCTAGCTCCATGCGAACACCCTCGAGGGCATCCATGGCGGGCGTGATATCCAAAAGGTGAAGAATGACGGGTTGATCGTCACCCAGCATAGCGCCAGACGCGATACGGAAAAGGAGTGCGTAGCCAATTTGGCCGGCTGCGCCGGTGACTGTGACGCGAACAGGTGCTTTCATAGGAAACCTCTGATGTTGAAACTAGGGGGAAAAATTACGCCGCGCATTGTCGGCATTACGCCCGAAAAAGACAAGTTGCCCTGATAAGCCGTGCTGGACCTTCCCAGCGCTGGACGAGTACCATGCGCGCGTGTTCTAAACAGGGTTTTTATCGCGATGAACCGCGATCCGCGACGCTCCAAAACCGAGTTCAACAAGCTGCATAAGCGCCTTCGACGTCAGGTCGGACAGGCTATTGTAGATTTCGACATGATTCGCGATGGCGAACGCGTC
Source organism: Congregibacter brevis (assembly GCF_045689245.1). GTDB lineage: Bacteria > Pseudomonadota > Gammaproteobacteria > Pseudomonadales > Halieaceae > Congregibacter > Congregibacter brevis. Next base: position 2,813,951 of record NZ_CP136865.1, on the reverse strand, counting down.
ATGGTGTGCTTGTCGGGCGGCAAAGACTCCTACGCAATGCTCGATATCTTGCAAAACCTACAGCGAAGCGCGCCTGTGAATTTTGAACTCATCGCCGTGCATATGGACCAGAAGCAGCCGGGATACCCACCGGAGATCCTTCCAGCGTATCTGGATAAGCAAAACATCGAATACCACATCCTCGAAAAAGACACGTACAGCGTGGTGAAGTCGGTCATTCCTGAGGGTAAGACGACATGTGGTCTGTGCTCTCGCCTGAGACGCGGAACCTTGTATGGCTTTGCCGAAGAAATTGGCGCGACTCGCATAGCGCTGGGACATCACCGAGACGATATTGTAGAAACGCTGTTCCTTAATATGTTTTTTGGTGGAAGCTTAAAAGCGATGCCTCCGAAGCTATTGTCCGATGATGGCAAAAATGTGGTGATTCGGCCGATGGCCTACTGTAAAGAGGCTGATCTTGAGCGTTACGCTCAGGAAATGGCGTTCCCTATTATTCCCTGCAACCTGTGTGGATCGCAGGATAATTTACAGCGTCAGGCCATCAAGAAAATGCTGGTCGATTGGGATCGCCAGTATCCGGGGCGTACCGAGACTATTTTCAAGGCTATTAGCAACGTTTCTCCCTCACAGCTGGCAGACCGAGATTTGTTCGACTTCGCCAGTTTAAATGCGGCGGACCCAATTCAGCCTGAAGAGTTTGAAACAGCGTTCTCGCGAATCAACGCGGTAAACCTCTAACGCATGAGCGCATCAATCTTGCTCGAAGCAGCTAACCTCGGGATCGAGCGGGGTGGTCGTCAGCTGTTTTCGGAATTCTCCTTTTCTCTGAGCGCGGGAGATATCGTGCATTTGCGCGGGGAGAACGGTGCGGGTAAAACGAGTTTGTTGCGCATGCTCGCGGGTTTGTCGCGCTATGGTTTTGATGGGCTGGTTCAACGGCATTCCGCTTGTCTGTATCTCGGACATCAAAGCGCGGTAAAGGGGCTTCTGACCCCTAGGGAAAACCTTCACTGGCATCCATCGGGCGAGGCTTTTCCTGATGATGTAGCGATCGACGCGGCCCTCGCAGAGGTCGGTCTCTTTGGCTACGAAGACGTGCCCGCCGGGCAATTGTCGGCGGGGCAACAGCGTCGGGTTGATCTTGCGCGTCTGTATCTTAGTCAGCGGCCGTTGTGGTTGCTTGATGAACCGTTCACGGCGATTGACGCGCAGGGCGTCGAGCGTTTGCAGCAGCGTTTTATCGCGCACGCGGAGCACGGTGGTGCGGTATTACTGAGCTCACACCAAATGCTCGATGCGAATGTGACTGCTCGTGTACTGGAAATCTCTGCCGGGGCAGCCCAATGAATTCCGGAAGCAATGCCGGCGTTTACACAGCATTGCTTCGACGTCAGCTGACCCTCGCTTTGCGGCGGCCCGTACAGCTTCTCAATCCGGCGCTTTTTTTCGCTATTGTCGTTGTATTGTTTCCTCTAGGGCTGGGCCCTTCTCCGGATACTCTGTCGTTGTTTGCTGGGGGAATCCTCTGGATCGTTGCGCTTTTGGCTAACATGTTAGGCGCCGAGACGCTTTTTCAAAGCGACTACGACGATGGATCCCTGGACCAGCTATTGATTGCTGATCAACCTCTTTACTTCCTCGTCATGCCGTATCTCTTGGTGCACTGGATGATCAGCGGCTTGGTTCTTGCGCTGCTGTCGCCACTTTTCGCGCTTATGCTGGGTTTGCCCCTATCCGGCGTACATGTGCTGATGGCCTCTCTGGCACTGGGGTCCGGGGTAATGAGCGTTTTGGGCGCGATCGGAGCCGCACTTACGGTGGGTTTGCGACGCGGCGGTATGTTGGTGGCCTTTCTGGTGACGCCCTTTTACATGCCGGTTCTCATTTTTGGCTCAGGCTCAGTGCGAGCCGCGGTTGACGGGTTGGCCTATGGGCCTTATCTGGCGTTGTTGGGAGCAATGTTTTCCCTGGCGCTAGCTTTGGGGCCCGCGGCGATTGCGGCTGCTCTAAGAATCTCTGCGGATGCCTGAGGTTGCGGCGGGTGTCCTGCTGTCCTTGAGGCTCAGCTTACTTTGTTCCCACTGTTGGCCCCGAGTATAATTCGAGCATGTGGACGTTCTTTCATAAGCTGGGTTCTCCCCCGTGGTTGTACGGCATAGCCGGTAGCATTTTGCGCTGGCTTTTGCCGCTGGCGCTTGTCGCGCTTGCGACAGGGGTGGTGTGGGGACTGTTCTATACCGCCCCCGACTTTCGGCAGGGCAATAGCTACCGAATCATCTATATCCATGTGCCTGCTGCCGTGGTGGCCTTGGCTGGCTATTACGTTATGGCGATTGCGGGCGCCGTAAGTTTGATCTGGAAGATGAAAATGGCTGACGTTGCCATGTTAGCGGCCGCGCCAGTAGGGGCGGCACTGACCTTTGTGGCTTTGGTGACCGGCTCTATATGGGGTAAGCCAACCTGGGGTACCTGGTGGGTGTGGGACGCAAGAATCACCTCAATGTTGATATTGTTGTTTTTATACTTAGGCGTCATGGCACTCTACGAGGCCTACGATAACAAGGCCGCGGCGGCGAGAGCCTGCGCTCTTTTGGCTCTGGTGGGCACGGTCAACATTCCCATCATCTATAAGTCTGTGGATTGGTGGTACAGCCTCCATCAGCCCGCGTCCATCAAATTTACCGGCGAAAGCACCATAGACCCCAGCATGCTCTACCCGCTACTGCTGTGTATCGTTTCTTTTTACCTGTTATTTACCTGTGCTTTGCTTGCCAATATGCGCGCAGAAATATTGCATAGAGAGCGTCGCACAGGCTGGGTTCAGCGTTTGGTAGGAGAGGGCGGCTGATATGTATTTTGATAGCGTCAGTGCAGCTTTAGTCATGGACGGGCACGGCCCCTATGTGTGGGCCGCTTATGGGTTGAGCCTTGCGGTAATTGCATTGCTTATCGTAGCCCCGGTCCTTCGAAAACGACGCCTACTCCGAGAGCTGCGGGGCGAGTACCGCCGTCAGCAGCAGTCTGAGTCGGCTTCTAGCGTGGAGTTATCCTGAACTAATGCATCCAGTCCGTAAGCAACGCCTTTGGGTGGTTCTCAGTATTGTGCTGTTCTCTTCGGCGGCAGTTGGGCTTGCTGCTTACGCCCTGCGTGGAAACATAAACCTGTTTTATCCACCGGTTGAAGTCGCGGCGGGGAAGGCCCCCGTCGACACGCCCATCCGTGTGGGTGGGATGGTGGTAGATGGGAGTGTTTGGCGGTCCGATAAGTCCCTGGAAATGCGTTTTTCGGTCACCGACTATCGTGCGACGGTTGAAGTGGTCTACGAGGGTATTCTCCCGGATCTCTTCGCGGAAGGAGAGGGTGTCGTGGCATCAGGGCGTCTCGGTGCGGACGGTGTGCTCCGCGCCGATGAGGTTCTGGCAAAGCATGACGAGAACTACATGCCTCCGGAAGTCGCCGAGGCTTTGAAAAACAGCGCCACCGCTGGAGTCAGTCAATGATTCCTGAGTTGGGTCACTTCGCTCTGGTAATTGCCCTCCTGATGTCGGTTGCTTTGACGATTGTTCCTTTGTGGGGTACGTGGCGCGGTAACTACGCAGCCATGCGTTTGGCACCGACACTAGCGACAGCGGTGACGGTGTTTTGCCTTATTAGCTTCGTCTGTTTGGCTATCGCCTTTTTACAGGACGACTTCTCCGTGAAGGTCGTCGCCTCAAACAGCAATAGCCTGTTACCACCTATTTATAAATTCTCAGCCGTATGGGGGAACCATGAAGGCTCTTTGCTACTTTGGGTGCTTATTTTATCCTTCTGGCTTGCAGCGGTAGCCACCTTTAGCCGCGGCTTGCCGACGGTGATGCTCGCTCGCGTGTTGTCGGTTATGGGCTTTATTGGCGTTGGCTTTACTTCGTTCTCACTCTTCACGTCGAATCCGTTTGAACGCCTGTTACCAGGGGTTCCCGCCGATGGCAACGATCTCAACCCCTTGTTGCAGGATCCGGGGCTAATCATCCATCCTCCGCTGCTCTACATGGGGTACGTGGGCTTCAGTGTCGCGTTTGCTTTCGCCGTGGCAGCCTTGATGGGAGGGCGTCTAGATGCCGCTTGGGCACGATGGTCGAGGCCCTGGACGAATGTCGCTTGGGCGTTTCTGAGCCTGGGAATTATGCTGGGCAGCTGGTGGGCCTATTACGAACTTGGTTGGGGCGGTTGGTGGTTTTGGGATCCGGTGGAGAATGCGTCGTTCATGCCGTGGCTGGCGGGCACCGCGCTTATCCATTCCCTTGCCGCGACAGAGAAGCGGGGCCTGTTTAAGAGCTGGACTGTGCTTCTGGCTATTTTTGCCTTTTCGTTGAGTCTTTTAGGGACGTTTTTAGTGCGCTCCGGTGTCCTTACCTCGGTACACGCGTTTGCCGCGGATCCCGAGCGTGGACTGTTTATCCTAGTCTTTCTCGCACTGGTCGTAGGCGGTTCTCTTACCCTTTATGCGGTGCGTGCGCCCTCAGTGAGAAGTCGCATCGGTTTTGGAACGGTGTCTCGAGAGTCACTGTTGCTCGTCAACAACGTTGTGTTTCTCGTGGCGACGCTGACAGTACTCTTTGGAACATTGTTCCCCTTGTTGATGGACGCCTTGGGACAGGGCAAATATTCCGTGGGCGCTCCCTACTTCAACGCCGTGTTTGTTCCCCTCATGGCCTGCTTGGTGCCGTTTATGGGTGTGGGGCCAATTTCCAAATGGCGTGATGACAGTGTCTATCGCTGGCGCAGCCGCATGCTTGTACCCGCGGTTGTGGTTCTTGCCTGCGGTGTCAGTCTTCCTCTGTTGAGTGACCAGGGCTACAACGTTTGGGTGGCGTTGGCGGTGGTGCTGGCTGGATGGTTGATTGCCGGTCTTGTTCAGGATTTTCGTGAACGCACACGCAACAGCCCCGGTGTGCTGCGAGGCCTCCGTCGCCAGTCTCCTAGTTACTGGGGCATGGTTATGGCTCATTGTGGCTTTGCGATGGCAATCATTGGCGTCATCGCCACTTCTCAGTACAGCATCGAACGCGATCTACGTATGGCGCCGGGAGATTCAGAAATCCTTGCGGGTTATCGCTTCGAGTTTATCGAGACTGTGCGCCTGCGCGGCGCAAACTATCTAGCTGACGGCGCTCGTTTCGTGGTGTATCGAGATACCCAACAAGTCAGCACGATGCTCGCAGAAAAACGGCGCTATCTGGCGTCAGGTTCTGTGATGACCGAAGCCGCTATCGATGGCGGTTTGTTTCGGGATCTTTATGTAGCCATGGGGGAGCCCGTGGGTAGTGAGGGTGCCTGGGCCATACGCTTGCACTACAAACCGATGGTGCGATGGATGTGGTTGGGAGCGATATTTATGGGAGCGGGAGGCTTGCTCACTGTGACGGATCGTCGCTACCGCCGTCAGGTAACTCAGAGTAGTGCGGTATCGGGGGCGTCGAATGTCGTCCAGGCTTAAACTGTTTGTCCCTCTAGGACTGTTTTTGCTGCTTGCGGTGCTGTTGTTTCGAGGCTTGTCCCTAGACCCTCAAGCCCTGCCTTCGGCGCTTATTGATAAGCCTCTCCCAGAGTTTACGCTGCCTGCACTCAGTGATGAGCAAACGCTGACAGACTCTGATCTTCTGGGTGCGCCCTTGCTGCTCAACGTTTGGGCGACCTGGTGTATATCCTGTCGCGTCGAGCATCCCTATCTCCAGCGCCTAGCTGATAAGGGGGTGCTGATCTACGGGGTGAACTACAAGGATGATTCAACGGCAGCGCGGGGCTGGCTTGAGCAGCTGGGTGATCCCTACCAGGAGAGCATAGTGGATGCCCAGGGGACCTTTGGTCTTGATCTTGGTGTCTATGGCGCGCCGGAGACCTACTTCGTCGACGCCAAAGGTGTGATTCGCTACCGCCACGTGGGTGTCATTGATGAGCGTGTGTGGACGGGGCGTTTAAAGGCTATCTATGACGCGTTGGCGACGCCAAGCGACTCCTGATGTTTAAAGAGGTTTTCCCCATGCGCTTTGGCATCATCGCGGTACTCTTGAGCGCCCTCTGGTCAACACCGATCCTTGCCGTCATAGAGACTTATGAGTTTTCGAGCCCGGAACTGGAGGAGCGTTACCGAGTCCTGAGCCAAGAGCTCCGTTGCCCCAAGTGCCAGAATCAGAATATCGCGGACTCTAACGCCCCCATCTCTCAAGACCTGCGTGCCCTCGTATACGCGCAGTTAGAAGAGGGGGCAACTGACGACGCTATCCTTGACGATATGGTGGCTCGCTACGGCGAGTTTGTCCGCTATCGGCCGGATACTCGCGGTGCGGCTATGTGGCTTTGGCTAGCCCCTGCGCTCATGCTTGCCGCGGGTGTTGTGTTGCTGTTTTTGCTGTTGCGAAGGGGGCGTGGTGGTGCGCAGCCCAGTAAGGAAACTCTCACGAAAGAAGAGCGTGAACGGCTAGAACAAATGATTAGCGACAAGGGTAATACTCCATGACGGGGTTTCTTCTCGGGGCTACCGTCCTATGCCTCATTGCTGCGGGGCTTTTATTGTCCCGTAAAAGCAGCGCTCCTCGCGCCGCTGATGCCAGCGATCCGAACCTGGGCTGGTATGTACAGCGCGAAAAAGAGCTTGAGGGGGAAGATACACAGCTCCTCGATGACGCTCGCTTACGCCTTCTAGAGGACGCTGGGGCTGGCGGCGTGGCGACTGAGCTCAATGATTCCGGTGTCAGGCGCCTGGGATTTGTACTGCTCGTTTCGGTGATCTTAGTTGCGGGGCTTATCTACCAGCAAGTGGGTTCGATGGAAGATGTGCTGATCTACGAGGAGCTGAGTCAGCTCACGCCTGAGGACTCTGACGCTACGCGAGAAGCGCTCCTCACTCGCATCGCACAGCGAAGCCGTGCTCGTGAAGACAACCTCCAATATCTGGGTCTCCTGGGGCAACTGTATATGGCTGGTGAAAACTTCCCAGCCGCCATGGAGAGTTTTGCTTTGCTCGCAGAGAAGGCTCCAGAGGATCCACAAGCGCTGGCTATGGCAGCGCAAGCACGTTTTCTGGCGTCGGATAGGGAGTTAGACGACGAGGCCCAATTGCTGGCGGAGCGTGCACTGGCTGTGGATCCGGGGCAACGTACTGCCCTGGGTTTGCTGGGTATGGCCTCTTTTGAGGTCGGTGCTTTCGGTACCGCTGTAAATTACTGGAGCCGGCTTCAGGCGCAGGAAGAGGCGGGGTCTCCGGGATACGAAATGCTTGCCCAAGCGATTGCGGTGGCCGAGGAGCGCGGTGGTCTCGCTTCTTCGGTTGCGCCAGCTAAGGAGGCGGATCAGTCCTCATCGGGTATTTCCGTTTCTCTGTCGCTACCGGGGGGAGAAGTTTTGGATCCTCAGGCTAGCGTTTTCGTGTTCGCACGACCCGCGGGCGCCGTGGGTGGTATGCCTATCGCGGTGCGTCGCTTGCGGGCGGGGCAGCTTCCCATCAGTTTTCGACTAAGTGACGGAGATTCCATGGCGGGCCAGTTGCTGAGTCAGGCCGGGGACGTCGTCGTGTCAGCCCAGATCTCACTGAATGGCCAGCCCGGTGCGGCGAACGCTGCGTATACGGGAGCGGCAGCGCCAATCTCTGCAGGCGGTGACGATGCGGTGGTCCAGATCGAATGGAAAGCCGCTGGCCAGGGTGATTGAGCCTATTGCTCATCGGGCATAGTGTTATTCCCGCAAAGCAGATACACTACATCTAGTGGTCAGAATGTGTACAACGCTGCAGGTCGACACCCAAAAATATAATAAACATTCATAAAAATCATGCATTTACGAAGGAAAGTTAAAGTTAGATGCGTCTAAAGTCTATTAAGCTGGCAGGCTTCAAGTCCTTCGTGGATCCCACTGCGGTGCACTTCCCGAGCAATATGAGCGCCGTCGTTGGTCCCAATGGCTGCGGAAAATCCAACATTATTGATGCCGTTCGATGGGTTATGGGTGAGAGCTCCGCGAAGAACCTCCGCGGCGAATCCATGGCCGACGTTATTTTTAACGGATCGGGCAACCGTCAGCCGGTGGGGCAGGCGTCGATTGAGTTGGTGTTCGACAACAGCGATGGCGGTGTTGGAGGTGAGTACGCAAGCTACGCTGAGATCGGCATTCGGCGTCAGGTAACGCGAGACGGGCAGTCCGAGTACTTTTTGAACGGCACCAAGTGCCGGCGGCGAGACATCACCGATATCTTTTTGGGTACGGGGCTTGGGCCGCGCAGTTACGCGATCATCGAGCAGGGCATGATTTCGCGCCTGATTGAGTCCAAACCGGAAGAGCTTCGGATTTTTATCGAAGAAGCTGCGGGTATATCCAAGTACAAAGAACGGCGCAGGGAAACTGAGTCCAGGATGCGTCGCACCCTTGAAAACCTCGAGCGTTTAACCGATCTGCGCGATGAGCTGGAGCGGCAACTGCAACACCTTCAGCGTCAATCACAGGCTGCAGAGAAGTACAAGAACCTGAAGGCTGAGGAGCGTGCACTCAAACAGCAGTTGATGGCGGCGCAGCTGCGCGATCTTCAGGCACAGCACGCCGCGGCAGCGCACGAAGTTGGCGAGCACGAGGTGCGTTTGGAAGGGGTTTATGCGGATCAACAGCGCGTAGACACGGCACTGGAACAGCATCGTCTCACCCACAGTGAACGTAACGACGCGTTAGTAGAGGTGCAGGGGCGTTTTTATGCCATTGGTGCCGAAGTAAGCCGCGTTGAGCAGGAGATTCGTTACCAGGGCGAGAAAGCGGAACAGATTAACGATGACTTGAGAAGCACCGAGGTAGGCCTGCAACAGGCAAAGGCACATCTTGAAGAGGACGGAGATCGGCTCGCCGGCTGGGAAGAGGAGCTGGCTACTCTGGGGCCGGCTCTGGAGTCACAGCGGAGCACCGCTGCGAGCGCCAGTGCCGCTTTGGCGGATGCTGAAGCCAAAATGCAATCCTGGCAAGCGGATTGGGACGAGTTCAATCAAAAGGCCGCGGTACCCCGGCAGCAGGCTGAGGTGCAGCAGTCGCGCATACAACACCTAGAACATTCGTTGGCACGCCTGCAGAAACGCCTCGAGCAGCTGGATCAGGAGCGCGCGTCGCAGAACGATGGCGAGGCTGTCGAGATCCTCAATGGTCTGCACGGTGAGTTAGATATCGCCAACCAGGTGACCGAGGAGCTTGCCGAAAAGCTCCAGGGCTTTGAGGGCGACGTTACGCAACTGCGCAACCAGCGCCGCGAACGGCAGGAAGAGCTCAACACCGTTAGATCCAGCTTGCAGATACAGCGCGGCCGGGAAGCTTCGCTGGAGGCGCTGCAGCAGGCCGCAAAAGAGCGAGCGGAAGGCGGCAAAGTGGGTGATTGGCTGCGTCAAAGAGGTCTCAGTGATAACCCTCGTCTGTTGGATGACCTTCACGTTGAAGAGCGTTGGCAGCACGCGGTAGAAGTGGTGCTGGGCGGCGCTTTGCAAGGTATTTGTGTCGACAGCGTCGATTCCTTGGAAGCCGCACTGGGTGAGTTAGCTAGCGGTGACCTGACGCTGTTCGAGGTATCTGCCGACACCGCTTATGCAGAGAACTCACTCGCGGCGAAACTTCGTGGCGAGAGTGGCGCACGTGCACTGCTGGCCGGCGTTCGCTGCGCCGAAACGAGCGGGGAAGCCTTGGCGAATCGCGCGTTCCTTGCTCCTGGTGAGTCTCTTATCACGCCCGATGGGCGGTGGTTCGGTCGTAACTGGATCCGCTCTCTCAAAGGGGGCGAAAGTGAGTCAGGCCTGATTGCTCGGCAACAGGAACTTGAGGCGCTGAGCTCAGAAATTGAACAGCTTAGCCAAACAGAGTTGGCCGCGAAATCCGATCTTGCCAACACTGAAGAGCGACTGGCGACGGCGGAGCAGCAGCTTAAAGCGACGCGCGCAGAGTCAGATAATGCGGTTCGTACGCGATCTGATGTTTTGTCCCGTGTACGCGCTGAGGAAGCTAAGCAGGAGCAGGTGCTTGCCCGTCGAACGCGTCTCGACCACGAGGTGACCGAACTCCGCGCACAATTCGAACAGGAGCAGAGTGCGATTGGCGAAGCCCGCACCAAACTGTCATCGGCTATCGAAACAATGGATGGGAATACGGCGGATCGAGAGTCCCGGTTGGCAATGCGCGAGGGTTTGCGTAGCGCCCTTGATGCTGTCCGCAGCGAGGCGCACCAAAGCCGTGACGCGTCTCACCAAGCTGCCCTCCGTCATCAATCATTGGTTACGCAGAGTGAGACTATTCGTAGCGCGCTGGTTCGCAGTAAAGAACAGGTTGAGCGTCTCGGAGAGCGCCTTGAGACTTTGCGAGGTGCGCGCCTTGAAAACGACGAACCCCTCGAAGGTTTGCGAGAAAATCTCGAAGAGCAATTAGCACTTCGGCTGGAGTCCGAGACTCGACTGACGACCGCGCGTCAGGCTCTGGCAGATATAGAGCACACTCTGCGTGAGGCAGAGCAAGAGCGAATGCAGATCGAGCAACGTGCAGCGAGCCTGCGTGAGAAACTTGAGTCACGGCGCTTTGCGTTTCAAGGGCTAGAGCATCAGCAGAACACGATGCAGGGGCAGCTCGAAGAATTGGGGGGCAACCTTGAGACCTTGCTTGCCGAACTCCCCGACGAGGTTGATATGTCAGCATGGCAAGGCGAGTTGGAACGTTACGCTAACCGTATTGCCAGATTGGGCCCCATCAACCTCGCCGCGGTTGACGAGTATCAACAACAGTCCGAGCGAAAGCGTTACCTCGATGCGCAAAATGAAGATCTTGAGTCTGCCCTCGCAACTCTTGAGGCGGCGATTCGAAAGATCGACAAAGAAACCCGAAATCGATTCAAAGACACTTTTGATCAAGTAAACGCGGGTCTTCAGGAGCTGTTCCCACGAGTGTTTGGTGGCGGTGCAGCGAGTCTCGAAATGACAGGCGAAGATTTGCTGGATACCGGCGTGTCTATCCTTGCGCAGCCACCGGGTAAGAAGAACAGTACGATCCATCTCCTTTCAGGTGGAGAGAAGGCCCTTACCGCGATCGCGTTGGTATTTTCGATATTTCAGCTTAATCCAGCACCATTTTGTATGTTGGATGAGGTCGATGCGCCATTAGATGATGCTAACGTGGGCCGTTACGCACGCATGGTCAAAGAAATGTCCGAAAAGGTGCAGTTCGTCTTTATCACCCACAACAAGATCACCATGGAAATGGCGGATCAGCTCATGGGTGTGACGATGCATGAGCCCGGTGTTTCGCGTCTGGTGACCGTGGATGTAGAAGAAGCCGCAGAGTTGGCGGCGAGCTAGAATCACGCGAGCGCCCTCGCGCGTTTGGCTCATAGATGTTGGGGAGGAGTAAACAAACCCGTGCCTGAAGTAACTTTGCGCGACGGAATGGTACTTGTCGGGAGTCTTTTGATTCTCGCGGTGATGATTGACGCCTGGCGAAGAATGCGCAGCCAGCAGCGAGAACGTGTGCGCATGAAGCTTGCGCCAGAGAGTGAGGGGGCTGAGCCCGCTGATGATCTTGCCGTGTTTCGTGAGCTACCGAATGGTGGCGCGCGAATCGTTAGCCGCGAAGATCTTTTGGGAAGCGACGGCCTCGGTCCGTCAAGCGACAATCCTGCAGCGACGCCTTCACTTTCAAAGACACGTTCTTCTCCAACTTCTACTGGGTCCGAACGCACTGCGACGGTCGATAGTTCCAGTGACGTAGGTGAGGCAGATGCCTCGATTAGTGAACCGCCGGAAGCGACAGCAGAAGAAAACGATAGCTTGTCGTCGATGGCGGGAATGCGCGCTGATAGTGGCGAGCCGAGTAATCTCGACTGGCTCAATGATATTCCCTCGGAAGACGAGGATGATGGAACCGTCCTTGCGGAAACCCCGTCGCCTGTGGAAACCGAAGTTATTATTCTTCACGTGATGTCGCGCGACAGCGAGGGCTTTTCCGGCAAGGATATTCTGGAAATTTTATTGGCTTGCGATTTGCGCTTTGGCGATATGAACTTTTTTCACAGGCACGAGCAGCAGGCCGGTCGCGGGCCCATACAGTTCAGCGTGGCAAACATGCTACAGCCTGGTGTTTTCGATATCGATAACATGGACGCAATGCTCACGCGCGGGCTGGTGTTTTTCATTACCCTGCCCGGGCCAGAGGATATGACGCAGGCCTTTGACTATATGCTCGAAACAGCTCGGGTAGTTGCACGAAACCTGGGTGGAGAGCTGTTGGACGAATCCCGAAGCGTACTCACTACACAGGCCGTGGAGCATTCCAGGCAGCAGATTCGCGAGCTCGAACGGCGTTTACTAGCCCAGCGAGGCTAGTGATCAGCATGGCCGAGGACGACATCAAAGACCGGGTCCAGGGTCTGCGAAAACAGCTCGAACACTGGAATCACGAGTATTACGTGCTCGACGAGCCCAGTGTTCCTGATCAGGACTACGACAAAGCACTTCGAGAGCTTCAGAAGCTAGAAGGCAACTACCCAGAGTTACAGGACCCTGCGTCTCCGACGCAAAGAGTTGGCGCAGCGCCCTTGAGTGCGTTCGAAAGCGTCGAGCATCCCATGCCCATGCTGTCTTTGGACAACGCCTTCAGTGACGAGGAGCTTGGTGCTTTTCTCGGTCGTGTGGTCGATCGATTGGATGTGGATACTACTCCTGAGTTAGTAGCGGAGCCCAAGCTCGACGGTATCGCGGTGAGTCTCATTTATCGTGAAGGCATTCTGGTTCGAGCGGCTACCCGAGGTGACGGCAGTTTTGGCGAGGACATTACCCTCAATGTTCGCACCATTGGCTCGGTACCTCTGCGACTCCAGGGGGCTCAGTGGCCTCCAGAGGTGGAGATTCGGGGTGAGATATTTATGCCTCGGGCGGGGTTTGAGGCATTTAACGAGCAAGCCCGCCGTCTGGGGGAGAAGCCCTTCGTCAATCCTCGAAATGCCGCTGCGGGTTCCTTACGGCAGCTGGACTCTCAGATAACGGCGCGACGACCGCTAGAGTTTTGCGCTTACGCATCCGGTCAGCACCCGGAAGAGGGCTGGCCTGAGTCACACTGGGATGTTCTTCAGCTCTTTGCGAGTTGGGGAGTACCGATTAGTCGCTACGCTGAGCGCCTCGGCGGGCTTGCAGACTGTGTTGATTACTATCGTCGTTTGGGTGAACAGCGGGATGCCTTGAGCTTTGACATCGACGGCATCGTGTACAAGGTCAACGACTTTGCAGCCCAGCGAGAGCTCGGCTTTGTCGCGCGGGCACCCCGGTGGTCCATCGCCAGGAAGTTTCCTGCCCAGGAAGCGGTGACCAAGGTAAGCGGCGTTGAGTTTCAGGTAGGCCGGACCGGGGCAATTACGCCTGTGGCCCGTCTGGAGCCGGTGTTTGTCGGCGGGGTTACGGTCAGTAATGCGACACTCCACAACATGGATGAAATCGGGCGTTTGAATCTTCATCACGGCGATACGGTGGTGGTTCGCCGGGCGGGAGATGTCATACCACAGGTGGTTTCTGTGATTGAGGATCGACGCTTAGATAGCGCCCCGGTGATACAAGCACCACCCGAGTGCCCTGTTTGCGCGTCACCCGTAGAGAGCGTGGCTGGAGAGGCAACCCTTCGCTGCACGGGCGGGTTGATTTGTGCGGCGCAGCTTAAGGCTGCGGTGCGGCACTTTGCCAGCCGCCGCGCCATGGATATAGACGGGCTGGGCGAGAAAATTGTTGAGCAATTTGTCGACCGCGGTCTGGTCCGTGACGTGGCAGATTTGTTCAAGTTGGATCAGACCGCACTAGTATCTTTAGAGCGCATGGGAGAAAAGTCGGCGAATAAACTTCTGGCATCGATCGATGCCAGCCGTCAAACGACTTTATCCCGATTCATTTTTGCCCTTGGTATTCGCGAAGTTGGAGAAGCGACGGCGCTTGCATTGGCGAATCACTTTGGCACCCTAGAAGCAATCGGCGCTGCGGATCTTGAAGAACTGCTTGAAGTATCTGATGTCGGCCCCGTGGTGGCTGAACACCTGTTAGCCTTTTTTAAAGCGAGCGCTAATCAAGAGGTTCTTGATAGGTTGTTGGCTGCGGGCGTCTCCTGGCCAAAGGTCATGGTGGCACAAAACACGGGGGGAGCTCTCGAAGGGCAAACATGGGTAGTTAGCGGAAAGCTCGAAAGCCAATCCAGAGACGAAGCAGAAGAAGCCTTGCGCGCCTTGGGGGCGCGTACTTCCAAATCCGTATCCGGCAAGACCAGCGTACTCCTTGCCGGCCCCGGCGCAGGGAGTAAGTTGTCTAAGGCTGAATCGCTGGGTGTTGAGGTCATAGATGAGTCTGAATTCCTCAAGCGCGTGGAGGAGGCCAGTTCATGAGGCTGGCGCTCCCCAAACCATCGACAGTCGACTTGATGCCGGGCGCGAGCCTGTCATTGGTGTTGGTTGTGGTGTTGAGCGGCTGCGCCACTTCACCACCGGCAGATGTGAACAACGTCTGCAATATCTTTGATGATAAGCGGGGCTGGTATGAAGATGCCCGAGATGCCGAAAAGGCCTGGAAGAGCTCAATTCCGGTGATGATGGCCATCGTTCATCAGGAATCCCGATTTGTCGCCAATGCAAAACCGCCACGAAAAAAGATCTTGGGCTTTATCCCCGGGCCACGCCCCTCAGATTCCTACGGTTATAGTCAGGCTCTCGAGTCGACCTGGGAAGGCTATCAGCGTTCGGCAGGTCGCTACGGCGCGGACAGAGATGACTTTGGAGACGCCATCGATTTCGTAGGTTGGTACAACCATCAGTCATATCGTCGAAATGGCATTCAAAAGACTGATGCCTATCGTCTCTACCTGGCCTACCACGAAGGCCACGGAGGATATGAGAGAGGCACTTACCGTTCCAAGGACTGGTTGCTGGGTGTCGCCAGAAAAGTGTCGGACCGGTCGGCAAGCTATGAGCGTCAGTTGGCGGGCTGCCGAGAACGTCTCGAAAAGGGAAGGGGCTGGTTTGACTGGTTCTGAATGTGACATTTCTGTGGCGAAAAGTCCGTCTACTGTCATCTTTGTGTCATATGGGGATTGCAAGATTCACCGCTTCAACGGTCCTGCGGGAGAGTAGGGATGAGCGAGCGAACAGTTCTTGTGGTTGATGATGAGTTTGCTATTCGAGATATGTTACGAATGGCGCTCGAAATTGTCGATTACCGCTGTCTGGAAGCAGACAATATTCAGGATGCCCATGCCATCGTTGTCGATCAGCGGCCTGACATCGTGCTGCTGGACTGGATGCTTCCCGGTGGTAGCGGTATCGAGCTTTTACGTCGCCTCAAGCGGGATGACACCACGCAGGAAATTCCCGTGATTATGCTGACGGCAAAGACGGCGGAGGACAATGTGATTCAGGGTTTGGAGGTGGGAGCGGATGATTACATCACAAAGCCCTTTGCGCCCCGAGAACTCATTGCACGCATTAAGGCTTTGCTGCGTCGCTCAGGCGTTGGTGAAAGCGCGGACCGCATGCAGGTGTCGGAGCTAGTGCTCGATGGCAAGAGCCGTCGCGTATATCTGGCTGATGAACCCTTGGATATGGGCCCCACAGAATTTAATCTTCTGCAGTTTTTTATGTCCCACCCAGAGCGTGCCTACAGTCGCAACCAGATGCTCGACCAGGTGTGGGGGGCTAATGTGTATGTGGAAGAGCGCACCGTCGATGTTCACATCCGAAGACTGCGCAAGGCGCTGCAAGTGGAGGGCAAGGACTATAGCGGTCTGATCCAGACCGTCCGTGGTACCGGTTATCGCTTTTCATCCCGCGGAGTACCCGCCGGTTGAGTCTTGCTGGCAGCTGGCGTGCTGAACTTCGTAAGCTGCTACTGGTTCTGGTCGCCTCGGGGGTACTGGGGTGGCTGACGGGTTACACGCTCGAAATGCTTTGCATTGGCCTTGCGATACTTTCGGGTATTTGGCTTTGGCAGCTCTGGCTTATGCGCCGTTGGCTGGAAGATCCCGATCAAGCGCCCCCAGAAAGCGCGGGTATCTGGGGGCTGGTCTACGACACAATCTACGGCTTACAGCGCGAGAATCGCGAAGCCAGAGGACGACTGCAGTCCACCGTCGACTATCTGAGAAGCTCCTTTGCTTCGATGCGCGATGGCGTTTTGATTCTTACACAGAGTGGCGCCATAGAATGGTCTAACGATGCTGCTGAGGGACTGTTGGGTTTGCAGTACCCTCGGGATCAGGGGCAGCCGGTTTTGAATCTGCTGCGTTGGCCCGCGTTTCACGACTACTTCCTCAAAGGTGAATTTCAGCAGCCTTTGCAAATACCGAACTCGGGTAACAGCCGACAAATACTGCAGGTCGAGATCACTACTTTTGCAGGCGGAGACTTCTTGTTGTTTTTCCGCGATGTCACAAGAGTGGTGCAGATGGAGCAGATGCGTCGCGACTTCGTGGGCAACGTATCTCATGAATTGAGAACGCCTCTGACGGTCTTCAAAGGTTATCTGGATACCTTGTCTGCGAGTGAACTATTTGAGGACGCTCGATTCCAGAAGGCAGCGGGGCAAATGGACATGCAGGTACAACGCATGGAAAACCTGCTCACGGATCTTCTGTGGCTGAGCCGCATCGAGACCGTTAGCGAGGATCGCGAGACGGGTGAAGTGAACATGGTTGCGATGCTCGAAGAATTGCGCGAAGAGCTTCGGTCCAGCCATCCAGAGCGGCTGGTCGTTCTTGAAATGAAAACAACCGAGCTGGTTACGGGTAACTATCGCGAACTGCGAAGCGCTGTTTCAAATTTGGTGATCAACGCCCTGAAGTACAGTGGGGACGACGATCCGGTACGGGTCAGCTGGGAGCGGGAGGGCGAGGCCCTCGTCCTGAACGTGGTGGACTCCGGCGTGGGTATTGATGAGCAGCACATTGCCCGGGTTACAGAGCGATTCTACCGTGTGGATGAGAGTCGAAACGCGCGCACCGGAGGCACGGGTCTTGGTCTCGCCATCGTAAAGCACGTTGCAGCATCCCACCGCGCTGAGCTGAATATCACGAGTGAACCCGGTCGCGGGAGTTGCTTCTCTTTACATTTCCCCTTGTGAAATCTCACGACTTCTTAAGAACGCAGGTTCTGCTGCTGGCCCTATTTTTCTTTCCGGCGGCAGATGGTGCTGAGCCACTGACGGGGAAGTTGGTCAGCACAGGCTCCGACACCATGGGATCTCTAACTTCAATCTGGGCGGAGCTCGTAACTGCGCAACATCCCAGGCTATCAGTACAGGTTCGAGCCATCGGATCTGGTGCGGCGCCGACGGCCCTTGTTCAAGGGACAGCAGATATAGGACCCATGAGTCGGCCTATGTCTCCCGAAGAGATCAATGCTTTTGCTCGAAAGTACGGTTATGCGCCTACCGCGGTGCCCGTTGCTCAGGATGCCCTTGCTGTTTTCGTGCATAGAGAGAACCCCTTGGACAGCATCACCACGGCTCAGCTTGATGCAGTATTCTCAGGCACCAGGCGCTGCGGCTATGAAAAGCCGATTCGCGCTTGGGGCGATCTGGCACTGAGTGCGCCCTGGAGTCAGAGAGTGATCAGTGTCTATGGTCGAAGCGCTGCCTCTGGAACCTACAGTGTTTTTCGTAGTCAGGTGCTTTGTGCCGGTGACTTTGCTGTGTATCTTAATCGTCTTGTGGGCTCATCAGCTGTAGTGAGAGCTGTAGCGATGGACGACCACGGTATAGGCTACGCGAGCGCGGGTTACCTGAACGCAAGTGTAAAGAGGTTGCGCGTCATTCAAAGCGGAAGTGTGGACGAAGCAAAACTATCCAGAAGATTGTTTGTATACATCAATCGTCCTCCTAATAAACCCGTCGACACACTGACGGCTGCTTTTCTGGAAGTAGCATTCAGTATCGAGGGGCAGCGAGAAGTCGCGCGCTTGGGCTATGACGCTCTCACGGCCAGTGAGATCGAAGGTCTGCGTTCAGAGTTAGGCTTAAGCGGTGGTTGATGCCCCGTCAAAAATAGCGACACGCCGTCGTGCAAGAGATCGCTTGGCGACCGTTGCTATCGGTGCCGCCGGCGGTACGGTCATTATTACGATTCTGCTGATATTGGCGTACTTGCTGTACGTGGCTTTGCCCCTAATGAGTGTCGCAAAGTTGGCCGCACCTTCCTCACAAAAGCTGCCCTTGGAAACTGAGGTTGTGGTGGCCGGGGGCCGGCTGCTTAAGTTGCCGGCGGGTATTGTCACCCCGAACGGTAGACTACGCAGCACAGATCAGCACACCGTTTACTTAAGTGGTCACGACTTATATGTGCTAACGACCCCGGCGCTGGTTGCCGAGGAGGGGCAGGAAATTGCCGAACTGGAGTTGCGACTTAGGATCCGTGTAGGTGCTGTATCGTCACAGAATCTGAGCATCGCTAGTGTCGGCCCACGGCTGCTCTACGCCTTCTTTGATGAAGAAGGCCGCCTCGTAGCGGGTGAAGTGAATACGTCCATTGATGACGAAGCCGCAGTTCACCGCTTTGCTCCCCTAGACGGGTTGCTCGCCGGCGGCGTAATCCGCGTGGATGCGGCGTCGAGAACAATCGTTGTTGTGAAAGACCGCTCATATGTGTGGTGGCAACCCAATCGTGAAGCGGAGCGAGCGGTACGGGGTTCACTGGAAGGGCTTGATAGCCCATCCAAGCGTGTCGCCTGGGGCCCAAACTACGAAACTCTATTGATAGTAGATGAGTTGAACCAGCTGCATCGCTTTGATGTGGCTCGCCCGTCGTTGCCGTCATTGGGGGAGCCGCAACCGACATTTATGCAGGTGCGATGGCTAAAGAGTGAGTCTCGGCGTCGGGTAAGCTACTTGCTTGGCGAGGATGGGGAGCTTGCCGTTGTGGTGCCAAGCAGCGGTGAAGAACTTCTTCGAAGAACCGTTCCCGAGCTTGCGGGCACCGGAGACTTCGGCATCGTCGCGGATGGCAGCGCAGTTTATCGCATCACTGATGCCGATTTGATCAGCGTAGGCATTCGCAATCCTTTTCCTGAAACAGGGTGGAGGAGTCTTTGGTTACCTCAGTGGTTTGGCGCCTACGATGCACCAGCGCACTTCTGGCACCCTGACGGTGCGGCCATTGGTGCTCTGTCCAAGTTAAGCCTATCGCCGCTACTTTTCGGAACGTTTAAAGCAGCGCTTTACGGAATGCTTCTGGCTGTACCTCTCGCCTTGGGAGCCGCGGTTTACACAGGATATTTTCTGCCTCCACGTATCCGAAATCGCATCAAGCCGAGTATCGAGATTCTCGAAGCGTTCCCGACGGTAGTGTTGGGCTTTATTGCAGGTCTGTGGCTGGCCCCTCTGTTGCTGGATTATCTGCTGCCTATACTGTTACTCCCGGTGCTTTTATTGGGGCTCCCCATCCTGCTGTCACTGATTCACTTACTGTTGCAGCTCCTCTCACCGAGGTTTCAGCGTCGGCCGCCGAGAATGGCGATTGTTGCCATCGTGTATTTAGCCGCAGTTGCGCTGCTTGTCATGAACGCTTCTTACTTTGAGAGCTGGTTGTTTGAGGTCTCATTGCGTGACTGGCTTTGGCGCGAGTGGGGGATAGCTTACGAGCAAAGGAATGCGTTGTTAGTCGGCATGGCGATGGGCGTTGCAATTACGCCAGTGATGTTTTCCATCGTAGAGGACTCAATCTTTGCGGTTCCTCGTAGTCTGTCCGACGGCAGCCTTGCCCTGGGCGCTACGCGCTGGCAGTCCCTCGCGAGGGTGGTTCTCCCCGCGGCGTCTCCGGCAATACTGTCGGCACTTCTGATTGGTCTGGCGCGAGGTCTCGGGGAAACGATGATCGTGCTTCTTGCGACGGGGAATACTCCGTTGATGGACCCTGGTGCCTTTTCAGGCCTCCGTAGTCTAAGTGCAAGCATCGCCGTGGAGCTACCCGAAGCAGGGTCAGAGAGTGTCCAGTTCAGACTGTTGTTTTTAGCGGCACTGGTGCTCTTTGGCCTAACATTCATTTTGAACACCGTCGCCGAACTTTTCCGTCAGCGGTTGCGCTATGCCTATGCCAACCGCTAAGCCGTTAACCAATGTGTCGACTCTTCAGGCTGGAGTGCGGCGAGCGGAGCCTATGGTTTGGCTAAGCGCCGGGGCAGTAGTGTTTGCATTACTGGTTTTGTTCGGTCTTTTATCGCTGCTTGCGACTCGTGGCTTAACGCATTTTTGGCCGCAGCCATTGTTGCTCTTGCAAAGTGTCGAATCGGGCCCGCAGACGCAGTTGGGTGTCATCCTTGATCAAGAGCCTGCAGGTTTGCAGGGGCTCAATCGCATTTTGCTCCATCGTGGGGCTGAAGATTTTTTCGACTCTCCGTTGGTCTGGATTGACGAGGCGGGTCTCAGTGATCGAAGGGCCCCGGTGAATGCGTTGGCTATTGAGCGTGAAGGGCAGGGGCCTATCTTCGGCTTTGCGCTCAATGTAAAAGGCTCAGAACAGTCGCAGGCTCTTGGTGACCTGTCTCCTGATGCACAGGTCGCCATTATCGAGGACGCGACAGAAAACCTTGCCTTATCACCGCTAAGCGGCAGTTTTTTACAGGTTCGGCTCGCGTCAGGTCTTATCGTGGAGATTCCCTTAAGCGCGATCAGGACGGCCTTTGCCCCTAACGCTATGAATCTCCCGGAAAAAGCCACGCACTTTTTGTCCGCTATTGGCCGATTTTTAAGTGAGTCCCCCCGGCGCAGTAACATTCAAGGGGGCGTGTTCCCCGCGATATTGGGAACGGTTGTACTGGTTATTTTGATGGCGCTTATTGTTTCTCCTCTGGGAGTTCTTGCGGCGATCTATCTTCAAGAGTACGCCCAGCGTGGCCCGTTGACGCGTTTGGTTCGTATCGCCGTCAACAACCTGGCCGGGGTTCCCTCCATCGTTTACGGGGTTTTCGGTTTGGGATTCTTCGTATATGCCGTTGGCGGGTCGCTGGACTCGTTGCTCTTTGAGGACAGGCTTCCCGCGCCTACGCTCGGTACGCCGGGTATGCTGTGGTCCGCGCTGACTATGGCTTTGTTAACGCTTCCGGTAGTTATTGTGTCAACAGAAGAGGGCCTGGCGCGTGTGCCTAGCAGTCTGCGCGAGGGAAGCCTCGCTTTGGGTGCCACGCGCGCAGAAACCTTATGGCACGTAGTCTTGCCAGCGGCGTCACCCGCGGTGCTCACGGGACTGATTTTGGCAGTGGCGAGGGCAACTGGTGAAGTTGCGCCGTTGCTGTTAGTGGGCGTCGCCAAGTATGCGCCGGGCTTGCCAGTGAGCGGAGAGTTTCCGTACGTACATTTGGATCGACAGTTCATGCATTTGGGGTTCTCGGTGTACGACCTCGGGTTCCAAAGTACACACATTGAAACTGTAGAGGGGCTGGTTTTCGCCACAGCCCTGCTATTAGTGGTTATTGCTTTGCTTTTGAATATTGCCGCAGTTTTGTTACGAAGTCGTTTGCGCAACGCCTTTAAACCACAGGAAGCCGTTTAGATGAAAAGCCACAGTATCGATGTGAAGGCTCTTAAACGGGCTCCGACTCCTTCCAGGGATTCTGACGTCTGTCTGCAGGTAGACGACTTGAGCCTGCACTACCAACGGAGTCAGAATGTGGCGCTGCACAATGTCAGCCTGGAGATCCCAAGACAACGCGTGACAGCGTTCATTGGCCCTTCAGGCTGCGGTAAGTCGAGTCTCCTGCGGTGTTTTAACCGCATGAATGACCTCATTGAGGGAAGTATCATTAGTGGGCATGTGTGGCTTGATGGTGAAGACGTGTACGCGAAAGGCGTCGACGTGGCGACCTTGCGCAGACGTGTTGGCATGGTCTTTCAATCTCCCAATCCCTTTCCAAAGAGTATTTACGAAAACGTTGCCTTCGGCCTGAGAATTCAAGGTCTCAACAAAAAAAGAGTCTTGGATGAGTTGATTGAAAAGGCTTTAAGGTCTGCTGCATTGTGGGATGAGGTTAAGGATCGTTTGGACGCGAATGCTGTCGTACTATCGGGAGGGCAGCAGCAGCGGTTGGTGATTGCCCGGGCGATTGCGGTAGAGCCTGAGGTGCTGTTGCTCGATGAACCCGCATCAGCGCTCGATCCCATTTCGACCTTGCGTATCGAAGAGCTCATTTATGAGCTGAAGACCCGATACACGATTGTGATTGTCACGCACAACATGCAGCAGGCGGCACGTGTTTCTGACATGACTGCCTTTATGAACCTGGGGCGATTGGTGGAGTTTGGAGAAACCGATACACTCTTCACTAATCCTCGCGAATCCCAAACAGAAGACTACATTACCGGGCGCTACGGTTAGCAGCGTCTGATCAAGAGCTTGAGGAGCACAAGTGCAGGGCGATCAGCACAGGCAGCATATTTCTGGCCAATTCAATGCGGAACTGGATGCCATGAAGAATCACCTTCTGGAAATGGGCGGCCTTGTCGAGCAGCAGCTGAGCCGTGCAATGGTGGCGCTTCTTGCTCGCGATAGCGGTCAAGCGGAGTTGGTTGTGCAGGCCGATCAACAGATCAATGATATGGAGCTGCAGATTGACGAGGAGTGCTCAAGAATTTTGGCGCGGCGACAACCCGCTGCCAGTGATCTCCGTCTAGTGCTTGCGGTAGCGAAGTCTACGACCGATCTTGAACGTATTGGTGATGAAGCTACTCGCATTGCCCGTCAGGCAACAAAGCTCTCAGAGTTGCCTCCGTCGTCGGGCACTACCCCGGAGTACCGGTTCATCAGCAACCATGTTGGCGCCATGCTTCGACAGTCTTTGGATAGCTTTGCTCGTCTTGATATCACTAAAGCGATTGACGTAGTCCTTGATGAAGGGACTATTGATGAACAGCGTGAGGCAGCAATGCAGAGTCTGGTGAATCTGATGAAGGACGATTCGCAAAGTATTGACGGTGTTGTTCACGAAATGTGGGCGCTTCGTGGGCTGGAGCGCGTAGGCGCCCACGCAACGAATATCGCTGAACAGGTGATATATCTGGTGCTCGGTCGAGACGTTAGGCACATGAGGTCGGGAGAGCTGCAGGCTCTCCTTGAATCGAATGGAGCAGAGGAGAGGTCATGAGTCGGCGTTTTTGGAACGACCTGACAGTGCAGCTGGAGCCCTACACGCCGGGAGAGCAGCCGCAGCTTAATAACTTACTCAAGCTCAACACCAACGAGAGCCCTTATCCGCCGTCTGAGCGGGTGATGGAAGCCCTGAGAGGTCTCAGCGGTGATGACTTGTTGCGCTACCCCGACCCTGGTTCCGTGGCCTTGCGTGAGGCAGTAGCCGAGTTTCATGGTATCGCCCCGGACTGCATATTTGCCGGTAACGGATCAGATGAAGTGTTATCCCATGTGTTTCAAGGACTCCTGAAACAACAGCGGGAGCTTCTTTTTCCGGATATCAGCTACAGTTTTTACCCCGTGTGGTGCCAACTCCATAGCGTGCAGTACCGACAGGTACCCCTGCGCAGCGACTTCAGTATCGCGGCGGAAGACTACGATCCGGCGGCGGCAGCGGTTATCTTTCCGAATCCTAATGCGCCCACGGGACTGATTACTGAGCTGTCGACGATTCGTGAGTTTCTGGAAGCGGCTCCCAACCGACTGGTAGTGGTAGACGAGGCTTACATAGACTTCGGCGGAGAGTCCGCTATCGCATTGTTGCCTGAATATGACAACCTGCTTGTCGTGCAGACTTTGTCAAAGTCCCGGGCCTTGGCTGGACTGCGCATAGGCCTGGCGTTTGGTAATCCCGAGCTTATTGAGGGGCTCGTGCGAATCAAAGACAGCTTTAACTCCTACCCCATAGGGGTCGCTGCCCAACGCGCCGCAGCGGAGGCATACCGCGATCGGGAGTACTTTGAGCAGTGTTGTGCTCGCGTTGTGGCTACAAGGGACGATTTATCCCAATCGTTGAAAACGATGGGATTCGAAGTGCTTCCTTCTGCTGCGAACTTCCTCTTCATTAGACACGAAACGGTGTCCGGCAAGGCCATTTTTGATGCGCTGCGAGCGGAGGGCGTTATCGTACGTCGTTGGGACAAGCCGCGTATCGAAGACTACCTCAGGGTTAGCGTAGGCACCGCCGAGCAGTGTCTGCGGCTTCGGGAGGTGGTGCAGGGGATATTGCAGAAAGCGCTTGAGTAATTGAGGCCAGAATAGCTAGTCGAAGCCAGCCCGGCCTAGCGACGCAGAAGGCAGGACTCAGCAGCGCTCGAGGATTACGCTGCCTATGCTGTAGCCTGCGCCAAAGGAACAGAGCACTCCGCGCTCGCCGACTTCAAAATCACCATGGTGTTTGTGGAAAGCGATGACGGATCCCGCTGAGCTTGTATTTGCATACTCGTCGAGTATCACCGGAGCCTCTTCAGTATTGGCATCTCGACCAAGCACCCGTTTTGCGATCAGTACGTTCATGTTCAAGTTGGCCTGATGTAGCCACAAACGCTTCAGGTCTGTTGGCTCGATATTCAGGCTGGCCAACTGCTCATTAATCTGAGTTGCTACCGCCGGGCAAACTTCCTTGAAGACCTTGCGCCCTTCTTGAACGAATAGCTTGTCGGCTTTTCCTACGCCCTCGTCGTCGCCGCGATTGAGAAAGCCAAAATTGTTGCGGATATTGTTGGAGAACATGGTCTGCAGCCGACTATCCAGTACCTTAAAGTTATCCCCCGAGCTGCTGGGTTCGTCGCTGATGATCATCGCTGTGCAAACATCGCCAAAAATGAAGTGCGAGTCGCGATCTCTAAAATTCAGGTGCCCGGTGCAGATCTCCGGATTGACAACCAGCACGTGCCGGGCGCTACCGCTTCGTATGGCATCCCGGGCTTGTTGCAGTCCAAATGTTGCTGAAGAGCAAGCCACGTTCATATCAAAAGCGTAGCCGCTGCAGCCCAGAGCAGATTGAATCTCAACAGCCATGGCAGGGTAGGCGCGCTGCATATTAGAAGCCGCACAAATTACTGCATCCAAATCGGAGGCCTGTAGTCCAGCAGCTTCCAACGCCTGCTTAGACGCGGTGATCGCCATTTCGCACATTACGGATGGCTCATCGTTGGCGCGATCTTTGATGTTGGGCGTCATGCGATGGGGATCGAGTATGCCGTCTTTGTTGATGACATAACGGGACCGAATACCTGAGGCCTTTTCGATGAATTCAGCAGAAGAATGGGAGAGCGCTGGCATGTCGCCCTCAGCAATAGCTTCTGCGTTCTCGGCGTTATAAAGGTCGACAAACTGGTTGAAGCTCTCAACAAGCTCTTCGTTACTGATGGAGCTTGGAGGCGTGTATAGACCGGTGCCGGTCAGGTAGACCTCTTTTGAGTCTGTAGATGCCGACGTTTCGGGCATAGGTGCCTCTGCTTATTAAGTGATCGTGTTTAGCATTCGGGCGTTGCGAAGCGACCAAGACGCTCCCTAGCAACAAGTCGTAATTCTATCGTTTTAGAGCAGCTTAAGCACCCTGCGCGGGACTCGCTGTCCTTCGCGCAGGGAGAGCTGAACCGAAGTCGAGCTAGCTGCGGTCGTCGATACCCACGAAGTCACGCTGTGCGTGGCCCGTATAGAGCTGACGGGGTCTGCCGATGCGGTAGCTACCAGAAATCATTTCGTTCCAGTGCGCAATCCAGCCGACGGTTCTTCCTACCGCAAAGATCACGGTGAACATACTTGTTGGGATGCCGATGGCTTTGAGGATGATGCCGGAATAGAAGTCCACGTTGGGGTAGAGCTTCTTCTCAATGAAGTACTCGTCTTCCAGGGCGATTTCTTCCAGACGCTTGGCAATAGCGAGAAGTGGGTCATTCTCAATGCCCAGCTCTGCTAACACTTCGTCGGCGGCTTGCTTCATCACCTTTGCGCGCGGGTCAAAGTTCTTGTACACACGATGGCCAAAGCCCATGAGACGGAAGGGGTCTTCTTTGTCTTTGGCGCGAGCGACGTACTCATCGATGCGTGAAACATCGCCGATTTCTTCCAGCATGTTCAACACGGCTTCGTTCGCGCCACCGTGAGACGGTCCCCACAGCGCTGCGATACCTGCTGCAATACAGGCGAAAGGATTCGCTCCTGAAGAGCCGGCCAATCGAACGGTAGAGGTCGAAGCGTTCTGTTCGTGGTCTGCATGCAAAAGGAATACTCGATCCATAGCTTTCGCCAGGACGGGCGACACATTGCTTGGAGCGCAGGGTGTACCGAACATCATGTGCAGGAAGTTCTCTGCGTAGCCCAGACTGTTATCCGGGTACATGAAGGGCTGGCCGATGGAAAATTTGTAGCTCATTGCTGCCAGGGTGGGCATTTTCGCGATAAGTCTGAACGCCGCTACCTGTCGGTGGTGCTCGTCCGAGATGTCCAGGGAGTCATGGTAGAAGGCAGATAGTGCGCCAACTACCCCGCACATGATGGCCATCGGGTGGGCGTCGCGGCGAAAGCCGTTAAAAAACGTCCTGATCTGCTCATGAACCATGGTGTGGTTATGGACAGTGCTTACAAACTTTTCTTTCTGCTCGGCACTTGGAAGCTCGCCGTAAAGCAGCAGGTAGCAGGTTTCTAAATAATCAGACTCTGCCGCTAGCTGATCAATGGGGTAGCCACGATGGAGGAGGATCCCCTTACCACCGTCGATATAGGTTATTTCGGATTCACAGGCCGCGGTAGATACAAAGCCGGGATCATAGGTGAACATCCCTTTGCTCGTGAGGCCCCCTACGTCTACGACATCCGGCCCTATAGATCCTGAATAAACAGGCAGATCTACGGAGCCCTCAATGCCATCGATGGTAAGGGTTGCTTTCTTTTGACTCATGGGAAAACCCGCGTGTTTTCAGTGGGCCGCCAACTATAGACAGTGGCAAACGTTTGTCAATTCACAGAGGACGTTCTTGCGCTATGGCTTGCCCAATAACATCCAGTGCTTTGATCAGAGTCAATTGTAATGGACTTGGTGAATCTCTATACTCGCGCCGTTTTCTAGGGTATCGGGGCTGAATGAACACTCTTTCGGGCTCTGGTACGAAGCGAGTATTCACGGGGTCACGGCGCTTTCAGCGCGGCCAAGTGGTACTTTAGGGCCATTCCAGAGTCAGGAGCTGTCCGTCTGTGAAAGACAATCGTCCGGTTAACCTCGATATCGGTACTATCCGACTTCCTATCACTGCTTACGCATCGATTTTGCACCGGGTTTCCGGCGTGATTATGGTCGTGGCTTCTTTTCTTCTCCTTTGGGCGCTTGACCTCAGCCTTTCTGGCCCTGAGGGCTTTGCGAGTCTGGGTGAGCTATTTGGGAGCCCGTTGGTGAAGTTCGTGCTCTGGGGTATTGCTACGGCTTTGCTTTATCACAGCTTTGCAGGCGTTAAACACCTGATCATGGATTTCGGCATTGGAGAAACGATGCATGGCGGTGTGCTGGGCGCTCGTTTGGTGTTTGTATGTACCGCCGTTAGCGCGGTTTTGGTAGGGGTAGCATTATGGTAACTGCGGTCACGAGTCTTTCACGATCAGGTTTGTCCGATTGGTTGGTGCAGCGCGTAACAGCCGTTATCCTTCTGGCGTTTTTCGTGTTCGTAGGCGTCAAGTTCGCTACGGGCGTGGCTTACCTTGAGTGGACCGAGTTGTTTGCTCAGACTTGGATGAAAATTTTCACCATGCTGGCGATTCTGTCGCTAGCAGCACATGCCTGGATTGGGATGTGGGGTGTGTTCACGGATTACCTCACAGAGCGTCTCATGGGCTCCCGGGGCAACGTGCTAAGAATTGGCCTTCAGCTTCTTACATCGCTGTCGCTGGTTATTTTTGTGATTTGGGGCATCCAGATAGTCTGGGCCTGAGTTTGGTTAAGATTCCTGTAATAGGAGCATAAGAACGAATGCGCACAATTTCTTTTGATGGTGTGATTGTCGGCGGCGGCGGTGCGGGTATGCGCGCTGCGTTGCAACTAGCCCAGTCTGGCTATAAGACTGCGGTAATCAGCAAGGTGTTTCCTACACGTTCGCACACAGTGTCTGCCCAAGGCGGCATCACTTGCGCGATAGCCAGCTCCGATCCGCAGGACGATTGGCGGTGGCACATGTACGACACCGTCAAAGGCTCTGATTACATCGGTGACCAGGATGCCATTGAGTACATGACATCAGTGGGCCCCGAAGCCATCTACGAGCTTGAGCACATGGGCTTGCCGTTTTCTCGAACCGAGGACGGACGTATTTACCAGCGACCTTTCGGTGGACAGTCAAAAGATTTTGGTAAGGGCGGTCAGGCTGCACGAACTTGTGCGGCGGCTGATCGTACTGGCCACGCGCTCTTACACACGCTCTATCAGAACAACGTAAAGAACAAGACCGTATTTTTTAATGAGTGGTTCGCTACCGATCTGGTGAAAAATCAGGACGGGGTTGTCGTCGGCGTGATCGCTATCTGTATTGAGACCGGCGAAGTCGTGTATGTGAAATCCAAGGCGACGGTATTCGCCACGGGTGGAGCAGGGCGCATCTACGCATCTACCACCAACGCCCACATCAACACTGGCGATGGTATCGGCATGGCTCTGCGAGCCGGCTTCCCCATGCAGGACATGGAGATGTGGCAGTTTCACCCCACAGGTATCTACGGTGCGGGCACGCTGGTCACGGAGGGTTGTCGTGGGGAAGGTGGCTATCTAGTGAATAAAGATGGCGAGCGTTTCATGGAACGCTACGCTCCGAACGCTAAAGACCTGGCCGGACGCGATGTTGTTGCCCGTTCGATGGTTCTTGAGATTCTCGAGGGCCGCGGCTGTGGACCCGACGCGGATCACGTGTTCCTCAAGCTCGATCATCTTGGCGAAGAAGTTCTGGAGAGCCGTTTGCCCGGTATTCTCGAGTTGTCGCGAACTTTCGCCCATGCGGATCCAGTAAAAGAACCTATTCCCGTGGTGCCGACTTGCCATTACATGATGGGTGGAATACCCACCAATGTGAACGGTCAGGCCCTGACCATTGACGCCCAGGGTCAGGATCACGTGATTCCCGGGCTTTACGCCTGTGGTGAGGCTGCCTGCGTATCTGTCCACGGTGCTAACCGTCTCGGCGGTAACTCGCTGCTTGATCTGGTGGTCTTTGGCCGAGCAGCAGGCCTGTTTATTGAAGAATCTCTGCGCTCTGGTATCGAAGCTCGTGACGCATTGCCCACAGATATTGAAGAAGCAAATCAGCGTTTGACCAAGCTCGATGAGGCTCCCGTTGGAGAGAGCGTGGCTGGGCTGCGTAAAGAGCTTCAGGGGGTCATGCAGAATCATTTCGGCGTGTTCCGTAAAGGCGACTTCATGCGCGACGGCATTAAGCTTCTTGAAGAGCTGCGTCCAAGAATTGAAAGCGTCGGTGTTGCCGACAAAACTCAGGCGTTCAACACCGCACGTATCGAAGCCCTTGAGTTGCAGAACCTCTTTGAAGTGGCGGAGGCTACGGCCGTACCCGCTGAAGCACGGACTGAAAGCCGCGGAGCCCATGCCCGTGATGACTATCAGGAGCGTGATGATGAGAACTGGTTGTGCCACTCCTTGTACTTCCCCAAGGACAAGAGTGTGGGCAAGCGCGATGTGAACTTCGCGCCCAAGATTATGGACGTGATGGAGCCGATGGCTCGCAGTTATTGATCCCTTAGGGGAACGAACGAAACGGAGTTTTTTGCATGTTGCAGGTCAGTGTATATCGCTACAACCCGGAGCAGGACGCCGAGCCGTCCATGCAGACTTTTGAAGTCGATACCGGCGGCAAAGATGTAATGGTTCTTGATGTGCTTGAAGATATCAAGGCGCAGCAAGACACCTCTGTGACCTACCGGCGCTCTTGTCGGGAGGGTGTCTGTGGGTCAGATGGCCTGAACATGAACGGTAAGAACGGATTGGCATGCATTACGCCGCTGTCTGAGACCGTGAAGAACAACAAGCTGGTGATTAGACCCTTACCCGGGCTACCGGTTATTCGCGATCTGGTTGTGGACATGAGCATGTTCTACACCCAGTACGAAAAAGTGCAGCCTTATTTGCAGAACGATACCCCGGCGCCCGCCATTGAAAGACTTCAGTCACCCGAAGACCGTGCCAAGCTCGACGGCTTGTACGAATGCATTCTCTGTGCGTGCTGCTCGACTAGCTGTCCCTCTTTCTGGTGGAACCCCGACCGCTTCATCGGCCCAGCGGGCTTGCTGCAGTCCTATCGGTTCCTCGCTGACAGCCGAGATACGGCAACTGAGGAGCGTCTTTCAAAGCTCGATGATCCCTTCAGTGTTTTCCGTTGCCACGGTATTCAGAACTGCGTAAACGTGTGCCCCAAGGGCCTTAATCCGACACGCGCTATTGGCCATATTCGCAGTATGTTACTCAAACAAGCTGCCTAGGCTCCCTGCGGTGGATTTTTAGCGAAAAGTCCACCCATTTCTCGGCTTTACACCTTCTAGACCTCTCGCTTTGCTGGCATAATTGCGCCACCGCGCTGTCCGTACACGGAGAGCGCCCGCGGGGCCGGGGGGACCGTGGAAACAATATGCCCCGGCACGCACGATCGTAGTCTTAACGTCCGTGCGTTGATCTTCTGGGGGGAAGAATGCAAGAAAACTCTATGGAGTTGTTTCGTCGCAGCTCGCACATCGCGGGTGGCAATGCCACTTACGTCGAAGACCTCTATGAAAGTTACCTCATTGATCCCAATGCCGTGCCCGAGCAATGGCGGGACTACTTTGATCGACTGCCACGGGTCGAGACCAAGACTTCCCTAATTGATGATGTGCCGCATAGCGCGGTACGAGAGCGGTTTGCCCGCATCAGCAAAATGCGCGTACGCACAGAAGCGACCGTTGCCCACGACAGCCAAGCGACTAAACACGAACGCAAGCAGGTCAAGGTGTTGGCACTGATTTCTGCTTATCGCCAAAGGGGCCACCAGAAGGCCCAGCTTGACCCCCTGGGGCTGGCAGTACGCGAGCACATTCCCGATCTGGAACTCAATTTCCACGAGCTCTCCGCTGCTGACCTGGATACAAGTTTCCAGGTGGGCACCCTGAAGATGGGCGGAGCAGGTTCCACGCTCAAAGACATCATTGATGCTCTGGAGCGCACTTACTGCCACACTGTTGGTGCTGAGTTCATGCACATTGTGGACACAGAGCAGCGTCAGTGGATTATGTCGCGCATGGAGTCCGTGCGATCTGCTCCCGATTTTGGGCCAGATGTGCAGCGCCAGATTCTCCGTCGATTGATTAAAGCTGATGGCTTGGAAAAATCTCTCGGCTCCAAGTTCCCAGGCACAAAACGCTTTGGTCTCGAGGGCGGTGAGAGCCTCATTCCCATGCTCGCAGAGATGATGCAGCGCATAGGCGGGTATGGCGCCAAAGAAATCGTTATCGGCATGGCCCACCGTGGTCGCCTGAACGTACTGGTGAATATTCTCGGCAAGAACCCATCCGAGTTGTTTGCTGAATTCGAGGGGCGTGCGACTTACGAAAGCTCTGGTGACGTGAAGTATCACCAGGGGTTTTCATCAAACATGATGACCTCCGGAGGCGAGGTTCACTTAGCTCTGGCGTTCAACCCGTCGCACCTTGAGATTGTTTCGCCGGTAGTTGAAGGCTCCGTCAGAGCGCGCCAGGATCGTCGCAATGATCCTGTGGGGCAATCCGTTTGGCCTATCGTTCTCCACGGTGACGCAGCCTTTGCTGGTCAGGGTGTAGTCATGGAGACGTTTCAGATGTCTCAGACCCGTGCCTACAAGACCGGCGGTACGGTGCATATCGTTCTAAATAATCAGGTGGGGTTCACTACCAGCCTGCGAGAGGACGCTCGTTCTACTGAGTACTGCACCGATGTAGCTAAGATGGTTCAGGCGCCGATTTTTCACGTCAATGCCGACGATCCTGAAGCTGTGCTTTTCGTCACGCAAATGGCGATTGATTATCGCAACGAGTTTAAGCGTGATGTGGTTATTGATCTCGTTTGCTACCGCCGCCGCGGTCACAATGAAGCGGACGAACCAGCGGTAACTCAACCCCAGATGTATGAGGCGATTCGCAAGCATCCCACGACGCGGGATATTTACGCTCGACGCCTCATAGATGCCGGAGTGCTTACGGAAGCTGAAGATCAGGCGTTGGTTGACGGCTATCGGAGCTCCCTCGATAGGAACGAGCCCTTGGTGTCTAGCCTGGTTCATCAGCCAAACAGTGAGTTGTTTGTTGATTGGACGCCGTACCTGGGCCACGAGTGGACGCTGCACTGTGACACCGGTATGGATTTGCATCATTTGCAAACGCTGGCGCAGCACACTAATCAGTCACCCGATAATTTTCCTTTACAGCGTCAGGTCGCGAAGATTCTGGAGGATCGTCGTAAGATGGCTGCTGGTGCCTTGCCCCTCAACTGGGGCTTTGCGGAAACGCTGGCCTACGCATCTTTACTAGAAGCGGGATATCCGGTTCGGCTGACAGGGCAGGATGTCGGCCGCGGTACTTTCTCTCACCGTCACGCTGTGCTGCATAACCAACGCGATGATGCGAACTACATACCCCTGCAGCATGTCAGTGAAGATCAGGCTGGCTTTGTTATTCACGATTCGCTGCTTTCCGAAGAGGCCGTTTTAGCCTTTGAATACGGCTATGCGACTACGTCGCCCACCGGCATGGTTATCTGGGAAGCGCAGTTTGGTGACTTCGCGAACGGTGCCCAGGTGGTCATCGACCAGTTCATAACCAGTGGCGAGCATAAGTGGAGCAGACTGTGTGGTCTGACGATGCTCCTACCTCACGGTTATGAGGGGCAGGGCCCAGAACACAGTTCCGCACGTCTTGAACGGTTTATGCAGCTTTGTGCAGAGCACAATATTCAGGTTTGCGTGCCGACTACGCCGGCGCAGGTCTTCCATATGCTGCGTCGTCAAGGCATTCGTCCTCTGCGAAAGCCGCTGGTGGTCATGTCGCCAAAGAGCCTCCTTCGTCACAAAGAGGCAACATCCACTTTGGAGGATTTGGCGAACGGTCGTTTCTATAATGTGCTCGATGAAACTGATGACCTCGATAAGTCAGCAGTAGAGCGAGTCGTTGTGTGCTCGGGTAAAGTTTTTTACGACCTGCGCGCTGCGCGAAGGGAGCGTGGCATAGACAATATTGCGCTCATTCGCCTGGAGCAGTTGTATCCATTCCCCGAAGCGGAAATGTTGAAGGTCCTCAGCGGGTACCCGAATTTGCGTGATGCTCTGTGGTGTCAGGAAGAACCCATGAATCAGGGCGCCTGGTACTCCAGTCAGCATCATTTACGTCGCGTATTCGCGTCGCTTAATAGCAATATCTATCTTGGTTACGCTGGGCGCGAAGCGTCGGCGGCACCTGCCGCGGGCTACATGGCCCTTCACCTCGAGCAGCAGGAGGCCTTTATTAACCAGGCACTCACGCTCGATAGCGATAACGGCTAACAGCTTCTCTACAAGGAAAACTCATGGCTATCCAAATCAAAGCTCCCGCATTCCCTGAATCCGTCGCCGACGGTGAGGTCGCTGCTTGGCATAAAGAAGAGGGCGACTCGGTTCAGCGAGACGAACTTATTGTCGAGATTGAGACCGACAAGGTTGTTATGGAGGTGGTTGCTCCTGCTGATGGAGTGATTAAGAAAATTCATGTGGCTGTTGGTGAGACGATCGAAAGTGAAGCCTTGCTCGCGGATCTGGAAGAAGGTGCAGTGGCTGCGTCTCCCGCTGCCTCACCCGCTGCAGATAGTGCGCCGGAAGCTGCGTCAGCGGATGCAGCGCCTTCGGCAACTGATAGTAGCTCCGAAATGGGTCCGGCTGCTCGTCAGATGGTTGAAGAGCACAAACTCGACCCATCCCTGATTACCGGTACGGGTAAAGGCGGTCGTATCACTAAAGAAGACGTCACGGCCTACTTAAAGGATAAGCCTGCGGCTGCACCCGCCGCTGCGAGCAGCGCCGCTGTTGCTGATGTGCCTAGTGGCCCATCGAGTGAACGTATCGAGAAGCGTGTGCCTATGACTCGCATGCGTGCGCGTATTGCGGAGCGGCTGTTAGAGGCGACGACTTCTACTGCGATGCTGACTACCTTTAACGAAGTCAATATGGCTCCGGTAATGGCGCTTCGCAAGAAGTACAAAGATCAGTTTGAAAAGACCCACAACGGCACGCGTCTTGGCTTTATGGGCTTTTTTGTAAAGGCGGCCTGTGAAGCCCTAAAACGTTATCCCGCAGTCAATGCATCTATCGATGGCAATGACGTGGTGTATCACGGGTATCAAGACATTGGCGTTGCGGTATCTACCGAGGGTGGTCTCGTGGTGCCTGTGCTTCGTGATGCGGACTTTATGAGTCTTGCTGATGTCGAGGCGGCGATTGTCGACCTGGGTACTCGAGCAAAGGCAAACAAACTGACGATAGATGATATGACCGGCGGTACGTTTACGGTGACCAATGGTGGCGTTTTTGGCTCCTTGCTAAGCACACCCATACTCAATCCGCCCCAAACAGGCATCCTGGGAATGCACAAGATACAGGAGCGCCCCATGGTCGTTGACGGCGAAGTTGTCGTGCTGCCAATGATGTACCTGGCACTGTCCTATGATCACCGGTTAATCGACGGCAAGACAGCCGTGCAGTATCTCGTTGCGGTGAAAGATCTCATCGAAGATCCCGCGCGAATTTTGCTGCAACTCTGATTATCCAACGACACCTTTATTCAGCCAGACGGAGATTTCACGATGGCAGAAAGTTTTGATGTAGTAGTTATTGGCTCGGGGCCTGCCGGTTACGTGGCGGCGATTCGAGCTGCGCAGTTAGGCTTAAGCACCGCAGTCGTAGAAGAGTGGACCGATGAGAATGGCGCGGCAACGCTCGGCGGAACATGTCTAAATGTGGGTTGTATTCCTTCAAAGGCTCTTCTTGATTCCAGCCAGAAGTTCCATGATGCGAAGGATACCTTCTCGGTACACGGCATTGGTGTGGAAAACCCGAGTATCGATGTTCCGGCAATGCTGGGTAGAAAGGACAAGATCGTTAAGCAGTTGACCAGTGGTGTGACGGGGCTGTTTAAGCACAATGGCGTGTCTGTGATTCAAGGACGCGGCAAAGTCTTGGCGGGCGCGAACGTCGAAGTGACCGCCGCTGATGGCACGGTCTCAACGGTTGAAGCTGGCAATGTGATCATTGCAGCCGGTTCTGAGCCGGTGAAGATTCCACCCGCACCGGTAGACGATGAATTTATCGTCGATTCCACCGGCGCGCTGGAATTTACCGAAGTTCCCGGTCGCTTGGGTGTGATTGGCGCTGGGGTTATCGGCCTTGAGCTGGGAAGTGTTTGGAGCCGCCTCGGTTCCGAAGTGATTCTTCTCGAAGCTTTAGACGAATTCCTCGCCATGATGGATACCCAGATTGCTAAAGAGGCGGCGAAGATCTTCAAGAAGCAGTCTCTGGATATTCGTCTGAGCAGTCGCGTTACCGACGCTACGGTCAAAGACGGCAAAGTCCACGTCCGCTACGATTCTCCCGAGGGAGAGCACACGGAGATTTTTGACAAGTTGATCGTGTCCGTTGGGCGTCGACCTAGAACTGTTGATTTGCTGGCAGACGACTCTGGCGTAACCATGGATGAGCGGGGCTTCATCTTCGTCAATGATCAGTGTGCTACGGAAGCACCCAATGTATTTGCGGTAGGTGACGTCGTTCGGGGCCCTATGCTTGCGCACAAAGGCTCTGAAGAAGGCGTGATGGTTGCGGAGCGGATCGCTGGTAAGCCCGCACAGGTTAACTACGACTGCATTCCGTCGATCATCTATACGCATCCAGAGATCGCTGCGGTAGGCCGTACAGAGCAAGAGCTGAAGTCAGACGGCGTACCCTACAAAGCGGGAACTTTTCCCTTTGCCGCGTCGGGAAGGGCGTTGGCTGCGAATGATTCAGAGGGTTTGGTGAAAATCATCTCTCATGCCGAGACGGACCGCATTTTGGGTTGCCACATTGTGGGCCCGTCAGCCGCAGACCTTGCTCAGCAAGTGTTGATCGCCATGGAGTTTGGTTCGAGCACAGAGGATTTGGCGTTGATGGTGTTCGGTCATCCGACTTTATCTGAGGCTGTTCACGAGGCTGCGTTGGCCGTCGATGGACATGCGATCCACGTAGCGAATCGAAAACGCCGCTAAGAATTTGATGTCCCGGCTTGTGTCGGGGCATCAGTAAAATCGCACTGGACAAGGGGTCTCGTGCGCAATCGTTTCCTTGAACACTAACGGGACTTCACATGAATCTTCATGAATACCAAGGTAAGCGGCTCTTTGCCGAATATGGCTTGCCGGTTTCCACGGGTCACGCAGTTGACTCTCCTCAGGCCGCAGTTGAGGCGGCAGATCTTATCGGCGGCGATATGTGGGTCGTTAAGGCACAGGTACATGCGGGTGGCCGTGGTAAGGCGGGAGGCGTAAAACTCGTCAAGACGAAGGATGAAATTGCTGATTTCACCAGCCACTGGTTGGGCAAAAACCTTGTCACTTATCAAACGGACGCCAACGGCCAGCCCGTGTCGAAGATACTCGTTGAGTCTTGCACGGATATCGCGGACGAGCTGTATCTGGGTGCTGTAGTTGATCGCGCTTCACGGCGTATCGTGTTTATGGCTTCGACTGAGGGCGGCGTAGAAATTGAAAAAGTCGCTGAAGAGACGCCCGAGAAAATACTGCGCGCGGTAATCGATCCATTAACCGGTGCACAGCCTTATCAGGGACGCGAACTGGCTTTCAACCTGGGATTGAAAGGCGAGCAGATTAAGCAGTTTGTGAAGATCTTTTTGGGCCTTGCGAAGATGTTTCAAGAGAAAGATCTCGCCCTTATTGAGATTAACCCGCTGGTAATCACCACAGAGGGCAACCTTCATTGCCTGGACGCCAAGATTGGTGTTGATGGCAATGCGCTTTATCGCCAGGGTGATCTTCGCGAAATGCATGATCCCTCACAGGAAGACGAGCGTGAGTCCCATGCAGCACAGTGGGAGCTTAACTACGTCGCTCTGGACGGCAACATCGGTTGCATGGTCAATGGAGCGGGTCTTGCTATGGGCACCATGGACATCGTTAAGTTGCACGGCGGTGATCCGGCCAACTTCCTCGACGTTGGGGGCGGCGCTACAAAAGAGCGAGTTTCTGAGGCGTTCAAAATCATCCTCTCGGATGACAAGGTGAAAGCCGTTTTGATCAACATATTTGGCGGTATCGTTCGCTGCGATCTCATCGCTGAGGGCGTTATCGGCGCAGTCGAAGAGATCGGGGTAGAAGTTCCCGTTGTCGTGCGTCTCGAGGGAAACAACGCTGAGTTGGGACGTAAAGTCTTGGCAGACAGTGGTTTGAACATCATTGCGGCGACCAGTCTTACGGACGCGGCACAGCAGGCAGTCAAAGCAGCAGGAGGCAATTCCTAATGAGTATCCTGATTAATAAGGACACCAAGGTAATCTGCCAGGGCTTTACCGGCTCGCAGGGTACTTTTCATTCAGAGCAAGCAATTGAATACGGCACGAAGATGGTCGGTGGAGTCACTCCGGGTAAAGGCGGCCAGGAGCACCTGGGTCTTCCAGTGTTTAACACCGTTGCCGAAGCCGTCGAGGCGACTGGCGCAGAAGCTTCGGTAATCTATGTGCCTGCACCATTCTGCAAGGACTCCATTCTTGAAGCAGCTAACGGCGGTATCAAGCTCGTGGTATGCATCACGGAAGGTATTCCCACGCTGGATATGCTTGAAGCGAAAGTGAAGTGCGATGAACTGGGTGTTCGGCTCGTTGGACCAAACTGTCCGGGCGTCATCACTCCCGGCGAATGCAAAATCGGCATCATGCCTGGGCACATTCACCTTCCGGGCAAAGTCGGCATCGTGTCCCGTTCGGGCACACTCACTTATGAGGCTGTAAAACAGACCTCCGATGCAGGCTTTGGTCAGTCAACCTGTGTGGGAATCGGTGGTGACCCGATTCCTGGTTCTAACTTCATTGATATCCTCGCGATGTTTGAAGCAGACCCTGCAACTGAGGCGATCGTTATGATCGGTGAGATCGGCGGAACTGCGGAAGAAGAGGCTGCGGCCTACATCAAAGCGAACGTATCAAAGCCTGTTGTGTCTTACATTGCTGGTGTTACTGCGCCTAAGGGCAAACGTATGGGCCACGCTGGAGCCATCATCTCCGGTGGTAAAGGCACCGCTGATGAGAAGTTTGCCGCTCTGGAAGACGCCGGCGTGAAGACTGTGCGATCTCTAGCCGACATTGGGTCAGGACTCGCTGAAATCACCGGTTGGTAATGCTCCAACTGGTACGCTAAGAACCCGTCTTTATAGGCGGGTTTTTTTATGCCCTCTGGATAGTTTTAGGCTTGAATTTAGCGCCTAGGCCCCCATATCAGTGCCCATACCTACGTCACCCTAAGTACTCAGAGGACACCATGACTGCAGATATGAATAAAGAAACCCTAGGGTTCCAGACAGAAGCTCGTCAGCTGTTACAGCTAATGATTCACTCTCTGTACTCCAACAAGGAGATTTTTCTTCGGGAGCTGATCTCTAACGCTTCGGACGCTGTCGACAAGCTTCGATTTGCTGCCTTATCTGACGATGCGCTACTGGAAGGCGACGGTGAATACGCGGTACGAGTTGACGTCGATACAGACGCGGGCACTGTGACTATCAGCGATAACGGTATCGGCATGAGCCGCGACGAAGTTATCGACAACCTGGGGACTATCGCCAAGTCCGGCACCGCGGCTTTTCTTGAACAGTTGTCTGGAGACCAGCAGAAGGACTCTCAGTTAATCGGACAGTTTGGCGTTGGGTTTTACTCGTCTTTTATCGTTGCTGACCGCGTTGCGGTGCATACTCGTAAAGCCGGTGTTCCCGCCAGTGAAGGTGTGCTTTGGGAGTCTCGGGGCGAAGCAGAGTTCACCATCGAGGCCCAAGATAAGGCCGAGCGCGGAACAAGCATCACTCTGTTCTTGCGCGAAGACAGTAAAGATTTTGCGGATGATTGGCGGGTACGAAGCGTAATCAAGAAGTACTCAGACCACATCTCGGTGCCGGTCTTGATGAAAGAGACTCCGCCGCCCGCTGCAGAAACCGCCGAAGAAGAGAACGCGGAGCCCGCGGAGCCAGAATACAAGTCGGTCAACGAAGCCACGGCGCTTTGGACGCGAAGCCGTAGTGAAGTTACGGATGAAGAGTACGGCGAGTTCTACAAGCACGTCTCTCACGACTTTGAAGATCCCTTGAGTTGGAGCCACAACCGGGTAGAGGGCAAGCTGGAGTACACCAGTTTGCTATACATCCCGGCCCGCGCACCCTTTGATATGTGGAATCGTGATGCGAATCTTGGCGTTAAGCTCTACGTACAGCGCACTTTCATTATGGATGATGCAGAGCAGTTCTTGCCTATGTATCTGCGCTTCGTAAAAGGCGTACTCGACTCCAACGATCTATCTCTGAACGTTTCTCGCGAGATTCTCCAGCAAGACAAGACCGTTGATGCCCTGCGTAGCGCGCTGAGTAAGCGCGTGCTGGATATGCTGTCCAAGATGGCCAAGAATGACGCAGAGAAGTACGCGACTTTCTGGAAGGAGTTTGGACAGGTTCTGAAAGAAGGCCCAGCGGAAGACATGGGCAACAAAGACAAGATTGCCGAGCTGTTGCGTTTTAGTAGTACTCACACGGATAACGAAGTGCAGGATCAGTCGCTCAAAGACTACGTTGAGCGTATGCAGGACGGCCAGGACAAGATCTTTTATGTGGTCGCCGAGAACTTCAACACCGCAAAGCGCAGCCCTCAGCTTGAGGTATTTCGAAAGCGCGGCATCGAGGTTCTTTTACTGTCAGATCGTGTCGATGACTGGCTGATGAATCACCTTCAGGAGTTTGACGGCAAGCAGCTGCAAGACGTGGCTCGCGGTCGCCTTGACCTCGAAGATGAGAACGATGAAGAGAAAAAGGCACGAGAGGAAGCGGAGAAAGACAGCGAAGGCCTGGTCGAGCGCTTGAAGACAGTGATTGCAGACGCCGTGGAGGAGGTTCGCGTAACCACACGTCTCACTAACTCACCGGCCTGTTTGGTGGTAGGTGAGCAGGATATGGGCGCACAGATGCGGCGCATCATGGAGGCAGCGGGGCAAGCTGTTCCTGAATCAAAGCCGATTCTTGAGATCAATCCAACACATCCGCTGATTAATCGACTGGATGCTGAAACCGATGAAGATCGCTTTGCAGATTTGGCCAAGATTATCTTTGATCAGGCGAACCTTGCAGAGGGTGGTCAACTGGACGATCCAGCGGCTTATGTCGAGCGTTTGAATAAGCTGCTTTTGCAGTTGAGCAACGGATAATCTGCGCATTGCCAGTTGCTCTGCGTTTTGTGGGGCAATTGGCGTTATAGTTTGACTATGCGTTTTCTTCAAACAACAGTCGTCCTCACCGCTCTCTGTGGTTTCAGCGCTCAGCTGCTATCCGCCGACAATGATCCCTTCACAGACTATTTTGCGGGTCTGAGTGATTATCCTCATCTTGAAGAAATCGATGCCCAGTCGGGCGAGAGGGTCCGGGACTATCTCGTACCCTTAGGCGCGATCGAGAAGATACGGGGTGTCTGGTCGCCGAGGCGAAGTGATCGCGTTACCGGTGATCGCGCTAGTTATACCTGGCGTGTGCTGGACGGTTACACCTCTTCTGAGATGGTGCAGGAGCTGGATGAGCGTGTCGCGAGCCAAGAAGGCGTGACCCAAACTTTTAGCTGCGAGGCTCGCGCTTGTGGAAGCAGCGTTCAGTGGGCTAACAGGATTTTTCAGCAACGCCTGCTCTATGGCACGGAAGTTTCACAGCGCTATCGCGTTTATACCCTTGAACAGAGTGGGGACAGTTATCGAATGCTGGTCTATGGTTCTGCACGCAGTAGCGATCGGCAGTATCTGCACGTAGAGACGATTAAGCTGTCTCCTTAGGCTCAAGTCGCCACTTCAAGCCCAAGCTGTCTCCCTATTCTATCGAAGCAGGCATCTATTACGGGAGCTGTAAAAGCGACAGAAACTCGTCTCGAGTTTTTTGGTCTTCACGAAAGCTTCCCAGCATTGCAGACGTTTTCATCTGGGAGTTTTGCTTCTCAACACCGCGCATCATCATGCACATATGCTGTGCTTCCACGATGACACCTACGCCCTCTGCGTCGGTGACATCCAGGATGGTTTCGGCGATCTGCGATGTCAGTGATTCCTGAATTTGTAGACGCCGTGCGTACATGTCTACAAGCCTAGCTATCTTGGAAAGGCCAATCACTTTGCCGGTGGGTATGTATGCCACATGGCACTTACCGATAAATGGCAGCATGTGATGCTCGCACATGGAATACATCTCGATATTCTGAACGACGACCATTTCGTTGCTGTCGGAGGGGAATAGCGCGTCATTAACAACGTCTTTAACGTTTTGATGATAGCCTCTGGTCAAAAATTCAAAAGCTTTCGCGGCGCGCTTTGGTGTGTCTTTTAGACCCGGGCGATCCAGATCCTCACCGATGCCTGCGATAATGCCCGCCCAATGGGATTCCATGTCTTGCGTTACTCAGATTTGAAGGAGAACAAAGATGGTAGCAACCTCCTCAGGACGCAGCAACGCGACGTTTTTTGGTGACTATGGTTTGAGTGAGCGGGCGCCGGTGACGCTAGGTGATGCTCTCGATCAAACGTATTTGGCCCTACAAAAAGCCGAGATCTTTTTTGGTCACGGCAGCGACAGCGCTTGGGATGAAGCCGTGTTCTTACTGTTAAGCGCGGTGGGGCAGCCTCTGGAATCGGGTGATGAAGTACTCGCTTTGTCCGTAGCGGACGATGAGTGGGAAAGGGTCCTTGATTGGTTGCATGCTCGTATCATTCATCGTCGTCCACTACCTTATTTAACTGGCCGGGCGTGGTTTGCCGGTCTGGAGTTTAAGTGCGACGAGCGTGCCTTGGTTCCCCGATCACCCATTGCGGAAGTTATCCGCAATGGATACTCGCCCTGGTGGACAGGCGAAGCGCCGACATCTTTGCTGGACCTGTGCTGCGGAGGCGGTTGCATCGGTATCGCTGCGGCCGCCTATCAGGAAGATCTGAAAGTTGTTATCGCAGACATTGATGCCGACGCGCTGTCCTTAGCGAGAGAGAATATTGATATTCACGAACTAACTGGCCGAGTCACTGCTGTGAAATCAGACCTTATGGACGAGCTTGCAGGGCAACGCTTCGATATCATTTTGACGAACCCACCCTACGTGGATTCGGCGGATCTAGCGTCAATGCCCGCAGAATTCCTGGCGGAACCGCCACAAGGCCTTGGATCTGGCGACGATGGCCTCGATATGGCCCGAAGGATTCTTCAGGACGCAGGTGAGTATCTGACACCAGGGGGACTTTTGTTTCTCGAGGTAGGTAACTCCTGGGAGGCCCTAGACGCGGAGCTCTCCGGACTATCCTTAACTTGGATCGAGTTCAGTGAAGGCGGCCATGGGGTGCTTTTGGCTCGGGCAGAAGAGCTGCCAGAGATAGTTCAAGCTCTGGCCAGATAGAGCCGACTTCTGCACTCATATCGGTAGTTGTTGGTGCTCTGCAGAGCGCCAAACAACGCGTATAATCGCGTTTTTGCAAAATTCTCGGAAGTATTATGGCAGGCAACACCTTCGGCACGCTGTTTACCGTGACGACCTTTGGCGAAAGCCATGGCCCTGCTCTGGGCGCGATCGTAGACGGTTGTCCGCCGGGGCTTCCCCTTGACAGCGCTGACATGCAGCCGGATCTTGATCGACGTAAACCCGGCACCTCTCGCTTTACCACGCAGCGACGAGAGTCCGACGAAGTGCGCATTTTGTCGGGGGTCTTCGAAGGCGTCACCACGGGAACGCCTATAGGGCTACTGATCGAGAATCAGGATCAGCGCAGTCGCGATTACGCGGACATTGCGGATCGTATTCGTCCAGCCCACGCCGACTACAGTTATATGCACAAGTTTGGTTTTCGGGACTATCGCGGTGGCGGTCGCTCTTCGGCGCGCGAGACTGCGATGCGGGTAGCCGCTGGTGCAATCGCCAAGAAGTTCCTTGCAGGGCAGGGGATCCGTATTCGCGGATATCTTCAGCAGCTTGGACCGATTGCGGCTGAAGTGCTCGACTGGAGCGTTGTCGAAACAAATCCATTCTTCTGCCCTGACCCGGCCAAGATTCCTGAAATGGAAACCTATATGGCGGCGCTGAATAAGAGCGGGGATTCAATCGGCGCTCGAATCAACGTAGTTGCGGAAGGCGTGCCCCCGGGACTGGGGGAGCCGATATTTGATCGCTTGGATGCTGACATTGCGTCCGCCATGATGAGTATCAATGCGGTGAAAGCCGTAGAGATCGGTGCGGGTTTCGACAGCGTCGAACAGCGTGGCAGCGAGCATCGCGATCTAATGACCCCCGAGGGCTTTTTGAGCAATAACGCGGGGGGCGTTCTTGGTGGTATCAGCAGTGGTCAGGACATCACCGTAAGCATGGCTCTAAAGCCTACCTCGAGTATTCGACAGCCCGGCGCTAGCATCAATCATGCAGGAGAGCCCATCGAGGTGGTCACCACGGGGCGTCATGATCCTTGTGTTGGTATTCGTGCGACACCTATTGTTGAGGCGATGCTGGCGCTGGTTTTAATGGATCACTTTCTGCGCAACCGGGCGCAAAACGGCGATGTAACTTCGCCTACGCCTGTATTGCCTGCAGAGTTTCCACAGAAATCGTGAAGTTTCCGTTTTGGCGGCGTTCCTTAGCGAGGACCACCTTTTTGGGTGTAGCGGCGCTGGGAGTTTTGTTATGGGCCGCCTCGACGC
This sequence comes from Congregibacter brevis, assembly GCF_045689245.1. Classification (GTDB taxonomy): domain Bacteria; phylum Pseudomonadota; class Gammaproteobacteria; order Pseudomonadales; family Halieaceae; genus Congregibacter; species Congregibacter brevis. Next base: position 2,770,031 of record NZ_CP136865.1, on the reverse strand, counting down.
AGCTTGGTTTAGGCGTGAACAGCCTCGTCGCGCAGTTGCTCGTGCTGCTGTTGGCGATGTTGTTGCTTATTGGGGTCGCTGCGCTCGTAGCCGTTTTGCTGGGATTACTTCGCCGGCGACGTTAGTCCGGGATCAGATCGATTTCCAGAGTCATCGTTTCTGCCATGGCATCAAGTTTCCATTCAAGCTCGTCCAGGCGGCTACCCTCATGGAGTTCTATGCTCGCTTCTGCACGAAAGAGCGGCTCACCACTCATGGGCGCGGTTTCAACGGCTGTTTTCATCGAGCGAACGTTAAAGCCTGCACTGCGTAGTGCACGAGTTAACTCTCGTACGATTCCCGGACGATCGGGGCCCATAAGTGTTAGGCGTTGCGTCCCCAGAGAGGCTTCTGAAGCGTCGCCAGCATCCGTGAGACTGGCTGTGATACCGACGCCACTTAAGTCGTTAAGTGCACTATTTAGAGGCTCGTGCTGCGCCTGAGGTATCTGTGCTTGCAGGACGCCGGCAAACCGCCCCCCAAGGCGACTCAGCTGTGAGTCCAGCCAGTTGCCTTCGTGATCTGAGATCAAAGCACTCAGCTGTTCGATGACGCCAGGGCGGTCGTCGCAAAAAAAACTGATCAAAACGCGGGTCGTCACTGGGTGGTGCTCCACTTTGGTCGATTCAGCGCGTATATTACCTCGTGATTTCATTTACCAAAGGAGTTTATCTGTGCAAAAGCTTACGGCTCTCATCTCTAGTTTAGTTCTCGCTCCAGCGCTGCTTATCGCAACACCGGCGTTGGCGGCACTTGATTGGGACACCGCCCTGAATGGAAAGCAGCGCAGTGAGAAAAATGCTGCTCGGGATGGATTTCGGCACCCGCGGGAAACTCTTGAGTTCTTTGGAATTCAAGAGGGTATGACGGTCGTGGAGCTATCGCCAGGTGGTGGTTGGTATACCGAGGTTTTGGCTCCGCTTCTGAAAGAAAAGGGTAGCTATTACGCTGCACACAACAGTCCCAATGGTGGCGCGTATTCTCGACGATCTTTGGGTTCGTACTTGAAGAAGCTGGGTGAAGACAACGATACCTACGGCAATGTCACTGTGACGACACTTGGGCCTGCAGATTCGGTAGTTATCGCCCCTGCGGGGACTGCGGACATGGTGCTCGCGTTTAGAAACGTGCACAGCTGGATGCGCGGCGATACTCTGGCGAATACACTGCTTGTTGCTTACGACGCGCTCAAAGAAGGCGGCGTTTTTGGCGTTGTACAGCATCGTGCCAAAGACGGGCGTGATCCGGAGCGCATGAAGGCTACGGGTTACGTGAGTGAGGACTACATAATTGCCGCGGCGCGAAGTGTAGGTTTTGTATTGGATGCTCGCTCTGAGGTGAACGCTAATCCTAAAGACAGCGGTGACTACGAAGATGGCGTATGGGAGCTGCCTCCATCACTGCGTACGGCTGACGAAAACAAAGAGGCGCGTATGGCGGTTGGCGAAAGTGATCGCATGACTTTGAAGTTCGTTAAGCCCGCGAGCTGATTTGGCGGCTTTTGTTCAGGTTCCTGTTGAGCGTGTCCCCGAGGAGCAACTTCATGCGCTCCTTGAGGAATACGCCAGTAGGGACGGTACTGACTACGGCGCCGAAGAAACTAGCATGGATGTTCGCGTTGCCCGCCTACTGAAGCAGATGCACAGCGGCAAAATACAGCTCTTGTTTGACGTAGATTCCGAGCAGTGGGATATCCTGCCTGCAGATGACGCTGAGAGATTGTTAAGTGACGTCGACGCCTCCTAGCGAAGGGGAGGGCTGTCATGAACACTTTGGTGCCACCCCCATGAGTGCAGAAGAGACTATGGTTACCTTGGATGCTCGCGGTCTTAACTGTCCTGAGCCGGTAATGCTTCTTCACAAGGCAGTAGCCGAGCTATCGCCGGGACAGCGACTGTTAGTTATTGCGACAGACCCGACCACTCAGCGGGATGTTCCCCAGTTTTGCCGATTTCTCGGACATGAGCTTGAGTTAAGCGAAGAACAGAACGATGAATTCCGCTATACCATTGTCAAAGGCGCTTGAAGCCGAGCAGATAATCGAGATCTTTAATGATCTTTTTCTTGTAAGCCACGATACCTGCCTGAAAGGCGGCGCCATGGAGCCACTCTACGAGCCCTCTAGTACAGGCGCGCCAGCATGTATCTACTTTCGCGAGGATTTTGCGTCCAGTGCACTGCATGAGATCGCCCATTGGTGTATCGCTGGAACTGTTCGCAGGAAGCAACTCGACTACGGATATTGGTACGATCCCGATGGGCGCGGTAGCGAGGCCCAGCAGGCCTTTTTAAACGCTGAAGCAAGGCCGCAAGCGTTGGAGTGGTGCTTTGCGCGATCGTCGGGCATTCGGTTTAGCTTGAGCATGGATAACCTCGACGCGCCCATTGATGCAGAGGCGGCCAGCAGATTCGCGAGTGCCGTCGTAATACAAGCCCGAGGCTTTGTAGCTCAAGGACTCCCCCGAAGAGCAGAGAGGATGTTTGATGCCCTAGCTGCATCCCGTGGCTTGAAAGTTTCATTGGACACGCTGGAGTTTGCGGTCGAGGACTTACGATGATCCGAGTTCTTGCGGACCAGAACATGGTGGGCTTGGATCTTCTGCCAAGTGAAGGATTAGAGATTCGTACACTACCCGGACGCAGCATTTCAGCCGCTGATCTTGAGGAAGTAGATGCTCTTTGGGTGCGTTCTATTACGCCAGTGACTCAAGAGCTAGTGCAGAAGAGTCAATTGCGGTTTGTAGGCACAGCGACCGCCGGTGTGGAGCATGTCGATCAGGACGCGCTCGCAGCCAATGGAATTCGCTTCGCTGCGGCGCCGGGCGCCAACGCGAATTCCGTTGTGGAATACGTCCTGGCCGCTCTGGCAGAACTTCAAGAGCCATGGGAGCGCCTGGAAGCGGGCGATGCGCTCGGCATTGTGGGTCATGGCCACGTGGGCCGCTTGCTGGCGCAGGTAGCTGGGGATCTCGGGTGGCACGTAAAAGTTTATGACCCGTGGCTTGCTGCCGAAGACGCCGAGGTGGATTGGGCGTCACTGCAGGACATACTCGATTGTCGGGTAATCAGTTTGCACTGTTCTTTGCACCAGCAATCGCCTTGGCCGAGCTACCACTTGATTGACGCGGAAGCTTTGGCGGCACTGGATAACCGCCAATGGCTGATTAACGCCGCGCGTGGGGCTGTCATTGATAATCGAGCCTTGCTAAAGCATCTCCAGAGTGAAAGCCCAGTCAACTGCGTGCTTGATGTATGGGAAGGCGAGCCTGAGTGTGATTGGTCACTGCTTGCCATGCCATCGCTCAAACTGGCAAGCGCTCATATCGCTGGATACAGCTGGGAGGCAAAGTGGAATGCGACAAAGATGCTGTACGAACACCTTCGCAAAATGCAGTTGGTCGAAACCCCAATCCAGATTGATGAAAATACTGTGGCTGACCTAGCTCCGGTGCAAGAGACTGGATGCAGTGCCGCGCGCGAGCTCATACAGCAGCGCTACACAATCGCTGAGGACAATCTGTTATTCAGAAACCTTGCCAAGCTGCCGGCCGCAGAACGCGCCGCAGGTTTTGATGCGCTCCGTCGGGAGTATCGAAAGCGTGAAGAGCTGCGGGGAACTCGGTTACCCTTCGTAGGAGGCGACGCGAGCCCTCCGCTTAGACGTATGGCGCGAGCTTTGGGTGTTGCACTTGCCTAACTACCTATGAGTGCTGTTCTTTAGATCTTACGGCTACTGTATAAGCCACAGCGTCTGCATAAGCCACAGCGTTGTCACGAGGTTATGCTCTATCACTATTGCAACGTTGAAATAGGAGTTTAACGGCGTCAAGGCAACACCAACACAGTCACAACTTCAAAGGCTAATGTCATTACCAGACGATACTTCTATCGCGGCACAGAAAAGCGGCGCTCGCCAATCGCTGCATGATTCATATCGCCGGCGATTCGTTCTCGCAGTAGGCTAGTGAGTGCTCATTATTCCGGAGCAACACTCTTGATAAGGTGATCTTTGTTTTCGAGATTGAACTCCTGCAGGGCATTGCTCCGCAATCAACGTGCTCAACCCTGACTCAAGGGCTTCCATACGGCTGCCCAGCTCTGCAATAGCCTCGGCCTTAGCTCGTGCACCTTTAGGGCTAATAGTTGTCTTCGCGTTTAGGCGCTGCGCTGTTCATCGTTACGGTGTAGGCTCATGGGTTCATCGATTGTGAGGAGTGTAGGGGATGCTTAGACCAAGCTATCAATGGATGGCACAGATGGGGGCAGCCCTTGGCGTTATTGCATCACTTGTACTCGTCGCGTACGAATTGAAGCAAAGCCAGAACGTGGCTATGGCAGACATCTTTCAACAGCGCTCAGCTATGGCCCTCGATCTGGCCACAAGCATTTATTCGCCGGAGGCACTCTCGCAAGCGCATTACCGTGCTACGTACGACCCGGATTCCGTCAAGTTGGTGGATTTAGCCATGTTGCGCAGCGAGACCGAGGCTCGATTTATCTATTTTGCAAATGAGCATTTTCAGTATGAGATTGGGATGCTTTCCGAGGAGGGTTGGACAGCCGCCAAGACGTACATGGCGTTTGAGTTTGGAAATCCGTGCAACCGGCGGCTCTGGCGCGATCAAGAGGATAGCTGGCGAGAATCATTTGTTAAGGAGGTGGACGCTATCATCGAAAAGGGCGCCTATGGCTCAGGGGAGTGCAGGCTGCCTACGGTGCAGGACCTTTTGCCGCGGGATTGAGGGCGGCGCCTAATTGTCAATGACTCGTAGTAGAGGTCGACAACAAGTGAGGCTTCGGTCAGGCTCTTCGCTATGATTCCATTACGCCCCCTTAAACGTCTAACTTGGCCAGCTTCAGCCTGGTCCGCCACGGTGGTGCTCGGCGTCGCAGTGCCTATTCTGGTGTTGCTGACACTCTCGGGATCACCCTCATCTCTGGTAATTAGCAGCGGCCCAATACTGACCTTAGGTCTGATGGGCGTTGGCATCATAGCGGCGTCGACGGCGGGGCGCTTTGGTCTCGCGGTCTCTTTGGCGTTGATGAATGGTGCGTCCTTGATTGTATTTGCATTATTGCTAGGAATGCCCGCACCCACGCATCCTTTCTCAACCGTATTGGCTATGGTGATCGCCACCGTAAGTTTCTCTGCTCGAGGGGCTCTGTTTGCGATAACGCTCTCTCAGCGAGGATGGTTGATGGCCTTGTTCGTTGTTGCAGGCGAGGCATCGGTTTTGCTCATAGTCTCGCTTTTCCCAGGCGCGCTGCCCGATTGGTTTCTTGCGCTGTTGCCAGCACAGTGGGCCAGCATTGCAATTCAGGCGTCTCTCAGCGGAGCTGGGACTTTAGCGGCAATACCCGTTTTGATCGCCTTAGCTGGCACAGCAGTGACGACTTTACTGGCCGCACGATTCTGCCTACACCGTTGGCCTTACCCGCTGATGTTCACAGTATGGTTGGGCCTGTCTGCGCTTGTATACTTTTGGTCTGCGCCAGCGACGCCTAATGCTGGCTACGGCTTTGCGCTAATCTACAGCTGAAGTTACGAGGCGGTGTTTCATCAATATGGAGAGCGATGTATGAGAGCGAACGGGCTGCGATTCACAACTGGACTGCAGGAAACAGAAGGGCTGATGGATTTTCGTTCAGTCATACGACGCACATTAATGCTTTTGTTTGCGTTTTTGCTGGGCGCGCCGGTTCTCGCGGCGGAGCCCGAGTACTTTATGCTTCGTCCAGAGGTTGAGAAGGCTTACGGCTACACGCACGCAGTGCGGATTGGACATGAGGTAAAAGTGTCGGGTGCCGTGAGTATGGACTCCCAGGGCAACCCCACTGCGCTAGGGGATATGGCGGAGCAAATGAAGAACGTCTATGGGGATCTCGAAGTGATTCTTGCGCACTACGGATTGACCTTTGAGCACGTTGTTGTTGAGAACGTCTTTACGACTGATATGGCTAAATTCGTCGAGGTCTCGGGTGAATTCCGTGCGGAGCTTTATGAGAGTGAATTTCCCACCGGTAGCTGGTTAGAGGTGAAGGGGCTGGCGTTGCCCGAATTTCTTATCGAAATTGAATTGGAGGCCTATGCACCAACCCCAACTGGAAACGTGGTTCCGCATTGAGTCGTAAAAGAATCTTTTGTTCCTGTGGGCAGCGTAGCCTAAAGCCACAGTTTTGTAGTCATGGGGTTTGAAGACGTAACATGTTGCTTAGACGCGTGACACAGCTCTTGCAAGAACAGAACTGGACTGCGATATCTATCGATTTTTTTTATTGTCGTTGTTGGCGTCTTCATCGGTATTCAGGTGTCGAACTGGAACGAAGCGCGAAGCGCTAAAGAGCACGAGCACCGCCTTCTGGTTGAGCTAAGTTCGGAGATTGAGCAGAATTCTAAGCGCACACGCACAGTTGGCGATGGGCTGCTCGTCGGAGGAGCCGCAGCACGCCGTGTACTTTCACTCATAGAAAACCAAGTTGGCTGCGAAGATGACTGTTGGCCCGTTGTCGTCGACCTCATGCATGCTTCGCAATGGCAGCGTCCAAACATCCGCCGGACGACCTATGACGAGCTTCGGCGCGCGGGATTACCTAGTGACCGGCGGATCATCGAGTCTTTTGAGCAATATCAGGCTATCCATGATCGTGCAACCTTCGCTCTAGAGACCCCCCCAGCATACCGCTCATTTGTGCGCCAACTGCTACCCATAGACCTTCAAGATCGATACTGGCAAAGCTGCTACATTGAAGATGGCGGAAGTGAGCGATATCTGTACCCATGCGCCCCATCTAAAGATGCTGGTCCTGTTGATCGCGGGGTAGTTGAGAAAGTTTTGGACAATGCTCAGCTCGCTCTATTGCTCCGCGAGTGGACTAGTATCGCGCTAGTGACGGGCAATGCTCTAGCTTTCGATCAGAGCGCAGCTGCTCAGGCTGCTATCAATGCGATCAAACTTACAATTGGTGAGGAAGCCTAGTCACTCAAACTAGCTTCGCGGGCTGCTTAGCGTCGATGCGATCAACTGACCTTCAGAAGCGATCGGTTGAATATCCACTTTTCCTCTGACACTTTACGATTACCTGAGATTTGCACATTGGTACGGCGGGTCGTCCGTACGCATACTGAAGGTTAGAAGAATGACGACATTGGTGATTGGCGCTAGCGGTGCCACGGGACGTCTGTTGGTTGAGCAGCTGCTCGGGCGCGGGGAACACGTAAGAGCAATCGTGAGAGAGAGGGGGGCAATGCCAGAGACGCTAGCGACTAACGATCGCCTGACCATTATTGAAGCGAGCGTATGGCATATTTCAGATCAAGTAATGGCGGAGTACGTCAGGGGCTGTGACGCGATAGCATCCTGCCTCGGCCACAACCTGAGCTTCAAGGGAATGTTTCTGCCCCCTCGACAGCTTGTTACGGACACCACCAGACGACTCTGCAGCGCCGTGCAAAAGAACAAGCCCGAGAGAACTGTAAAGTTTGTATTGATGAATACAGCGGGGAACAGTAATCGAGACCTAGTCGAGCAACTGTCGACTGGCCACAAATGCGTGATAAGCCTCTTGCGGCTACTTCTTCCCCCGCATGCCGACAATGAGGACGCGGCAGAACATCTCAGGACTCGAATTGGCCGGAATGACGATACGATATCTTGGGTCGTTGTTCGCCCCGACGCATTGATCGACGAGTCTGAACCCAGTGACGTTACCCTGCATGCATCCCCAACTAGAAGCGCTATTTTCAATGCAGGCGAGACTAGTAGAATCAACGTAGCCGATTTCATGGCGACTCTCATTGATGACGACGCGGTTTGGGAGCGGTGGGTGGGCCAGATGCCTGTGATCTACAACAGTTAGTGTTTAGTAATTCTTGCGACATTGACCTGCATTGCAAGGCCATCTACGCGCTGTTACTTTTCATAACAGGCGCTTAGCCTTACAACCTTAATAATAGTTTCCTGGGATGGATTGATTATGAAATTTTCGTACGGAGCTGCTCGATTTTGTGCCTTTGCTGCGTTGTTGTCCTTAGCCGAATTCGTGCTGGCAGACACGTTGCTCATTACAAATGTAAACCTTTGGGATGGCACCTCGGACGAGTTCGAGCCGGGAATGAACGTTCTTATCGAGGATGAAGTATTCGAGAAGATCTCCGCCACTGATATTGTGGCACCAGGCGCTCAAGTGGTCGATGGTGAAGGAATGTATCTTATGCCAGGCTTTATCGACCTGCATACGCACTTCATGTTGCACGATGGCCCGCCCGGTTGGAGGAAGTTGGATTCGGCAGCACACGGTGCTCTCGCTGCATACGACATGAAACAACAATTGGAGCAAGGTTTCACGACGACTAGAGGCGCGGGTTCTGATTCAAGAAGTCTGGGCGCGTTGGTGAAAATGGGAAAGATTGTTGGTCCTCGTCACTTATCCAGCGGTCCATGGATCGGCCCAACAGGCGGCCATGGCGACTTCGGATTTATTCATGATGCACCTGATGACATGGATTACATGGAAAAAGCACAACAGAGTTTTGTTGTGGATGGGCGTGCAGAAGTGCTTGAGGCGACTCGCTCGGTCCTTCGCGGTGGGGCGACTCAAATCAAACTCATGCTGGGTGGAGGGTTGTCATCCGAGTTCGACCCACTTTGGGTGAATGAATTCACCCTAGATGAAATCAAGGCGGCAGTTGAGATCGCTGAAGACTACACAACCTATGCTATGGCCCACGTCTATACTGACGCAGGAGTAAACAGAGCTATTGATGGTGGTGTAAAGGTCATAGAGCATGGTTTTCTGTCTGGCGAAAAGACCTTCAAGCGCATGGCAAAAGAGGGTGTGGCATGGTCCTTTCAGGCTTTTGCAGCTGTTGGTCCTGTCTGCGAGCCGGAGAAGATCGGCTTCTGGAACGCAGATCAAAAAAAGAAGGCACTTGAGATTTGTGTAGGCGCTAAAAAATCAGCCGCCGCCGCCAGGAAGGCGGGTGTTCTGATAGGCCTTGGAGGGGATTTGTTCGGTCCAGTGGGGATGCCAAGCATCAATGAAAACATGGTGGTTCCCGTGACAAAATTTGGTTTCACGGAGATTGAGACGCTGAAGATGGCGACCTCTAACGCGGCGCAGATCGTAGAGATGGCAGGAGAGATGAATCCCTACAAGGCACATAAGCTCGGTGTTATTCAAACAGGGGCTTGGGGGGACGCGGTGCTACTTGATGGCAATCCCATGGAAGACATAACTCGTGTGAGGCCCGAGCACATCCTGATGGTCGTAAAGGGCGGCGTGATCTACAAGGATGCCATGAATTAAACGAACGTTCCTGAAAGCGCTGTCGTTTGTGTGAATGACTGCTTCGGGCCGATTGCGGTCGTAACTTTTACGGAAACCACCTCAAAGTTAAAGACCGTATTGAGATGAAAGCGTGAGTTACCACCAAGAGCGCTTTCGCCTGGGAGCTGAAGTTTGGGTTGGCCAAGGTGAAACGGCTGCTAACAACCCATAGGCGTCGTTGGCTGGTCCCTTAGGTACCATTGATGAGGAGATAGAACCCGAAGCCCATCGTGGTTCTTCCCCAGCGCAAATAGCCATCTCTCCACATGCGCGAGCGTTCAAGGCGTTGTGTTGCTGCGGGGGTGTTTGGGTTCTCGGCAGCGTACCTATGAGCTTGGCGGTAGTGGCTCCACTCAAACGCGTCCCACTCTTCATCGCTAGAAACCACTGCACATACTGCGTCTAACCCAAGCGATTCGGCGACGGAGACGTTACCTTGGTGATCTTGATAGATTCCTACAGGCTCGCCAATAAACTCGACATACTCGCTCTCGGGTGGGCGCTTCCAGTAGCTCTCACCAATAAGCGCTCGACCACCCGGTTTCAGCAATTGTGTCACTGCATCGATACAGGCTGGATAAGCCATCTCCCCACTGTCAAACACGTGGGATGCGCCGATACAAATGACAACGTCAAAGGAGTTGCTTTCAAACGTTTGCTCCAAGAAATCGCCGTGTCGAAACTCGACAGCGCCGTTCCTGAGTCTTTCCGTGGCTCTTGTTGATGCCGTAGCTATACAAGCTTGGTTAATGTCGACCCCAATGCCTCGCACATCGGATGCCTCCAATAGGCGAATTAAAAACTCCCCGTCACCACATCCGATGTCTAAAACCACATTGCCATTGTCAACCTTAAGGCATTCAATTAAATAGTCGGCTTTGTTGTTGCTAAGAGGACTGTTGAATGGACTCATGTTGATGCAACCGTGAACTTAAACATATGCACCATACCAAAACCCCGGTGGGTGACTGCTTATGGCCGGACGCGGCCGCTAATAACATCCAATTCGACCCTCACTGACCGGCCGCTTTCGCCTACTAAGAGTCGTTTTGGGCTATGCTCTAATCGTGACTTAAGACTACCAGAGCCCATTAGGAATAGACCTCCAGTGATTCTCCGCAGCCTGACAAAACATGTGAAAGATCAAAACTGGTTTGCCGTAGGACTCGACTTCGCAATCGTCATAGTCGGTGTCTTCATCGGTATGCAGGTGTCGAACTGGAATGATATGGCAGCAGAGAAGCAGCATACGCAACGCCTGTTAAGCGAGCTTGCAACGGACCTCCAAGACATGAAAGGGCTATTGGAGAGCTCTCGAGACCGTGCCTACCAGAGGACAGTACAAATTGATTCCTTTCTGAGTTCAATGGAGGACGGAAAGCCGCCATCAAGACACGATGCCGCACAGCAATTAGCAAGGGCCTTTGATTCAGTTCCTCTGCCTAGTGCTCCTCTGGGCCTTCGAGATCTTCTCGTCTCATCACGGCTCGATTTGATAGAGCGGGAGTCGCTTCGAAATTCTCTTCGTAGACTGGCGTACTCGTCGGACGTGGCAGAGGAATCGAACGACACCTTACTCCGAACATGGGGCTCTAGCCTCGAGGCTATGGCGCCGTACTTGAATCCCACCCGGTCACCTGCGATACCCGCTGCCCAGCTTTCATTTCACGATATAGACGTTGAGGGCCTCTGGGAATCAACACTGGCACGGGGTGCGTTGACTAGCATGTATAGCCTTCAATTGAATATACAGAGCCTGAACGAGATCTATATCGCAAGAGTGGATAGCGTTTTGAATGAGATAGCGGTGCCTGAATAGTTCGACCGTAGCTCGCTTCTTCTCGAAGGCCGCCACTAAGACCTCCGAGTTTTTAGCTTAGCTAACGGCCGCTATGAGGTGTTAGAGGGCATTATCCCGGTGGTGACGGGGGCGCCGAGACTCACCAGCCTCGGAGCAATCCTGATTCGCCTCCGATGGGATACACAGCCAACATTAGTAGAACAAGGCCCGTGAAAAAACCAATCTCGAGCGTTTCTATGAGCGGCTGTATCCGCATTACAGCCCCGTATATATGTATCAGTACATACAAGCCAGCGGTCAGGATCAACGCATCCATTACGACACCCTGCGCCGGTGCGTAAATGATGGCGCCATAAGCCGCCAGCGAGAGTCCTGAAAGCGCCACCCCCAGGGAGCGCCCGAAGTACACCGCTAGGTCAGTATGCTCCGGCAGACGGAACCCGATCACCCGACCCCATGTCATTGGGGCTATTAGCATGGGCAGTCCGAAAACAACCATAACAAGCACAGGAAACCAGGCCAGGAAGCTGGCGGTGTGTATGCTCCAAGTTCCGATCATTGCGTTACCTCTTGTACGTCACGCTACGATACACCCCGCGGACGCTAATTCTCAATCTAGAAGAGCGACTTGATTGAGAGTCGGCATACTGACTTCCGCCTTGAGGTGTTTTGCGACGTGGCTAAAGACCCGTTGAGTTCGCCGGGTGGCTTTTTTGCGCGTCTAGCCGAAACCCGACGCTCTGCAGAGGAGAGCCGAACGACCGCGCACGTTTCATGGCCGCAGTAAGGCGAGAGCGATGTATACTTCGTCCCGTCGACGGTTGTGATGCTCGGGCATCGGTCTTCGCGACCTCGATGTATTGTTTTTGCGCGTCAAGTCGCGCCCTAATAGAGAGTGCTGATCTTTGATTCTCGCTAGAGTTGGCAGAGCGCTACGCAGTCACGACTGGTTCACAGCGCTTATCGAGCTCGTTCTACTAGTCATAGGTATCTTTTTTGGTTTCCAACTTGATCGCTGGAACGATGAGCGACTGGACCGCGAGTCGGCTGATGAGTACCGCGTACAGCTCATTTCCGATCTAAAAGTAGAGCGTAGTGATATCACCTCGCTTATCGAGTATCACGAGACAGTGCGTGACTACGCGGAGGTCGCCCTAGCTGCGTGGGATAAGCAGCCGCTAGCTGACCCCGGAGATCTTGTTGTCGCCCTCTATCAGGCTTCTAACGTTCTTCCGTTCACTTCTGCGCGGGGCGCATATGATGCGCTGGCAGCCAATGGTCTCATTGACCTCATCGGCGATCCGGCTCTTCGATCAAGGCTGGCGTCATATTATGGCCAGGCCACCAACAGGGTGTTCGAGGAGGAAAAACGCTACCGTCGAGAGGTTCGTGGGGTGATGCCTATCGATGTTCAAAGGCGCGTGCTCGATAATTGCGTCGTTTTATCTACCGACACATCCATCAGCGAGAGTCTCAGCAGTAACTGTGACCTGGACCTAGACCCCGATTATTTGGCAGCAGTCCTCGAGTCGATCAAGCGGCATCCCAACCTCCGTAATTACCTCCGAGAGGGTGTCTCACGAGACTCCATTTTTATCTATCTGATGACCGCAAAGCTGGCATTTATAGACAAGCTTTTAGAAGAGCTACAGTCAATCTAAGTCTGTCTCGCTAATGCGGTGTTTAGGTGCGTTAAACGTTTTTGAGCTTACCTCATTCCTTGCTAGCTCATCGTCGAGGATCAAGAGCGGTCTCTCGTCGCTAGAGAAGGGCGCAACTATTTGAGTGGGCTTGCGGTCGCCCGTGTAGAAAGTAAACGACCGTTCTTGGCTGATTGCAGGCGACCGAACATTCCTTGTAGATTACCGCGAACGACCAAAAACCATCGTCACAGATTAACTTAGGATGCCCAGCAGGCTACGTGGATACAGAGAATGGACCTAACACTCGAAGATTGGGCATACATTGCACAGATTGTCGGCGTAGTGCTTGTAATCGTCACTTTGATTTACTTGGCAGCGCAAGTGAAGCAAGGGACTCAATTACTTCTGTCTGAAGCTCGTCAGGTTTCACTGAACACAGATCAAGGGGGCGTCTACAAGTTCATTGAATTCCCCAAGTTGGGCCAATGTATGTCCTCATCCCGCGCAGCGACGTTTGAAGACAAGACGCAGCTTATGTTCTGGATAATCGCTCAAATGCGAGCTCGCGAACACGAATGGCTCCAGTATCAAAGTGGTGCCTTGGACGGCGATGCCTGGCTCAGCTACCGCGATGTGATCTACTTTATTCTCGGTACAGCTCGAGCGCGTCAAATGTGGGGACTTTGTCGAGGCTACTTCAACGAAGGCTTTGTTCAGATGGTCGAAGAGATGACAAAGGATGTACCGCTGACAGATTTCTGGGAAGCGCTTGAAGCGGTGGATTGATCTTTAGACTGGGCATAGCCGCAAGGGGAACGACGGAATTGAATAAACTTGGCGCAGGCATTGCTATTGGAGCCGCTGTTGGGGCAGGAATCGGAATAGCGATGGATAACCTTGGTGCAGGCATAGGTATTGGCATAGCAATCGGCGTAGCGATAGCCGCTTCAAGGCAAAAAGAGGACGAATAGATATTCTCGCCGAGTGGCTGCCAACGCCGGCCTCTGGCTGACGGCAGACGTACAGCATAAAGCGCGCTTTTTGGCGACACCGCCTGAAGCGGTCAGTGATACCGATCTGTCTATTCGTGAATAATATTTTCCAAGGGTGCTCTGCTCGGTAGCGCCCCGGTTAAGATGCCTTTTTACTAGAGAGATACGTGTTATGAAAAAATTGCTTACTTCACTGGCGGCGGCCGCTACGTTTGCGAGCGGCGCTTCTTTGGCTGTAAGCCCTACAGAGCCAGCTTTCAACGATACCGGCGATATCTTAGCGCGCTCTAAGCAGCACACTGACATTGAGTACCAGATTATGGTGCAGCGGGCCACGCAGGCAGCGATTTATTACATGCCTGCGGTAGCCCAAGTGGATTTTGTTAAGGCCACAAAGCGAGCAGGGGGTGACTACGGGACGGTTAACTTCGTGACCAGACCATTTGGTTCGGAAAAGGGTTTTCTGACGGCCAACGACACCACGGCATATGCATGGGGTTCGATCTCTACTAAGCAGGGTGCACAGGTTGTGGTGGTGCCACCAATGACGGACAAGATAGATTACTTTGGTTCGTTCATCTCCGCGTGGCACGTACCCATGATTGACGTTGGCTCGAAAGGATACGATGAGGGCAGAGGCGGAAAGTACCTGTTCCTACCGCCCAATTATGATGGCCGGCACGGCACAGCTGAAGAACTCGAAGCACGGGGATACATTATCGTGCCCGGTATGGATACTCACGACGCTTCCTACGCCTTTCGCCCAACTCTCATGAATGGCGCCACGCACGAAGATGCTGGTCGTCACGCTAAGGGGATCAAAGTATATGCTCTGAGCGAGGCTGTTGAGGGGCACATCGAACCTACTGAATACCTGGATGTAACAGAGCTGCCTTACGACTGCCTGCCTTATTACAATATGACGTTTATAGAAGACATCAATGACGTTGTTCAGAACAACCCTGTGCGCGAGAAAGATCGTGCTATTTACTCGACGTTACAAAGCATCGGGATTAAGAAAGGGGAGACGTTTAGTCCAACGCCGATGCAGAAGAAGGCAGCTCTGGAAGGTTTAGAGCTTGCCTATGCGTATATGCAGAAGAAATTCACAACCGAGGGTGAAACTGTCGCGCCTCTTTGGGTGAAAGACGGAGAGAAAATGTCGGAGTGGTCATTCTGGAACTTTGGCCCTCAAGCACAGATGGGGTTCCCTTTCGAACAAGGCGACGAAATTCTTATCGATAAGCGTGCAGCTTCGTACTTCTATGTGACCTTCCTGCCAAACCAACTTGGCGGTGCGACTTTCTACCTTACCGGTCTTCGTGACAGCGATGGCAAGTTGCTAAACGGCCAAGACACCTATCGGCTCAATGTGCCTAGCGATGTGCCAGCAAAAGACTTCTGGTCTGCCATCGTTTACAACATGGAAACCAAAAACTTTAACCGTGGTGTTGACCGAGTGGGTGCTTCAACCAAGGATCTGGATAAGATGGTTAAGAACCCCGATGGGTCTGTGGATGTCTATTACGCGCCGAGCCTGGATGAGGTGCCAAAGGGCTTTGAGGCTAACTGGGTGACAACACAGAGTGCGACAAGTGCGAATGATTGGTTCTTTCTGTTCCGTCTGTACCGTCCAGAAACGAAAGATTGGTTTAAGACGTGGATGCTGAACGACGTCGTCAACATTTCAAAGCGGTAACGCACCCGACCAAGCCTGTGAGAGCCCTTTGACGATTCTGAACGTCTCCTATGAGACAGATAACGCGCATGCGCCGCCTGTCTTTGCGGCGCTTATTAGCGTTTCATCATGAGGATAGTGCTCAAAGGGCATATCGCGGTACCGAAGAGTGATCTTAAAGCGATACTGTCAGAGCTACCCACGCATATCGTTCTCACTCAGGCAGAGCCGGGGTGTGTTGAGTTTCGGGTCATTCAAAGAACACACGAGCCATGCGTGTTTGACGTTTATGAGGAATTTGAAAGCGCCGATGCGTTCGACGCCCATCAATTACGTGTTCGCGATTCAATGTGGGCGCATGTCACTCAGCGTGCTGAGCGGCACTATCAGGTGTCGGCTGCTGACCCAGACGTGGAGAGCCATTAGCTTTGCCAAGCTCTGAAGGCTGAACTAAGCTCAAAACTCAGCACAATAAAGCGACAACGTCGCGCAGAGAGAGTTTGTCATGTTCAAGTGGGTGGTCAGTTTTACCTTTGTTTGTCTTGTCGCCTGTTCCCAAGAGCAGGACGGAGCACCCACTGTTGCTGAAGAAGCGGCGCCAGAGGCTGCCCCCGTCGGTCTCAACGACGCCGAGTTGGTTGCGAGGGCAGGAGCCCCCTTGCTTGAAGGGCTCGGTGATTTCACCTATCCGATCTCTAGTGACGTGGCTGGCGTTCAGCGTTATTTCGATCAGGGAATGATGATGGCCGCGGGCTTCAACCATGCTGAGGGCGTCAGGGCCTTCCGCGCAGCCCAACGGTTGGATCCCGTCTGTGCCATGTGTTTTTGGGGCGAGGCACTTGCTATCGGCCCGAACATTAACGTCACGAGTAAGGGCAGGGCAATAATGATGCCTCAGGACCGTGAAGCGGCGTTTGCAGCGGTCCAGAAGGCGCGATCACTTGGCGCAACGGCCACACAGAAAGAACGCGACCTGATAGAAGCCCAGGTCCAGCGTTACAACGGGGATCCTGAGAGTGAACGCGAACCACTGGATTTAGCCTATGCCAACGCGATGCGCGAGGTGGCGGCGAAGTATCCCGATGATGACAACGTGCAAGCCATGTTCGCTGAAGCCATGATGAATACCATGCCTTGGAACTACTGGCTCGATGGCGAAAACCCAAGGCCGGAAACACGCGAGGTTATCGACGCCCTGGAAACTGTGATGGCGCGTAACTCGCGGCATCCTCTAACGCTGCATCTGTACATCCACGCGGTCGAGGCCGCCTCAAACCCCGGGCGTGCGGAGAAGGCTGCAGATAATTTGGCGACCCTTGTGCCCGGTTCGGGTCATCTCGTGCACATGCCCTCACATATCTATTGGCGCATTGGTCGCTACTACGATGCCTCCGAGGCCAACGTGCGTGCAGCGAAGGTCGACGAAGATTACATAGCGCAGTGCAACGCTCAGGGTTTTTACCCCGCGCTGTATTACCCTCATAACATCCATTTCCTCTGGGCCTCAGCGAGTATGGAGGGGCGCAGTGCCGTGGCCATCGAGGCGGGGCGTAAGGTCGCATCTAATGTACGGCTGGAGCAGATTAAACAGTTTCCGACGATAGAGTTCTTTCAGACAGTGCCACTTCTTTCTTTGGTGCGCTTTGCCCATTGGGAGGAGATTCTGGCCGAGCCTAAGCCGCACGGCGATTTGCCATTCTCACTGGCTGTTTGGCATTACGCGCGTTCTGTCGCTCTGTCGCGGGGCGGCGATATTGACGCCGCCGCAACCGAGCTCGCTGCTATGGAGCCACTGATGGATAACGAGTCAATATGGTTCTTAGATGGCAACGATTATCCGGCGAGTCAGGTGTTGGCTATTGCGATGGCTTTAGGTTCCGGGGAGCTCGCGCAGCAGAAGGGTGATCTTGATGCGGCAATCGAGTTCTACAAGGTCGCTGTGGCGGCGCAGGATGAGCTGCCGTACACCGAGCCACCGTTTTGGTATTACCCCACGCGGCAATCCCTGGGCCACGCTTTACTTGAGAAAAGAGACTTTGTTGCCGCAGAGGCGGTGTACCGAAGAGATCTGAGTCAGTATCCCCGCAACGGATGGTCGCTGTATGGCTTGGCGTTGAGTTTAGAAGCGCAGGGCAAACAGGGGGAGGCCGCTGCGGTGCGAGAGCGCTTCTCAAATATATGGAAGCGGGCTGATGTAGAACTTGTGTCTTCTGTACTCTGACGCCGGTATCGCAAAAAGCATCTTTGCGACCGCAATAGTCTATGGCGCAGGCAAAAAAAAGACCAGTCGGCAGACTGGTCTTTTGAATTTGGAGCGGGTGAACAGATTTGAACTGTCGACATTTTCGTTGGCAACGAAATGCTCTACCCCTGAGCTACACCCGCAAATCTTGTTCCGCATACTGCGGCCAAGAAGGGAACGAATCCCCGGTTCCTAACGATATCCTACCTGAACAAGCGGTAGGGTGAAAATGGCGTCCCCTAGGGGGTTCGAACCCCTGTTACCGCCGTGAAAGGGCGGTGTCCTAGGCCACTAGACGAAGGGGACGTTACGCTCCTCGTCAGGAGGCGCGCATTGTATGGAGAGAGCTGATAATCGTCAAGCAAAAAGGCCCTCTTGATGAGCCATTTATGGACGTTCAGAGGATTTGAGCTTGTGTCGTGGTTGATAGAGGTTGTTTAGATGGGTTTTAGGCGCTTTTTTGGCTGAATTTTGTCCAAAAAGGCCTTATTGCAGCGCTTTCGCCGCGGCACGAGCTTCTGACCAGCTAAATTCCTGTCCACTGCTATCTGCAGCTCTTCGTTGATCATCTAACTCAGCAAACAGGTTGATTTCGTCATCTGGCATAAAATGCAGGCACTCCTGGCCGAGGTACCACAGCAGGTCTCGGGGAAACTCCTGAGCAAACTGCGGTGCGATGGTAAGCAAGCGATAGATCAGTCCGGGACCTTCGTCCATTACCTGGCTCGTATTCGCTGCCAGCACATCAAACTGCTGCGCAAGCTCGACGAGGGTTGCTCCATCGGGAGAGGCCGCATAGTCCTGCAGTCGCTGATTAAAGGACTCAAAGAGCGCCATTTGCTCGGCATGGAAGTCCGTATCGTTCATTTTCGTTTCTCGCTAGGCTCGTTGCGTTTACAATGGGAGACCGACATTGGCCGCGCTCTAAAAACCGCGCCGGTGCGGCAGCGTAGTAGCACGACATCGATCATCGAGTGTTGATCGTAGCAGTCTGCTCCTGAATCCGTTCCACCGACCGCATCATATTGATCAGATTAACGAGGGCAGGATGCCAGAGTCCATCGCTGGGAGCACGCCAGCACTAAAAATCGATAACCTTGAAAAATCCTACGACAACGGTTTTCAGGCGCTCAAAGGTATTAGCCTTGAGGTAGAGCAGGGCGACTTCTTTGCATTGTTGGGTCCCAATGGTGCTGGTAAATCCACGACCATCGGTATTGTTTGCTCATTAGTGAGTAAAACTGCGGGGCAAGTCGCCGTACACGGAGTCGATATTGACGCGGATTTCCCAGCTGCAAAAAAATTCATTGGCATCGTGCCGCAGGAATTTAACTTCAACATGTTCGAGAAGGTGTTTGACATCGTCACGAACCAGGCGGGGTTCTACGGTCTGCCGCGTGCTCTGGCTTGCGAGCGGGCGGAGAAATATCTGAGAGAGCTGGGCCTCTGGGATAAAAAAGACGTGTCGGGTCGTATGTTGTCCGGCGGTATGAAGCGACGACTAATGATTGCTCGCGCTCTTGTGCATGAACCCAAACTCCTGATTCTTGATGAGCCTACGGCGGGCGTCGATATCGAGATGCGCCGCGGGATGTGGGAGTTTCTTCAAAAGCTTAATGCCAACGGTACGACGATTATTCTCACTACGCACTATCTGGAAGAGGCCGAGGCCTTGTGCCGCAATATCGCCATCATTAATCACGGTTCCATCGTGGAAAACACCTCTATAAAAGACCTGCTGCGGCGATTGCAGCGAGAGGTGTTCATTGTAGATAGCGCTGATGTGCTGCCGGGTGACCTGGCTATCGAGAATTTCGAGTTCCGCCGGGTTGATGATCACACCCTTGAAATCGAAGTCGAGAAAGGCCAGCACTTGAACGATGTATTCGCAGCGCTGGATAAAGCAAAGGTCAATGTAACCAGCCTGCGTAACCGTGCGAACCGCCTCGAAGAAATGTTTGTGAATCTTCTGGAGGACGCAGCATGAATACTCAAGAAAAGATGATTGCCTTCAGAACGATTCTTCGCAAGGAGGTTCGTCGCTTTATTCGTATATGGCCCCAGACTTTATTGCCATCGGCGATCACCATGAGTCTGTATTTCGTGATCTTCGGATCGCTTATCGGATCGCGTATTGGCGAGATGGGTGGCTTTAGCTACATGGAGTTCGTTGTGCCGGGCCTTATCATGATGGCTATCGTGACCAACTCTTACTCCAATGTGGTGTCTTCGTTTTTCGGCGCCAAGTTTAACCACAGCGTCGAAGAACTCCTTGTATCGCCAACGCCGAATTATGTGATTTTGCTCGGCTTTGTGAGTGGGGGCGTGATCAGAGGATTGTTGGTAGCGACGATCGTTACGACGGTATCCATGTTCTTTACCAGTCTGCCGATTCATAATTTTGGTGTGGTAGTCGCCGGTGTGGTGCTCACGTCCTTGTTGTTCGCCCTGGCGGGTTTTATCAATGCGGTTTTCGCAAATAGCTTTGATGACATTTCAATTATTCCCACCTTCGTACTGACACCGTTGATCTACTTGGGCGGCGTTTTTTACTCCTTGGATCTGTTGCCGGATTTCTGGGCGGCCGTGTCAAAACTCAATCCTTTGGTGTATGTCGTCAATGCCTTCCGCTATGGGGTATTAGGGGTGGCTGATGTGAGCGTTGGTTTTGCCTTTGCAATGCTGGGAGGCTTCACCGTCGCGGCGTTTACTTACAGTATGTACCTACTCAACAGCGGTACGCGGCTGCGTCAGTAAACACCTGTGAGCGCTGATACGCCAACCGTGCACGACAAGGGGCCGCTGTTAGGTCAACAGGTTGCGGGTAGCCAGCATTACGATCCATCGCTGTTGTTTCCCGTGCCGCGGTCCAACGCAAGAGCAAGCTTGCCTGAACGGCGCTTTCACGGCTTTGGCGAAGATGTGTGGCATGCCTATGAGCTCAGTTGGCTGAGTGCTTCTGGCATGCCCAGAGCCTTTGTGGGGACTTTCTGCGTCCCGTCAGTGTCTGCCAATATCATCGAGTCCAAGTCTTTCAAGTTGTATCTCAATTCTCTCAATAGCCACAGATTTGCCAGTGATGAAGCTGCACGAGAGGCCATCAAGCGTGATTTGTCCGAAGTAGCGGGCGCATCGGTGTCACTCACACTTAGCGAGCCTCAAGATCCAAGTTTTCATGGTGAGGCGTTGATGGGCACTAGTCTGGATCGACTAGAAGTTGTTGTGCCAGATATGGCTGAGGCGGCGATGCTGACACCGGTACCCGGTGACGCGCAGCTTTATACGCACCTTATGCGTTCCCTTTGCCCGGTTACTGCTCAGCCTGACTGGGCTACGGTGATTGTCGAGACGCGTGGAGTCTCACCGGATCAAGAAGGCCTGCTGCGCTACCTGTTGGCCTATAGAAATCATCAGGAATTCCACGAGCAGTGTGTTGAGCGTATTTACACGGATTTGTGGAATCAGTTGCAGCCCGACTTTTTGTCGGTGCACGCACTGTACACACGACGCGGCGGCCTGGATATCTGCCCTTGGCGATGTTCTGTAGACGCGCCAGCGCCTCGCTATCGACTCAATCGTCAGTAAGTCGTCCTGTCATTGCGAAGAGCTATTCTGCGCAAGCCTTGCCGACAAAACCCGAGAGAACGTCAATGTTGCTTCGTAGCGTAACAAGACATGTTCAAGACCAGAATTGGTTCGCTGTCTTTCTCGACTTCTTTATTGTTGTAGTCGGCGTTTTCATCGGTATCCAAGTTGCTAACTGGAATGATGAGCAGGGCAAACTTCAGGACCTGGAGCGACTCCTTGCCAGACTGGAAGTTGATCTTGAAGTACTTTCAGAAGACGTGGCCCGATCAAAAGCAACGTACTACGAAAGTGCTCTGGTGATTAAATCCGGTGTGGACGCTTTAAAAGCGCAGGTTGCTCTTTCGGATGACGTTGCTATCGCTGTTTTAGGCGCCACGACAGATTTGCGATGGCTTAGCCCCGTACCCAATAGCTTTGAGGAGATGGTGTCTACAGGTGGACTTGATCTTCTTGATTCTACTGAGGTCCGTTCAGCGCTCATAGAGGTGCAGAGTTTCAGCCAGCTTGCTGCGCTCACTCTCGACTTCTGGTCGGGTCCATTCCTGAACGCTAGCATTACACTCGCAAAATACACCACTACCGAATACGATCGGCGTCTCAACAGTAGCTCCCGAAAACTCGTTGGAGTAGACATTGAGTCTATGGCGTCGGATGAAGAAGCGCTCGGCGCGCTGGTGACGAACTTGATGCTTCGCAACAATTTGCATGAGACCTCAATCTTGTACGAAGAAGCAGTAGAAGATGCGCTGGCGAGTATTCGAAAGAGAGAGGCTGAGTTCCATTAGCCATTTTTCAGTCAGGCACTGCGTAAAAAGTAATTGAGTAATCCTTCAGTAGCTGGAACATACTAGGAAATCGAAATGACAAACACAGCACTAGTTACCGGCGCCTCTGCCGGCATCGGCGAAGAGTTAGCGAAGGTTCACGCCGAGAACGGCGGTGACTTGATTCTCGTCGCACGGCGTAAGGAACGTCTTGAAGAAATCGCCGAAGACCTCAGAGCTGAGCATGGCGTAAAAGTACAGGTAATTGCTACGGACCTTGCTAAGCCGGGTGCTGCCGAGGAACTCATGGCAGATGTAGACGCACTAGGCGTCAGTGTCGATATGCTGATCAATAACGCGGGCTTTGGCGGCCACGGCAAGTTCCATCAGAGCGGCCTCGAGCGCGATCAGCGCATGATGCAGCTCAACATGGTGGCGTTAACGGAACTGAGTTATTACTTTGCCCAAGGCATGGTAGAACGTGGCGAGGGCAAGATTCTAAATGTCGGGTCCACCGCGGGCTTTCTTCCCGGCCCTCTGCAGGCCGTGTATTACGCGAGTAAGGCCTATGTGAATTCGTTTTCGCAAGCCATGGCTAATGAGCTGGAAGGCACGGGCGTGACCGTGACGGTACTGTGCCCCGGCCCTGTTGCTACTGAGTTCCAGGAGGTTGCCGATTTGGGTGGCATCAAGGGGTTTGAGCTTGGCGCGGATGCTCGCTCAGTAGCCGAGTGCGGTTACCGCGCCATGGAAAAAGGTGAGCTGTTAGCGATTAACGATCCAAAGATAAGCGTATTCCTAAAGGGCTTATTGCCGTTTGTGCCCCGAAAAGGCGTCTTGTGGATGTCCCGAAAAACAATGGAAAAGACCAACTAACAGGCCCGTGCTTAGTCGCGTCCAAACTCCTGTAGGACTGCTGCATAAACACCAATGGCTGAGAGTAGATTCCCGAGACGCATGTTCTCGTCACGTCCGTGCTGGTTGTTGTCGTGGTTGGCAATCGGTAACAACACGATGGGCATATCAAGTTCTTGATCAAACAAATGGATTGGCAAGCTGCCCCCGAGTGTCGGAGAGAGTAGGGGCGTTTTGCCATCGTATTCCGTGAGGATCGCCGTTAGCTTGTTGGCGGCCTCTCCATTGAGGTCACTTCGATACGCGGGATACCCGCCTGTCCAATCGACTTTTATCACCCCCGGGTTGTTTCGAAGTATCTCTTCGCTGGGTTCGTTGTTCGTGACATAAAAACCCTGATTTTTGAAGTGCGCTTCGATGGTTTGCTTAACATGGTCGATGGTTTGGACGGGCACCAAGCGCAGGTCCAGTGAGGCACGAGCCTTGGACAAGATAATGTTACGCGCTTGATCATCCACACCACCTGCCTGAAAACCCACGATATTGATGGCAGGCCTCATTATGGTCATCTCTATCCGCTCACCCGCGCCTTCGACTCGTCCCAGCGAAAGCGCATCTTGCAGCTGCGCGTCGACAGAAGGAATTGCAGCAATGGCAACTTGCTCAGCTTCGCTGATGGGCGTGACCTGATCTAAATAGCCCGCGACCTGAATATTGCCGTCCATATCTTTCATGGTGGCTAGCAGGCGCATAAGTGCATCGGTGGGGTGGGGCGCCCAATTGCCATAGTGGCCTGAGTGCAGTGGGCGTGAGGGGCCGTAGAGTGTCAGGTTAACGCCAATGTCGCCGCGAACGCCGAAAACCAGCTGGCGTAAACCGCTTTGGTGCATAGGGCCGTCGCAGAAGAGGAGTACGTCCGCGCTCAAGTAATCGGCGTGCTCTTTGAGGATCTGTTCTACGGTGGGACTGCCAAACTCCTCTTCACCATCGAGTATGAGTTTGATGTTAACGCTGGCATCAAGGCCCGCGTCGTCCATGGCGTCGATGGCGTGCATGAGCGCTATAACGGGCGCCTTGTCATCTCCTGCGGAGCGGGCGTATACACGCCATTCAGGATCAATAGACTGTTTTTGCGCTGTTTCCCAGTCCAGAGTGTTCTCGCCGTTTTTTAGTGTGGGCTCAAAGGGCGGCGTCTTCCAGTCTGCGGGTTCCACTGGCTGCCCATCAAAGTGTGCGTAGATTAAAACGGTCTTTGTGGCCCCTGGCGTGCTTCGCTCAGCAAGGATGTAAGGTGCCCCGCCAGCGCTGACTGTCTTTGAGTTAAAACCGCGCTCGCCAATGTAATCAGCAATCCATGCCGCATTTTTCTGCATATCCGGCAGCGACGTAGAGACGTTCGGCATGCTCAGTAATTCACGGAAGTCCGAAAGAATCGTTCCACCATGCGCCGCTATGTGTCCGGTCACTGCGGCTTGGAGTTGCTGAGTGTCTTCGGCGGCCCCGTGACTCTGTATAGACGCAACAAGGAGCGCAGAGCTCAGGCCAAAAGCGGAGAGTGTCGCGAAAGTAGGGTGATTGAGCATGAGACCTGCCTATGAATATCGAGGGAGAACGATACTATGCCCAAGGATTAATCGACAGAGTGTCTGGCGCGCAGTTGCAGCTTTCTGTATTATCCGCGCCCTTACGGAGAGGTGGCCGAGTGGTCGAAGGCGCACGCCTGGAAAGTGTGTAACGGGCAACCGTTCGAGGGTTCGAATCCCTCCTTCTCCGCCAAGCACAAAAGGGCCCCGTTGGGGCCCTTTTTTTTGCTTCCTCGTTGGTTTGACTGGAGCCTAGTGGCCCGAAGCATCGCAGGTGAGGCCTCGTTGTTCTAAGGAGCTTCCTACGCTCGCTTCAGCTTACGCGTCAATACAGCTTATGTTTAGCGCTAAGGTCCTGTTAGCGTCATAAACAGCGCTCCTTGCGTTTATGTATTACAACATCACATAATTTGCGGCGATCGCACGAGCCAATTTATGGGGAGAGCCCTTTGAGAGCCAAAGAGTTTGATTGTCTTAATTATGAGGTCGACAGCGGTGTCGCCACAATCACGCTGAATCGGCCGGACAAGCTCAATGCAATGACGCCGCTCATGTTCCGAGAGTTCGTTGAGGCTTTGGATCTGGTAGATACAGACGACGACGTTAGAGCTGTTATCGTCACTGGCGCAGGCAAAGGTTTTTGCGCCGGCGCTGACCTGACACCTACGGGCGATTCCAGCCCCTTTGCGGCCGACGAGATTCCAAAGCGGGAGGATGGAACTACTGACTACAGTCATGAATCTGTTCGTGACGGGGGCGGATTCATCACCTTGCGCTTGTATCAGTGCAAAAAGCCGGTGATTGCTGCAATCAATGGAGCTTGTGTTGGTGCTGGGGCTTCCATGATTGTTGCTATGGACATTCGCCTCGCGAGTGAGAAGGCCAAGTTTGGCTATGTGTTCGCCCGAAGAGGCATTGTGCCCGAGTCGGCCAGCGCGTGGTTCTTACCGCAGATCGTGGGTCGTGCCCAGGCCCTTGAGTGGTGCATGACGGGTCGGGTTTTTACAGCGGGGGAAGCGCTTGCAGGTGGGCTTGTACGTTCGATTCATCCGGCCGACGAACTTTTACAAGCGGCGCGAGAGCTCGCGATGGAGATTATCGAAAACACAGCGCCAGTGTCGGTGGCCCTGACGCGACATATGCTCTGGCGTTTGCCGTCGGCCGATCATCCTATGGCTGCTCATCAAATCGATAGTAGAGGCGTTTTCAGTCGATCCAAGTCTACTGATGCCGCGGAGGGGGTGAGTAGTTTCTTGGAAAAACGTGCGCCGCAATACCCCAATGCGGTTTCTACAGATATGCCGGATTTCTTCCCCTGGTGGGAAGAGCCCGATTACCAGTAGGCGAGGCGTCACCCCTGTCCGTGATAACAGTTTTGCCTCGTCGGCTGTAATAGAGCCCGATAAGGCTTGGCGTTCAACGAGATCCACATCGGGTCCAGTAAAAGAAGGTTAAGGACTATGGTCGACAAGGTTGAGCAACTGAATGAGCTCATGCTCAGTCAATATCTCCAAGCCAATATCGAAGGTTTTGAAGGCCCTTTAACGACCCAGAAGTTTGATGAGGGCCAGTCTAATCCCACTTTCTTGCTACGGGCAAAGAGCGGCAAGTATGTGCTGCGCCGAAAGCCACCGGGGGTGCTTTTGCCCTCGGCGCATGCAGTTGATCGTGAGTTCAGGGTGATCCGTGCGCTGGAGAACACTGACGTTCCCGTGCCTAAGGTGTATCACCTCTGTGAAGATACTGCGGTTATAGGCAGTGCTTTTTATGTAATGAGCTTTGTGCCGGGAAAGGTGTATTCGGATCAGACTTTGCCTGACAAAAACAACGACGATCGACGCGCTATGAATCAAGAGATCATCCGCGTGCTCGCGGAGATCCACAGCGTTGACGTAGACACCGCAGGGCTGAGTGATTATGGGAAAGCGGGAAACTATTTTGAGCGGCAGGTAAGCCGTTGGACAAAGCAATATCGGGCCGCTGAAACAGAGAACGTGCCTGCGATGGAAAAGCTCATGTCGTGGCTTAGCGACAACATGCCGGCCGATGCAGGGCAGGTTAGTCTGATTCACGGTGACTACCGCTTGGGGAACGTAATGTTCGAAGCCGATGGCACTCAGATGTTAGCGGTCGTTGACTGGGAACTTTCCACTCTGGGGAACCCCTTGGCTGATCTGGCGTATTTCTGCATGTATGACATTGGGATGGTAGAGCTCACTGACAGCGAAAGAGCGGAGCTCGGTTTGCCGAGTGAGGCCGAGCTCGTGCAGCTTTACTGTGACCTTCGAGGTTTGCCAAGTATTGATAACTGGCACTTTTATTCGGCCTTCAGTCACTTTCGTTTGGCGTCGATATCCCAGGGCGTTTACAAGCGGGCTCTGGATGGTAATGCCTCGCAGAAGAATGCTATCGAAGCAGGCGAGGGCGTAAAGCTTCTTGCACAGAAGGCGCTTCAAATTATTGACGAAGCGGGTGCTGGTTGATTGCCCATGGGGAAGCCTTCTGAGATTGCGTCGCTTGCGCTCCACATTGCAGAAAACGACTACCTGAATGGCGAGAGTATTCGTCTCGACGGGGCCATTCCTGTGGCTGCGCGTTAACTTTGCCAAAGCCTCTAATCGGAAAACTTGTATGAGTGTTTTACTCAGCGAAACGGAGAGCGGGGTGACTACGGTCACCCTTAACAGACCCAAGCAGCTAAATGCGCTTTCCCTGGAGTTACGAGGGGCGCTTGCAGAAGAGTTCATCCGTCTTGCTGCAGATGAAGCGACTGAGGTCGTGATTCTTACGGGTTCAGGCCGGGCTTTTTCGGCCGGCCTCGACCTTAAAGAGCTGGGTCAGACCGGTCTGCAATCAGAAAATGCCACTGGGCCTAATCTGCACGATGCTATCCGCAACCTGGGTAAGCCAGTCATCGCTGCGATCAATGGCTTTGCGGTAACGGGCGGATTTGAAATCGCACTCATGTGCGACATTCTGGTCGCGTCTAATCAGGCAAAGTTTGCCGACACCCATGTGCGCATGGGCGTGGTTCCTGGCTGGGGCTTGAGCCAGCGTCTGTCCCGAGCTATTGGCGCGTCACGAGCCAGAGAACTTAGCTTCACCGGGAAGTACTTGGACGCCGTCACGGCGGAACACTGGGGTTTGGTAAATCGGGTGCTGAGTGCTGAAGAGTTAATGCCGCATTGTCTCGAGCTGGCCCGGGAGATACGACAAGCGGACAAGGTGACGCTTCACGCTGTCCAACATCTCATTGATTACTCCCTGGATCATGGTCTTGATGCTGGCCTGGAGTATGAAGACAAGCTAAGTCGTGAGCACGGCAAGAAGCTAAGCAGTGCAGAGCTTGAGGATCGGCGGGGTTCGGTGATGGGGTCTGGGCGTCAGCAAAATTAGACTTACCTTTCCGCCACGGCCTATCGAGCCCTTGTAGCTTGCTACTAAGCGCCCTGAGGGAGAATTACTCTGCATCATTTGGCTTCTCTTCAACCATGAGGGCTTTCAAACTGTCGAGGCATGCTTACTCCTGAGGAACCGACGTACTGCGTTACTATTGGACCTGAATTGAAGTTTTATTGGATGCTTCTCGATGTTGGCAAATAAATTTCCGTCAGACGT
Source organism: Congregibacter brevis (assembly GCF_045689245.1). GTDB lineage: Bacteria > Pseudomonadota > Gammaproteobacteria > Pseudomonadales > Halieaceae > Congregibacter > Congregibacter brevis. Next base: position 2,741,901 of record NZ_CP136865.1, on the reverse strand, counting down.
CGTATTGGTGGTTGCGACAGACGCGATGGCGGATCAACGTCTGACTGATCGGGAAGAGGCTTGGGTCGCAAATGCAGTAGAGAAACGTAAGCGAGAGTTCCGTGGCGGGCGTAATGCAGCTAAAACAGCGTTGAAGCAGTTAGGGTTTGAAGGCAGCCCAATTCTTTTGCCTGTGGAAAACACCAAACGTCCTGACTGGCCGTCGGGCTATGTTGGGAGCATCTGCCATACCGCTGGGTTTTGCGCGGCCGCCGTAGCTCATGCGAATGCTTACGCGGGCATCGGTATCGACGTGGAGCCCCGAACGGCTTTAAGACGAGGTGTTGTCTCTCGTATCTGTACCGAGCGCGAGCAGAAGTGGATTTGCCGACAGCCAGATGACGAATTTAAGCCAGACTGGGGGAAAACCATTTTTTGTATCAAGGAGACTATCTACAAAGTATTTAATCCGATACACGAGGTGTATCTCGGTTTTCAGGAAGCCGATGTCGCTATCAACTCCAAAGAAAAAACCTTTGTTGCCGACATCCATCAGCGTGAGCATGGCATCCAGTGCCGGTATAGCGGGCGTTTTAGTATGGATGAGCACTACATCTATGCGAGTACCATTTTGCGCGCTTAGTAATACCTTAGACAGTTTGGATCAGCGCCGAAGCAGCCTCCGGCACTGATTCCATTTTGTCACATACGTTCAATAATAATCGCAGGCGCCATGCCGCCAGCGGCACACATTGTCACCAAACCTCGTTTGAGGTCACGGCGTTCGAGTTCATCAAGGAGCGTACCAATCAGGATAGAGCCAGTGGCGCCGATGGGGTGACCGAGCGCCATAGAACCGCCATTAACGTTAACTTTTTCACGATCCAAGTCCAGATCTCGAATGAACTTCTCAGCCACGACAGCGAATGCTTCATTGATTTCCCACAGATCTATGTCGTCAACAGTAAGGCCAGCTTTGTCGAGAACCTTTTTCGCCGCGGGGACTGGCGCGTTCAACATCAAGGTGGGGGAGTCACCCATGTTAGCCATCGCGACGATCTTGGCACGCGGCTTCCACCCTTGCTTCTCAGTGTATTCCGGTGACGCCAGCAGCAGCGCGGCGGCGCCATCGACAACACCCGATGAGTTGCCGGCATGGTGGACGTTAATGACGTCTAGGTCTGGGTAGGCTTGCTTAACAAGACCGCCATAGGTGGTGCCAGCCTCGTCCAAGGGCATATCCATGAACTTCGCAAAAGACGGCTTCAGCTCGCTCAGGGACGTAAGTGTGGTACCGGGGCGGGGGAATTCTTCTTTGTCCAGGGCGACGCTTCCGTCGTCGTTAAGCACAGGCACGAGACTTTTATCAAAATAGCCATTCGCAATGGCATTCGCTGCACGCGCTTGGCTCTCGGCGGCTAGTGCATCAAGGGCCTCGCGAGGAATGCCCTCCAGTGTGGCAATCGCGTCGGCACAAACCCCTTGGTGTGGCTGAGGGTGTTGCTCTCGTAGATGCAAGTTTCCCTGGTCCATGAACGGAGACTGTGGTGCCGCGTCGGGTTTTCCGGCTGCAGACATCATCTCACAGCCGCCGGCCACAACGAGGTCTTCCATACCCGACATGATCGATGCAGCGGCGATATTAACGGTGGTGATGCCCGAGCCACAGAAGCGATCAAGGGTTACCGCACTAGAGCGGATGTCGTAGCCCGCGTCCAAGGCGCTCATACGGCCTACATCACCAGTGGCGTCACCTCTTTGCGCATTACAGCCCCAGATAATATCGTCGACCTCGGCGGTGTTTAGGTCATTGCGCTCAGCGATTGCACGGAGAACGGTTGCGCCTAGGCGTTGATGGTGTATGTGGGTAAGGGCACCTTTGCCGTATTTGCCGACTCCACGAGGTGTTCTACAGGCATCGATAATGTATGCGTCAGTCATATTTTTACGTCTCTTGCGTCAAGTTAAAAAGTGGTTGCTCGGTTGTTACGGGTCGCCGTGTCCGTCCAAAAAATCGTTTATCAGCGGCTGAAAGTCGAATAGCGCTATCCTTTGATCTAGGACTCCGTGAATCGGTTAATGATAATCTTGCCCAAAGCCATGTGATGGACCTGATCGGGGCCATCTGCTTGGCGGCACCATCGGGCGTAATTAAAACCTTCGGCCATGCAGTAGTCCTCAGTAAGGCCACCAGCTCCGTGGATCTGCATGCAGCGGTCGATCAGGTTCTGGATCAAGATGGGAACGGTGGTTTTACTTGCCGCGATTAGGTCCATGGCTCCTTTCGCGCCAACCTCATCCATGCGGCTGCAGGTCTTCAATACCAACAAGCGGGCCATCTCTAGTTCGGAGTAGCACTTTGATATGTCCTCGCGCACGCTTTGGTGTTGGCTCAAGCTGCGACCAAATGTTGACCTTGAAGTGCTTCGCTCGCAGGCCAGCTCCAATGATCGCTGACCGATACCGATGAGGCGCATACAGTGGTGAATGCGACCGGGACCCAAACGCCCTTGTGCAATTTCGAAGCCGCGTCCTTCGCCCAACAGAACATTTTCCAGCGGTACGCGTACATCCTTAAAATGCACTTCAGCATGGCCAATGGGCGCATCGTCGTAGCCGAGGGTTGTGAGGGGGCGGATGATCTCGACGCCGGGAGTGTTCTTTGGCACCAAAACCTGCGTTTGTTGTTTGTGGCGGCTTTCGTTCTCTGGGTCTGACTTTCCCATCACGATGAAGATAGCCGTGCGCTCGTACATCGCGTTAGTGATAAACCACTTTTTGCCATTAAGCACCCATGATTCGCCCTCCTGAGTGATACTGAGTTCGACATTGGTGGCGTCAGAGGAAGCTACTTGGGGCTCTGTCATCAAGTAGCTCGAGCGAATCTCCCCGTTAAGGAGGGGTGTTAGCCACTGGGCCTGCTGCTGCTCGTTTCCATACTTCATGAAAACTTCCATGTTTCCGGTATCAGGCGCATTGCAGTTGAAGACCTCGGGAGCCCACAACACGCGACCCATGATTTCTGCCAGTGGCGCGTAGTCAAAATTGCTCAGCCCCTCATGATCTACGAACTGGGATAGGGTAGGTGGAACAAAAAGATTCCAAAGACCAGCAGCTTTCGCTTTCTCTTTTAAATCATCGATAAGAGGAACAGGTGCCCATCGATTTTCCACGGAGTGCATGTATTCCGAATAAGCCCTTTCATTTGGGTAAATATGCTCGTCCATAAATGCGAGCAAGTGGTTTTGCAGCTGTTGGGATTTGTCGCTGAATTCGATCAAGTAGTGTCTCCTAGATGTGGTGCTGTTACCGCTGGTAGCAACGCAGTTGCGGCCATTCAACGATTGAAAATCGCGGGTCGTTTCTCCATCTCAGCCATAACTGCTTCTATTTGGTTGGGCTTGCCAATAATCTCGTCTTGAAGCTTTGACTCTAACAACAAGCCTTCATCGGCTTGCAGATAATTTGCTTCGTTGAGTAACTGCTTGCCTCTACTGATGGCATCAGGGTTGCGTGTGGCAATGTTGCGAGCAGTTTTCAGGGCCTCTTCGAGAGGGTCTTCACATACCCGTGTAACAAAGCCGAACTGCTGTGCCTCCTCTGCAGAGAATATGCGCCCTGTATAGGTAAGTTCGCGGATGATGTCATCGCGTGCAAAGTGGCGCATGAGCTGAGTGCCGGCCATATCCGGAACCAACCCCCACTTGATTTCCATAATAGACATTCGGGTGCTCGGCGCGGCGTAACGTATATCGGCCCCCATGGCGACCTGAAATCCTCCTCCTAGCGCGACTCCATGAAGCGCCGCTATGACCGGAACACGCAGTTCACGCCACATCCAGGCCGCGTGCTGTGGTCCGTTCGCTGCGCCGTGGGTGCGTAGGGCTAGCTTGCTCTCTTCTCGCTCGACAGCTCCGTCAGCCATGGAGGCGAAGTTGGCCATGTCTAGCCCCGCGCAAAAGCCTTTGCCTTCGCCGGAAAGAACAACAACCCTCACATCAGAGTTATCACGTAAAGCTTTGCCGGCTTCCTCGATAGCTGAGAACATCTTGCTGTCCAGCGCGTTCATTTTGTCGCCTCGTATCAGGCGTACGTCCGCGACGTGATCACAGACCTTAATTGAGATTCTATCGTTCATAGACTTTTGCTCCGGAGTTTCTGTGCGGTGAGTACAGGATCTTCATGGGCCTATGCACCCAGTGAATACACACGCTATGATTTAACGGTGACTGACGCATCCAGGTCTAATCCCGCCAGTTCGCAACCGCGCCTGAAGTCACGAATGTGTTTGGTCATCCAGGTCTCTGCCTGTTTTTCATTGCCATTTTTTAGGGCTTCGAAGATTCTTGTGTGAGCTTCAAAAAGCCGCTCACCTGCGCCGACCTTGCGTATGACGGTCCCAAACGCCGGAAACAACAGGTTTCCCAAGGGCTCCCTAGCCAACAGAATGGCGTGGTTGCAACAAGCCTTCGCCACCAACTCATGAAACTCAATATCGCATTCCACCAACTTCGCGGGCTTATTGACGCACTGGGCTGTGCGCGCGAGATTCGCCTCGATTTCTTTAAGTATTTCGGGAGAAACCCTCTTTGCTGCTAAAGCCGCGGCCGTCGGTTCAAGAGCCATTTCAATTTCCCATAGCTCTCGGTACGTCACTCGATGGAGAACGACAGCCTCGTGCACGGCATTGTGGACGATACCTGGAGAAGGGGTGGCGACCACCATCCGTCTGCGAGGGCCACGCTTAATCAGTCCGGCACCCTCCAGGGAGCGAAAAGCTTCACGCACTGTAGGGCGAGTGACTTTTAGTTGCTCGGCCAGCTCTGTCTCGGGAGGAAGTAAGTCGTCCGTGGCGAGCTCGCCGCTCATAATCATGCTGCGGATGGATTGCTCTACGAGCTGATAGGCAGGCACTTTTGCAACCGCCTTGAAGGTCTGTTGTTTGCTCACGGGAAGCTGTCCGATACTGTCAAAAATCACGCTAGATAATGTCATACTTACTTATATAGGTACAAATGGATGTTTCAATAAGTTTTCGTGATAAAAATGTTAAATATCATGACGCTACGTTCGATAATTAAAATTAGTGTTAATTCAAAATCAATGACGCGAACACCAAGTGAGCGCAACGGAGAGCATTAATGTCAGAGTATCTGGATAACTTATTCACGCTGAACGGAAAGACCGCCTTGGTTACAGGCGGGGCCAAAGGGATTGGTCGAATGATCTCCGAGGCACTATTGCAGTCAGGCGCTCGGGTTTTGATCTCCTCTCGTTCCGCGGTCGACTGCGAGGCGGCCGCTGCCGAAATGTCGAGCCTTGGCGACTGTCGAGCATTTCCGCGGGATCTATCCAAAGTGGAGAACATCGCGGCTCTGGTGGCAGATGTGGAAGCAGTCGGTTTTGGTCTGGATATATTGGTTAACAACTCTGGAGCAACTTGGGGCGCGCCGATTGACGAGTTTCCGGAAGCTGGATGGGACAAGGTGATGGACTTAAACGTGAAGTCACCCTTTTTCCTCGTTCAAAAATTGTTGCCGCTCTTGAGCGCGGGTGCATCTAGCGCAGATCCCGCACGAATCATCAATATCGGTTCCATCGCTGGCATGATGGGCAAGCCAGGGGGCGCAGCGTACTCGTACATGGCCAGTAAAAGCGCAATATTGCACCTGACCCGCGGCCTGGCGTTCGATCTGGCGAGTCGAGACATCACCGCGAATGCTATCGCTCCGGGTTTGTTCCCCAGCAAAATGAGCAATCACCTCACCGGCGACGAGGAAGCGAGGAAGATGTCGACTGCTGAGATTCCCTTGGGGCGCATAGGCACTCCGGACGATATCGGCGGAGTAGCGGTACTTCTTTGCAGTAAAGCGGGCGCTTACATGACGGGGAGTGTCGTTACGGTGAGTGGCGGGCTGGATTTGTAAATCCAGTGCCTGACTCAGAGGATCTAAAATCTATAGGGGAGCGCCCGGTCCAGCGCTTGAAAGCTCGAGAGAAGGCTGATGTTTCGGAGTATCCGAGGAGCTCTGCGGTTTGATTTACGGTGAGCCTATCGCGTAGGTATTGCTTTGCTAAGCGTAGTCTCACTTCTCTTAACAGATCCTGATAGCGTGTACCCTCTTGGTTAAGTTTGCGGCGCAGGCTGCGAGTCGAAATAGCAAGATCCTCCGCTACGTGCTCGATAGAGTGAGTCTCTCCAGGATTGCTGATAAGCCGATCGACAACACGGGAGGACAGTGAGTGAGGGCCCCGAAGGTCGTCCAAAAGCGTTCTACATGCTTCCATGCAAGCTTCAAATGCCTGGTCATTTCTCCAAGGTAACTCTCTATCCGCAAGTGAAGGCGGATACACGAACGCGTTAGCCGCGCATCCCATTTTGACGGTGCAACCAAAGTGTTCTTCGTAGGCGGCTAAATTACCTTCGTCGAGATAGCAAAAGTGAATTTCGCTGAATATCGGGCGCTCCAACCCCAATGCGTCAAATATGGTGTATCCCGCTTCGATGTCTCTGTCGGAGAATACCTGCATTAAATCCGCAGGGATGGGGTAGCGTTGCTCCAGACGTGTTTCCCAGAGATTGCCTTCCCGATAATCAACTACTTGAAAGTGACTGAAAAATAGATCGAAGTATCGACTGGCTAAGTCCGTGATGGTGCCGACAGTTCGGGCACTCATCATTGCATAGCCAAACATTCCATAGCTCTGGGGGTGATAAAGGGCGCCCAGTTTCAGCCCAAGCATAGGGTCTCCGCTAAGCTGAAGCAGGTTCCTATAAAGGTGGAATTCCTGTTCGAGGGTCATGCCGCCTTCTCGCCCCCAGGCTTGCCCTTCGGAAAGCCCTGTGCCCGCCAGACACTGCGAAACTGATACACCGAGAGATTGCATGAGAGGCCAAATCTGATGCAGGCCCTCAGTATGTCTGCCTATTAGCGCTTTGTTTACAGGTGTTTTTTCCATGACAGCAGTTGATGGTGGCCGGTAATGTCAAGCTATTGCCTGCTTAGCATGATTGTCAACAAAAGGACGCATCGAAGCCACTTTTGACATCGGCGGCGAAATTTGGCCGGAAATGTCAAATTGGGGCTGGTGTTGTCATTCTATTGGTATGTAGGCTCGTGCAAATCTATACGACCTTCAGAAAGCTGACTCCTGTTAGAGGCCAAAGTCATGAAGCAAGAAAACCATAAATCGCCCCAGGGCGAACAACTTCATCTCGACGTCATTATTGTTGGAGCCGGAATCTCGGGCATAGGGTCCGCTTATCACCTCCAAAAGAACTGTCCGGACAAGTCCTTTGCCATTCTTGAGATGAAGGACACTTTTGGGGGTACCTGGGAGACTCACAAGTATCCCGGTGTACGCTCGGATTCCGACCTCTACACCTTTGGCTATGCATTTAAGCCCTGGGTAGGAAATCCCATTGCCACTGGCGAGGAAATACTGAGCTATATGGGGGAGGTCATTGAGGAGAACGGCCTTAGTTCACATATACGCTATGGCCATCGCATCACTGCTTGCCGGTGGTCCAGTAGCCAAAACCTGTGGCAGTTGGATGTGATACATCTGTCAGATGGCAGTTTGTTGCAGATGAGCTGCAAATTCCTCTGGATGTGTCAGGGGTACTACGATCACGAGAACCCCTATCTGCCGGACTGGGCTGGCATGGATCGCTACGAGGGCTTACTCGTACACGCGCAAAAGTGGGACCCGAGCGTCGACTATTCCGGTAAACGCATATTGGTGATTGGTTCTGGCGCGACGGCGGCAACGGTGATTCCTGAGTTTGCCAAAACCGCCGAGCACGTGACCATGCTGCAGCGATCGCCGACGTATTTCTACTGCGATGAGAATCGAAATGAGTTGGCTGATCGGTTGCGACTAATCGGCATAGATGAGGAAACCATACACCGCGTTGTGAGAGCGGACATAATCTATCAGCAGTACGAAATGACGCAGCTTGCTGAGACAGATCCCGATGAAATGATCAGGATGCTACGGGAGCAGATCTGCAGCTACGTGGGTGAAGACTTCGAGTTTGAACCTCACTTCGTTCCAAAGTACCGGCCTTGGCAGCAGCGACTTGCATTTTGCCCTGGTGCAGACATCTTTAAGGCTGCGGTCGACGGCGCCTTGACTGTAGTGACCGACACCATCGACACCTTTACGGAAACTGGTGTGCGAACCTCATCAGGTGAAGAAATCGAGGCAGATATTATTGTCGCCGCGACAGGATTTAATTTAAAGGTAATGGGCGGCATACCCTTTGAAGTTGATGGCGAGCAAGTTAACTGGCATGACACTGTGAATTATCGAGGCATGATGTTTACCGGCGTACCCAACATGACGTGGGTTTTTGGTTACTTCCGAGCAAGTTGGACCCTGCGGGTTGATATGCTCGGCGACCTGATTAGCAGGCTACTCAATAAAATGACGGAGAAGGGGGTAGAGCGTGTTGAGGTGTCTCTGCGCGATGAAGATCGAGATATGGAGATATTGCCGTGGATAGGGGAGGACGAGTTCAACCCCAATTATTTAATGCGCGACCTCGATCAGCTCCCGAGTCGGGGCAGTAAGCCTGAGTGGCGACATAATCAGGATTATTGGGTCGAGCGCGAACAGGTTCCAGCGACAGATCTCGATGGTGCTGAATTTGTCTATGACGGGCAAAGGGGAGGCGCTAAGCAGGATGGCAATCAACGGGTCGCTTAATGCGTTTTTGTTTTCTCGTGGAAACGAAAATCCCCGGATAGACGCTATCCGGGGATTCTATGTCTCCATGCAGCCTGCTTGAGATTTGAACTGGTTCACACTTTTGTCCCTGACACTGTGATCAAGCTCACACGCGTGCTGTAGCTGACTGTGAGTGCCACCCAATTGCATCTATGTTGTCTCCTTAATTAGTGCAACGAGGTCTTCGCCTGCCGAAGATTTTGTGGGAGTTAAGGTACCAAATATGTTCGGTAGATTAGTCGCAGGCTTAGTCGTCTTTGGCTTGGCCACCAGCGCTCACGCGGGTCTCATCAACCTCGTGCAGAACGGCGAGTTCGATGACACAGCAATCAACCCGACTAAGTGGAACCCGACAGATGTAGCCCACTGGGATAGCAGTGAAGGGAAGATTGAGATTTGGAATGAGAGTTTTCAATGGGGCACAGATCTAGGCAGCGACGGCCTGGCCACAGGGCAGCATGCCGAGATCACCTGGAAAACGGATAAATCGGAGATCTGGACGACTTTTGTGATCCCGGAGTGGTTCGCTGCGGGCTCAACGGCCCACTTCAGTTTTGACTATCAGAACCGCAAGTCAAGTGGGATCTTGGCTAGCGTAAATGTTAACGGTAGCGAGACGAATGCATTTAGCGTTTCTAGCGCAGGCTCTTGGCAGGGAATGAGCGCAGGCATCGACGGCCTTGTTTCAGGGGATAATGTCCAGCTACTGTTCCGTTCTCAAGGAGGCGGTTCTTCCGGAGCTCACATCGATCAGGTCGAGTTCAATGTTGCGGTTCCTGTGCCAGGCACAGTCGCGCTACTGGGCTTGGGTCTAGCGGGTCTCGGGTTTTCTCGGCGCAAAACCGCGTAAATTTATACGGTTCACTCCTAAGCCCTCTTTTGAGGGTTTTTTTTTGCCTAAAGGTATTTGCGTTGAGCGCTTTGTACTTTTTCTAGATAGCGACGAGTTTCCGCAAAAGGATGGTCAGTGACGAGCCGCCGATACACTTCCGAAGGGTTTATGGCATTGATACGCCGAACGGCCACGGCACTGTTTGCATCAAAGGCGCGGAGGGCGTTCCCAACGCCACCGTTGTAAGAAGAGATCGCGACAAATTGCCGACTCTTTGGATCGTCAATGTTATTGAGGTAGGTGTCGTCCAGCAGATGTAAATAGGCGCTACCAATGTCGATATTAAAGTCAGGTTTGAACAGCTCTTGCTTCGAGGGCTCACCTTTAAGGTTCTTTACTCGCTGGTAAACGTCTCTTCCTGCGGATGCGGGAACAACTTGCATGAGGCCGTAAGCGCTCGCCGGACTGACTGCGTAGGGGTTGAAGGCGCTTTCAACTTCAATCACGGCATAGATCCAAGATGGTTCAACCGCGTAGCGGCGAGCTGCTGCGAGCACAAAATCGGCGTACTCAATCTCGCGAAGATGCAGGTGATCCTTGACCAAGGCGGCCCGCACACTGCGTAAAACCTTACCGTTTTTCCGGCTTGTTTTTAAAACATGGGCTAAGAGGTAGTCAGCAAATCGTTCAGCGCGCCACTGCCATCGAATGGGCTGATCATCTGCATCCAACACCTGGCCGAGAAGAAAGGGCTCGCCATCGACCGGCGGACTCGCATCCGTAAAGATGTCATGAACGCTCATATCGCGGGTCGTGAGTAGGGTGCTGATAATAGCTTGTCGCAACTTATCGATAGGGTCCTCTGACGCGATGGTTTCGACCTGCAGCCAGCCCGCGTCGAAATCAATGATTGCTCTGGCTTCGTAGGCATTACTGTATTTGACGTAGCGGTGCTCAGAGGCGATTTCTGGCTCTTTTTCTCCCCAGATTTCCGCCAGCAAGCCACTAACGGCCTCTATTAATTCTGGCAAACCTTCGATGTCCGTAGGAACACCCTGGCGCTGCAACTGATCTTCGAGAACCGCACGGGCGATACGTTCGGGGTCTCCACTCAGGGTGGCATCTATGACAGTTTGGGAAGGATTTGCGCAACTACCCAGCATTAGCCCGAGGCTTAGGGTCGCGACGATAGCGCGAAGCGTCATTGCGAGCTTCCTGCAGTTTCTCTAAGAGAGCTCAGCATACCGGCTTTCTACCGACGAAGAGATTCTTCCGCCGCTAGCGGTACAAAAGTTATTACTCACGTGGGCTTAGACAAAGCATGAACAGCAACAGCCCAATAACGTTTGGCTGTCGTAAGTGTTTGTGTAGTGCAAGTTACTGCGACGAGATAGTGCGTCCTGGCAAGTCGCGCGTTCCGTCTACTCAGTTTATCCCTCAAAGGACATGGTTATGAAAACGTTACAAAAAATTCAATTCGCAATGCTATTGATGGTCATTTCAGTGTTTGCTCAGGCATCCCATCATGAAGGTGGTCACGACATGCCTAAGCAGAACATCGTTGAAATCGCTGCCGGCAATGACGATTTTTCCACCCTGGTCGCAGCTGTAAAGGCCGCAGGCCTCGTGGACGTCCTGGTAGGTGAGGGCCCCTTCACTGTGTTCGCACCGACCAACGCTGCGTTCGCTAAGCTGCCAGCGGGTACCGTAGAAACACTGCTGAAGCCAGAGAACAAAGATCAGCTCGTCGCGGTACTCACCTATCATGTTGTCGCCGGTAAGGTTATGGCTGCGGACGTCGTAACTCTGGATAGCGCTATAACGGTACAAGGCGAGTCTGTAAGCATCTCAGCAAGTGATGCAGGCGTCATGGTAGACGAGGCGACCGTCGTCATGACTGACCTCGAAGCGACTAACGGTGTGATTCACGTGATCGATACGGTCATTCTGCCCGGTTCGTAAGTGGTTTAGCTGAATTAGGAGCAGCTCTCTTTTCGCGTATTGTTGCTCATAATAACGAGCCCACATTAGTGGGCTTTTTTTGCTATATCAGTTTCTCAAAGAGAGAAGGCTATGTTCGGAATGTTCAAAAAAGACCCGCTAAAAAAACTCGAGCAAGAGCGTACAGACTTGAGTACCCGCGCTTTTCATGCGCAACGAAACGGTGACATTCGAACGTATTCGGCCTTAACAGCCGAAGCCGAATCGCTTAAAGAAAGAATCGACGCTCTCAAAGCCGAGGCATCGGAGTAAGCGGTTCGTGACTGTCTTAGGCTAGCGTAACCAGGGATCGCTGGAGCAAGAGTAGTTTGAATTATGCTATCTCTAACAAGGTCAGTTAGAGCTAGAGGAAGCGGAGCGCATCATGCCCATGCCACTGACGGTGAAGCGAGTCGCGGTGACCGCTTCAATTCTCCGGCCAATCGCGCGTAACTGCTGACGGCTCCTCGTGCAGAAAAGATGAATGAGTAAATGGCATTGATTCTCGTTTTTTTGCTTACTGTTTGCCAAGAAAGAGCTGATACAGCGTTGATATGTCTTCGGGGTCCCATACTCGAAAACCCGCTTGCGACAGTCTTTCAAAGTCTTCAGATGTTGGCAGCGAAAAGTAGGATTTTGAGCTTGCTCCCTGCGCCTTGCTCGAAATGTTTTTACCGGCAGCAAGATCTTCTACCGCGTTGCTCATCATGGAGCAGCCGGCAGGATAAAGCTGAACCACGTGCCATAACAAAGATTTTGTTCTATCTACAGTAATCAGCTTTTGATCAATGATTGCTCCCGTATCGATAGCAGGGGAGTCGATGTAGTGAAGCGTGCAGCCTACTTCGGTCTCTTGGTTTGCAAGAGAATGGAGTGTAGTAAGAATCCCCCGGTAGTCCGGTAGCAGTCCCGAGTGAAGATTGATAACTCCTAGAGGTGGGACGCTGATCGCGGGCTCGCGGAGAATTGATCCAAATCTGATTGAAAGTACTAAGTCCGGCGCCGAACGCCGAAACGCTTCATGCTCCTGTTCTTTGTTTATATTTCTGCAGGTTCTAATAGGCTGCTCGGCTAATTCGCTAAGCTCCTTAAAGCTCAGATATCTATTGCCGGACTGTGGTTGCAGCTCGATCAACGCCTCAATGGTGTTTTTGAAGAGCTCTTGTTCGAAGAACCTCATCTCCTGAAGGCTCTTCGGTGGCTGGTAGCCCTGTGAGGGAGCACCTACAGCGTCAGACAGAAAGATCGTGAAACGATGCTGTGAGAGCGTCGGCAGTAGCAGATTCAGCGCGATGTTGCTGTGGAGGTCTCTATTGGCGAGGATAGTAATACGCATCGCGGTCTTTAGTAGAGTTAGTACTCAGTAGAGTTAGTACTCGTCACTCGCGCTGAGCGCTCGTTTGAACAATAACGCTAAGGTAATGCCTTCGATGTAAGATAAACAGCCCTTTAACTCATTTGGAGAGCAGATCGATGCTCAAGCACTCGTCTATACGTTCATTGTCCTGTCTGGGTTTTCACCTGTTGCTCTTGTCGGGCTGTAGCAGTGAGCAGATCTACACGGCTATTCAAGACAATCAGCGTTTTGAGTGCAGCAAGATGCCTGAAGCACAGGCCGAAGATTGCGCCAGTCAGTACGACACGAGTTATAGCGAGTATGAGGAAGCGCTCGAGAGTGCTGCGAAGGAGGGTGGCGGTTAGTCGTACAACGGTGCCTCGGTCTCCCAGACACCACCGTCTGGGTTCAATGCAACGCGTTCAAAGTTAATAACGTTGATCGGGTTCGCCGGCATTCCCTTAACACTGGGCTGCTTCAAATACTTTGAATGGCGTTGAAACAGGGGAATAATCGGTAGGTCATTCATCAGCAGAGTTTCGGCATCAGCATAGATCCTCAGCAGTTCTTTTGTATCCGCTGTGCTCTTCGCTTTTTTTAAGACTAAGTCATCGAATCGCGCATTAGAGTATCGGCTGTCATTAGTAGGGCTGTCACTCCGCCATCGGTCAAGCCACCACTGGGGTTGTGCTGCGCCATTCCAACTAGCCAATACCAGATCGAAGTCGCCGCCAATCAAGCTATCTAGATATACGCGATACTCCTGTAAGGACGGCTTCACTCTAATGTTCAGCTTATCTCGCCAGCCCTGCATGGCGGCTGTCGAGAAATTTCTTCCGATTCCGTCTGATGATGTGAGTAATGAGATCTCGGGAAACCCTTTGCCATTAGGATAGCCGGCTTCGGTCATTAGTCTTCGCGCTGTCTCAGGATCAAATTTTAAGGGGGTGGGGTGCGGATAGTCGCGTATTACTGTCGGAACGTAGCCGCCAATGGGCGTAGCCGCACCGTGGTAAAGGGTCTGCGCTAGCGCTGGTCTGTCAATCGCCAGAGCGAGAGCTCGTCGGACCTTTGGGTCGTCAAGAGGAGGTCGGCTCATGTTGACTGCGATATAGTCCGAGCGGGAGATTGGCTGCTCGATATAGGCTTTGGCACCACTGTCCCGATAAGAGGGTACTTTGCTGGCAGGAAGCCGTGTGGTCAGATGCAGTTGACCGCTTCGAAAGAGCTTCTCTTCGGTGGTGATGCTCTCTATTGGATAAAACGTGATGCCATTCAATCCCACGCTTGCGGCATTCCAGTACAAAGGGTTGGCTTTGAGGCTGACGTCGCGTTGCATACGCCACTCGTCCAATGTGAAGGCGCCGTTACCAACCAAACGGCCCGTTCTGGCCCAGCCCGCGTAGCGTGAGTCTACTGCGTCATAGCGCTCTAACGTCGGTGCATGCAGAGGGACAGTGCCAGCGTGTGAAAGATTTTCGAGAACGATGAGTTCTGGCACTGGGTGGGCAAACTCAAGTCGAAGGGTCCGCTCACTCATGGCGCTGACGCCAAGCATGCTGACGTCTTTGATTTTGTCGCTATAAATCTCTTCGGCATTTTTTAGATGGAAGAGTGTCTCGGCCAACTGATTGCCTAATTTGGGGTTAAGTGCACGTCGCCAGGCAAAGACGAAGTCTCTGGCGGTGACCGCGTCACCATTCGACCATCTGAGATCTTTGCGCAAAAAAAATGTGGCCCCAAGGCCGTCTGTGTCAAAGACCCAGCGTTCGGCGGCGCCGGGCTCGGGGGTGAGTGTTTCTGCGTCAAAAACGGTGAGTGGCTCAAAGAGCGCGCTTATGAGCATGTATTCCTGCGTGCCGCTGGCGACATGGGGGTCCAGTGTTTGCGGTTTTGCGGGTAGCGATACGTGGAGGATCCCCGCGCGATTGCCGCTGAGAACACGGCTTTCCTGACTACAGCCGTAAAGAGACAGCGCGCAAAAAAAGAGAAGAATCCGCGTCAGGCCACGACGGGAAGATCCGAAAGATCGCTGGATTGCCACGGCGCGTTGTCTCCAGGTGCTCATTGATTTTAGAGTAGCTTGTTTTGGCTCTGTGTGTTCAATAAAAAGATAAGGTGTCAGCACCGGATTCGCTCTGAAAACCATCGACTTACTCACGCTACACTTAAACTTCACTCTTATGGGTTGAATACCGTCTATGCACCTTAAGCTCTGTGTCTTCGTTGTTACTTTCTGCTTCAGCTCAATCACTCTGTCTCAACCGAATGTTCAGTTACCACTCCGCAGCATAGGCCCCGCCGGTATGAGTGGACGAATTACCTCGATAGCCGTGGTCCCGACTAACAAAAACATATGGTACATAGGTTCAGCATCGGGTGGCCTATGGAAGACAGTAAATGCAGGCACAAGCTTCGAGCCAATCTTCGACGCTCAGCCAGCGCAATCTATCGGCGCTGTAGCTGTTGCACCCTCCCAGCCCAATGTGGTGTACGTCGGCACCGGGGAGGGTAATCCTCGGAACTCGCAGTCCAGTGGCAACGGGCTCTATAAAAGCGTCGATGGTGGTGAGAGCTGGATACATTTGGGCGTTGAGCAAAGCCGCAATATTCATCGCTTGATAGTTCATCCCAAAAACGAACAGGTTGTTTGGGCAGGCGTTCTGGGTGACCCCTTTAAGGCTACAGACAGTCGAGGCGTATACAAGTCTATGGACGGCGGCGAGAGCTGGCGTCGAGTATTGTTTAGCGACAGCCGCAGCGGTGTAGCGGACCTTGTGATGGATCCCCGCAATCCCGACAAATTGATTGCGTCGCTGTGGGAGTTTCGTCGAAGCCCCTGGGATTCTGCCTCCGGTGGTCCCGGCTCAGGGCTATATGTCAGTAACGATGGCGGTGAGTCTTGGGCAGAGCTTGGTGAGGACTCGGGTCTCCCGGAAAGGCCCTATGGCAGGATAGGAGTCGCTATTGCACCCTCTGACCCTGACCGTGTCTACGCCTTGATCGAATCCAAAAGGAACGCGTTCTATCGCTCTGATGATGGTGGAGTGTCTTGGTCCATGGTGAATACCGAAACTATTGGCAGTCGTCCTTTTTACTTCTCTGAAATTCATGTGGATACGCAAAACCCTGATCGCGTCTATAACCTCTACTCGCGCCTTGCACGATCTGAAAACGCCGGTGCGGAGTTTGAGGTGATCGAAGACTGGGGGATGGAGGTGCACGCTGATCACCATGCTTTCTGGATCGATCCGGATGATTCAAGTTTTATCATCGACGGTACTGATGGCGGTCTGTACTGGTCACGAGATCGGGGTGATAACTGGCGCTTCGCAGAAAACTTACCCCTCGGGCAGTTTTATCACATCACTGTTGATGATGCGGTCCCCTACAAAGTTTATGGCGGCCTTCAAGACAACGGCACGTGGTATGGGCCCAGTGAGGTATGGAATAGAGGAGGTATTCGCAACGGCTACTGGCGTGAGCTGGCATTCAATGACGGCTTTGATGTGGTCCTTGGGGGGCAGGGTGACCCATGGGTCTATGCCTTGTGGCAGGGCGGCATGCTTGTCCGTATTAACACGCTGACAGGCCAGCGAAAAACCATCATGCCTACAGAAGGTGAGAAGCAAGGTAAAGAGCGGGAAAACAGGTCGCTGCGTTTTAACTGGAATGCGGCTATTGCAGCTAGCCCCTTTGATGCGGCTACGCTCTATATCGGCAGCCAGTTTGTTCATCGTAGTAAAGATCGTGGTTCTTCCTGGGACGTGATTAGTCCTGATCTAACGACTAACGACGTAACTAAACAACGGCAGTATCTGTCCGGTGGTCTATCTATCGACGCGACAGCGGCCGAGAACCATACGACGATCACAGTAATAGCCCCCAGCGAACTGGAGCAGCGCTTGCTTTGGGTTGGCTCCGATGACGGTCGAATACACCTGACTCGAAGTGGGGGTGAATCCTGGACGGATGTCACCGCTAACTTGCCCGGCGCGCCCTTGGCGGGTTGGATTAAACAGATCGTCCCTTCGAGTTACTCGGCGAGTGAAGCGTTCGTGGTAATTGACAATCACCTCCAGGGCGATACGACCCCGTACCTCTTTCGTACCCAAGATTACGGGGTGACTTGGGTCAATGTACTGAGAGGTCAGGGCATCCCAAGCTATGCACTCTCATTTATACAAGATACTGTCGAGCCGCGCCTGATGTTCTTGGGTACAGAGTACGGCCTTTACCTATCCCTTGATGAGGGAGCGACTTGGCAGCAGTGGAAAAAAGGTTACCCAGCAGTCTCAACCATGGATATGGCGGTGCAGGAGCGAGAAGCAGACTTGGTGGTGGCTAGCTTTGGTCGAAGTATCTGGATACTCGATGATCTTACGCCCTGGCGAGTCTTGGCGGGCGCGCCGGATTTAACAAATGAGACTTTGCAACTTTTTGCACCTCCGGCTAGCTATCAACCCGTGATCGGTCAGGCGATTGGTCAGCGATTATCTCCTGACAATCTGTATTCCGGTGACAACAACGCCCGCGAGGCGCTGATTAGCTTTTGGATCAATGACGAAGAAGTCGAGACGGTAACTGTATCCATAACGCAAAGAGATCAACTTGTACGGCAATGGGAGCAGCAAGTTGAGCAGGGGATGAATCGCACATCTTGGGATTTACAGTGGGCAGGGCAAGAGATCTATGGACCGCTCATGAGCCCTGTACTGGAGCAACCCTTGGCTGCACCGGGCGTGTATACCGTAACGATTAGCGCTGGCACGCTTAAACGCAGTAGCGAACTCCGACTATTGGCTGATCCCCGAGTCGATTACGAGGAAGACAGCTATCAACAAAACCTGAAGTACCGTCAGACCATTGAGTCTCTGCAAACTCAATCAAAGGGCGTGCTGAAGGTATTGGCATGCATGGAGGAGCGGTTGGAACGCGATGATGAACTTAGTGAGAGTGTGTCAGCTAAGTTGCATAAGAAGATAGTCGACGTATGGGAGCTCATCGCGTTCCGTGATTTTCAGGGTGTCATCAGTGATTCTGAGAAGTTGTCTCATCGCCTTAGTAAAGCTTTTTACTATACGCACTCGCCCTATGAGCGCCTGACCGATAACGACAAGCAGCTGCTCGCCTCGCTGGAGAGCCAGATGCAGAAGGTATTGCAAGCGTTTGGCCTGCTAATGACCGACTACTGGGTACCAGCCATGGGCCCTTTGGAAGGGGCTCCTAGAACGGATTCAGTCTCAGGGCAGCCAGCTGTAGATGAGTCTGCCTGGTGCGACAGTGAGTTGGCCCCCACGAAGTCCATGTCGCGCTCGGCTAACGGTAGAAAGTTAGTCCCTTAAGACCGCTAGGGCAGCCGAGGCGCTATCGAGCTGGCTGTCGCCGAGGGCGTTGGTCAGTCGCCCACCGAGCTCGTTCATGGTGCTCAGCGCTTCATCAAGCCTTCCGAGGCCTGTTTCGGTTATTTTCACCAAGCTGACTCGCGCATCTCTGTCACTGACATCGCGTGCGACCAAACCTATCTTTTCCATAGGCTTTAACAACCTCGTTACACCTGAAGCCGTGCGGCCTATTGCGTTGGCCAAATCAACGCGTCGCATTCGCAGGTCAGTAGAGCGGGCGAGTTGGTAGAGCACCATAAATTCCACGTAGCCGATCCCGTGTACTGCCCCAAGGTTGTGGTCTATGCGAGCTGAGAGGCGCTCACTCGCAAGCCAAAGATCTACAAGAGTTTTACCTCTCCCGTTGAGTGTCTTCATGTCTAAGCTCCTTTAAGTGGCGCATAATACATGACTTATACTTGATATATCAAGTATCTATGCAGTATAGATATGAGTACTTACTTCGCTGGGCCGGCATTAACCTCGGGCAGTGGGAGAAGTGTCTACGTCCATGTATCCTTTGCAGCATGAGCGAAGAGCAAGGAAAAGCCCCTGTAACCTCTGAATTTTCATTGCACCTCGACGATGTGCAAATGGATGCGGTGCGAGCGAGTGGTTCCGGAGGGCAAAACGTCAACAAAGTGTCGACGGCAGTGCACCTGCGGTTTGATATAACCCGTGCGCGACTACCCCAAAGAGTGCGTGAGAAGCTCCTTCGCAGTCGTGACAGCAGGATTAGCGATGATGGTGTGCTTGTACTCAAGGCCCAGCGGTATCGAACCCAGGGAAAGAATCGTGAGGATGCAATTCAGCGCCTCGTAGATCTGCTTCGTGAGGCCAGCTTTGTTGCCAAGACTCGCAGAGCGACGCGACCGACGCGGGCCTCCAAGGAAAGACGCCTTAAACGAAAAGATATAAATAGTAAAAACAAGGCCTTACGAAAGAAACCCAACGTTGATTAGCGTAAGATTGATGGGTAAAGTGCTGCCTCCTTCCACCACTGAATTAGGAATAGCATGCGCAATCCAAGGGATCTCGAGCGACTGAACGCCAATCTGCCGGTGTTTATGAAGCTGTTTGACGGCAAAGTTGCTGAGTTCGACGCCGACGACGGCACCGCGACCCTCACCTTTACCGTCAGTGAAGACTTCTGCCACTCCGTCGATGTGGTGCAAGGGGGCTTCATCACGGCGATGCTGGATGCTGCGATGAGCCACGCCGTTTTCGCCTACGACGATACCGTCGGTAACTTATCGTCTTTAGAGATAAGCACCCGTTATCTGGAAGCGACGCGCGCGGGATTTTTAACCGCTGTTGGGCGCATCGTGCGGCTCTCACACAAGACAGCGTTTCTTGACGGGCAGCTATTTAACGCCGACGGGCACTTACTGGCGACAACTCAAAGTGTTGCCAAGATTTACCGTAAGACCAAAGAGCAATGATCGTTTCGGCTCAGCTCGCTGACGCTCCTGTATTGCCTGCCGTTTTGACTGCTTGACTAGCGTCTATGTGTGGTCGGTTCAACGTTGTAAACACCCCGGGCCTCCAAGCCTTGCTGGATGGTCTCGGCGTCGATCTACAGCTGCCCGCACCGCTTTACAACATAGCGCCGACTGAATCAGTGAGCATGATCCGTTCGGTTGATGGCGACGACAACGCTCTTTCATCTGCTCGATGGTGGCTAACCCCTTCATGGTCAAAAGAGGTCAGTCAAAAGTACGCGATGTTTAATGCCCGCAGTGAGGGACTGAGTAAAAGTCCGGCATTTCGAAAGCCATTTGTCAGTCAGCGGGGCATCGTACCCATGTCTTCCTTCATTGAGTGGAGGGGGGCGAAGGGCGATAAGCAGCCCTGGCAAATCACCAATGAAGAGGAGGCGCTGGCTGTCGCCGCGTTGTGGGATGTGTGGTTTGGTGATTCGGAGCTTGGGCAGCTTGGCGAGCCATTGCTTTCCTGCACGCTGGTAACCACCGCTGCTGCAGATCGGTTCAAACCCTGGCACAGCAGAATGCCTGTCATGCTGGCACCGGGTGATAGAGATCGGTGGTTGGACAATAGCGCCCCGATCGCGCCTGACGACTCGATTTTCGCGCCAAATCTCAAAGAACCGCTTCGCCTTGTGCCTATCGACAAGGCTGCTGGTAACTCTCGTAACAAAAGCCCCGAGAGTATGGCGCCCGCGGGAGATTCAGTAACACTCCCGACGGACAAGGACTAAAGCTCCTTCGGTTTACTCCATTAATCTACCCAGCTAATTTTCTCAGCTGGGTGATTAAGCCACGTTACTCAACCAAGGCTTGATAGGTCATTACGCGAAACTTTTTCGCGAGGGGCGTTGTGTGGGGAACGCTCTGGACCATGAAGACGCCGACAATGTTGTCTTCTTCATCGACCCAGAAGTTTGTGCCTGCGGCGCCGCCCCAACCGTAAGCGCCGTCAGCGCCTAGCTCTCCGCTCTTGCCGGCGGTGCTTTTGACGATGCCTACCCCTAGCCCGAAGCCGTCCATACCCCACAGGCCGTTGGAGTCCGCTGCACCCAGATGATCTTTGCGCATATGTGCAATCGTTCGGGGAGAAAGGATCTGCTCGCCATTCAAGCTGCCACCGTTTACTAGCATGAGCGCAAAACGCAGGTAGTCATCGGTGCTGGAAATCAATCCACCGCCGCCGCTTTGAAAAAGATGGCCGTCGAGATAGCCGCGGGTCAGCTCTGGATCGGCCGGCTCCAGCTGCGTTTCAGCGCTGAACTGCCAGGGGCTGTTCCAGTCCAGGACGGTGCCCTTGGGGGAGTAGAGCGTCGCAAGCCGCGATTGTTTGTCCTCTGGCACCACAAAAAACGTGTCGTGCATGCCCAGGGGGGCGAAGATTCGCTCTTGAAGAAAGTCGCCAAAACTCTGGCCGCTGATGGCTTCGACTAGCGCCCCCTGAACATCGACAGCAACACTGTAGTGCCACCGGGATCCCGGTTGGAAAAGAAGCGGTAGTGTGCCCAGCCGTTTTGTGAACTCTCGCATGTTAGGAGCGCGCAGCAAATCGGCTTCGCGATACAGCGCGTCAACAGCGCTATTACCAAAAATTCCGTAGGTCAGGCCCGCGGTGTGGGTCATTAGGTCGCGGATGGTGGGCTGTCGATAGGGCGTCTTGCTAACCATCTCGCCGTTTTCGTCCTCTTGCACCAGCGTAAGGCCTGCGAGGTCAGGCAGGTACTTACTCACGGGGTCCTCCAATAAAAAATGGCCTTCCTCGTAAAGCATCATTAGTGCGACGCCCGTGATGGGCTTACTCATTGAGTAGATTCGAAAAAGGGCGTCATTTGTCATTGGGCGACCCGCTTCTCTATCCGCCATGCCCCAGGACTCCCTGAACACAATTGCCCCGTTTCGCGCGATAACGCCCTGTCCGCCGACCATGATGCCGTCGACAACAGCAGCTTCCATTCGGTCGTTAATGCGCTGTAGCCGCTCACTGGAGAATCCTTCGCGAGCCGGCAATGCGCTGGGGATAGCCATTGCCTTAGGGCGGCTGTCCGCGGAAGCAGTCTGGCCTGCCAGCAGGAGAATGCCCAGCAAGCAAAAGCGCAGGGCAGTGAGGGGGATTATTGTTTTCATGGCCGTTGTTCTCCGCTAGATCGGGGGTGGTGCGCAGATTGCCCCCTGTACGAGCAATCAAGCGCCTAAAATCCAAGGGTCACGATAGGCAATTGAGACGGGCTGCACAAGGCGATACCGTCAAGCTGTGCTTATCGCCTTGCTGCGCTATGCTGGTCAGTATCAAACTGCTAAACAGGATCCTCCACCGGTTTGTTTACACGTAGAAAGTTACTCCAGTTATCTGCAAGCCTGCCTCTGGTGTCGTCACTGGCGTCAAGGTACTCGCATGCTCAGGGATTGGGCACGGATTACGACGTGATCGTGCTGGGCGCCGGCGTAGCAGGGCTCGCCGCGGCAGAGCGCCTGGTGAGTTTAGATAGCGAGCTAAAAGTGCTAGTGCTTGAGGCGCGTGATCGCATAGGCGGTCGCGTTCATTCCGTGCGGCACCAGAATAGCGTTCGTGATGCCGATTTGGGTGCGATGTCCTTAGAGCAGTCGCAGGGTAAAGAGTGGCCGGTTATCGAACGTCTAGGTTTGAGCGTCGAAGACTTTCCTGATGGCAGCCTGGGCCTGTACCCGGGTATGGCAGCGCTCGTTAGGGCACTGGCGGAGACCTCCACCGGAAGAGTGCAGCTCGATAGTGATGTGAGCGAGGTCTTTTGGAGAGAGGGTCTGGTTGGGGTCAAGTACATGAATCGCGGCCTGAGTAGCGCCGTTACGGGACGTCGCTTAATAGTGACCCTGCCCGCAGGAGTACTGCGCAGCGGCGCTCTGTCAATGACGCCCGGTTTATCGAGATCGAAGCTGGACGCGCTGGCCGCTCTGAAGGTCGACCCGGCGTTAAGCCTTGCGTTGCTATTTCCGTCTGAGGGCGCGATTTTAAAGGACGCCTCCCAACCCTGGCTCTTTGAAGATTCGACGACGCGCTTGCGTGCCTTTCCGGTGGGCCCCGATGGAGAGGTGCTTTTGGAGGCGCAGTTTCAGGGGGTTCGCGCTGATGCATTGAGAAATCAGTCAGAATCTTTGCAGCTGTCGCTCGCTATTCGTGCCTTCGATGAGGCGCTCGAGTCCTTGCCGTCACTCAATGCTGCAAGCTGGACAGCCGTAGTCGATTGGTCTGCAGATAAGTTCAGTCGAGGAGCGGGCACGCAAGCGGGATCAACCCTCGCGCACCTGGAACTCGCAAAGAGTATGGGAGATACGGTTTTCTTCGCGGGAGAGGCGACGGCTGACCCGGCTGACGTCGGTACGGTGCATGGTGCCTACGATAGCGGTGAGCGAGCCGCGCGAGAAGTGGCATTGTCACTGAACCTTGAATCGAGCCTTGCAGATCCCAACGAACCTATTCTCGAACTTCTTTAAGAGGGCTTTAGTTTACCCTCAGTAGCTACTAGCTCGCGGTGTTGGCATCAATATCGCGGGTGACGTGTTGCGACGCTTTATAGAACATATACATCGCAACGGGACCCATGCAGGCCGTGATGAGCATTGCGTGACGAAGATTGTTCTCTCCCGAGACCGACGCCAGCAGATCACTGTTGAGGCCTGTTAAAAACGGGCCCAGACCCAAACCGATCATGTTGAGTATGAAGAACAGTACGGCCGAGGTGAGCGCGCGCATCCTCGATGGAACCATGGCGTGAGATACGGCTATGCTCGGTCCCAGGTACAGCGAGTTGGCAATACCGACAAAAAACAACACGATCAATATTCCTGTGGTGTTGGCGCCGATCAGAACATAAAAATAGGGAAAAAAAGCGATTAGACCACCCACGATAGGCAACCAGGCGTACCAGCGGTGATCTCTTACCGTCAGTTTATCAGCGAGGATCCCTCCAGCAATCGTACCGATGGCTCCCGACACTCCGGCAACTAGAGATAGCACTAAGCCGATATCGGCGATGCTCATGCCGTGGTTGCGGTAAAGGAATGAAGGGAAAAAGTTACCATTGCCATAGCTGATAAACGACGTCAGCGCACAGCCCATGGCGAAGTACCAGAACGAGCGGCGTTGACGCAGCACGAACATAGTCTGCTTAAAACTTGGACGATCAGTGTTCGCCTTGGCGTTCTCCCAGCGTCCTCGCAGGGGCTCTCGAACCGTGAGCAGAAGTAAGCCAGCCAGAATAACGCCGGGAACACCGACAATCATGAACGTTTTCCGCCAGCCGAAGGACTCCGCAAGAATTCCCCCAAAGGCCAGGCCGACTAAGATGCCGATGTAGATGCCTGAGGTATAGAGCGAAAGGGCGGTCGCGCGCTTTTCCGGGGGGAAGTAATCGCTGATCATTGAGTGCGCGGGAGGACTGCCACCGGCTTCTCCCAGGCCTACGCCTAAGCGAGCAAGCAGGAGCTGCACGTAGTTTTGTACGAATCCCGATAGGGCAGTCATGCCACTCCATACTGCGAGGGCGATGGCGACAATGTTGCGACGATTGCCTCGGTCCGCCCAATAAGCGATGGGGATTCCCGCGGTCACGTAGATGACAGCAAAGGTGAAACCACTCAAAAGTCCAAGCTGGGTGTCCGAAAGCCCCATTTCAATTTTTATGGGTTCCTGAAGAATGACGAGTATCTGTCGGTCAATAAAATTGAACGCGTAGACCAGCGTTAACATGATCAGGACGAATCTTTTGTAGGCGGGCGAGTAATCGCTTTCGTCGGGAGGAGTATTCGGCTGCGTTGAATGACTATATTGTGGTTGTTTGTCCAACGTAGGTAGCCCAATATCTCGCTAGGAGGGAATGATCTGCGCAACAGTGCCAGACTTTGCCAACGGAGGGAAACCTCATCGTCCCACTGGTATGCCAACAAGCCTTTGGCTAGACTGGGCGCTTTCCGAAAATACTCCATTTATATGACGACGCTCACGCATCTAGATGACGAGGGACGCGCCCGCATGGTCAATGTCGGCGAGAAGCCGATCACCGCAAGACGAGCTGTAGCTCGTGGTGAAGTTCGCATGCTTGGCGCAACGCTGGATCAGGTTCGCTCTAACAGCCTCTCGAAGGGGGATGTATTGGCCGTGGCAAGAATCGCCGGGATTCAGGCGGCTAAGCGTACCGACGAACTGATTCCTTTGTGCCACAGCCTGCCCTTGGATGCCGTTAGCGTGGACTTTGAGCTCGATGATACTTTGCCCGGCGTGAGAGTGACTGCCAGTGCTAGTGTGGAGTCACGCACAGGGGTCGAGATGGAGGCGCTTACGGCGGTGTCCGTAGCCGCCCTAACTATTTACGACATGTGCAAGGCGGTGGATAAAGGCATGGTGATCGACAAGCTCTGTCTCGTTCGTAAAGAGGGGGGACGTTCTGGTGTGTGGGATCGAACAGAGTTCGATGATGCGACATCGCAGCCGGCGACCGCTAAGGAGTAGACCGTGAAAATCATGTTCTTTGCGAGATTGAGAGAGCTGCTGGGTGAAGACAGCGTAGAGATCGCTGACGCCGATTGCCCCGCAGACGTTGCGGCTCTTCGCTCAATGCTCCGATTAACTGTGAATGCCGACTTGGCTGAGTCTTTGGCCGACCCCAACGTGTTTTGTGCGGTCAATCAAAAGGTGGTTAAGGAAGATCAGCCGTTGGCAAGTTCCGATGAAGTCGCTTTCTTTCCTCCGATGACCGGGGGGTGAGTATGTTTGCCGTTGATATTGCTGAGCAGCCCTTTGATGTGGCGGCATTGGCGAGGGACTTTCCTCGTAGCTCAGACGATACGGGCGCGGTTGCGACATTCACGGGCTATGTCCGTGGTGAGGGTATTAGCGCCTTAGCTCTTGAGCATTACCCGGGCATGACTGAGCAGAGTATTCTGGACTCCATTCACAGCGCCGCACGACGCTGGCCCGTACAATCCGTGCAGGTCGTGCATCGCGTAGGGGAGTTAGGGCCGGGGGAGCCTATTGTCTGGCTTGCTGTAGGCTCGGCTCATCGCGCAGCAGCGTTCAGCGCCTGCGAATTTGTAATGGACTATCTCAAGGTGTCGGCGCCCTTGTGGAAGCGAGAGTGCGACCTCGCAGGCCACTGGCGCTGGGTTGATGCCAAAACTACTGATGAAGACCGCGCTAGGCGCTGGGGCAGGGACGCTACCGCATGAATATTGATTCCCGCGAATTGCGGGATGCTCTGGGCCAATTTTCCACGGGCGTCTGTCTGGTTACTGCCGCAGGTGATGAAGGTGTTGCGTACGCATTAACGATTAACTCCTTTGCGTCCGTGTCTCTCGATCCGCCTCTTGTACTTTGGAGTTTGCAAAAAGATGCGGAAATTTTTCCCGTGTATGCAAACGCTGCCACTTATTGCATAGCGGTACTAGCGGCCTCACAGGAAGCGCACTCCACGGCGTATGCCCAGAAGGGTGGACATCGTTTGTCCGATTCGGATTATGAGTTGGGTACAAATGGTGCGCCATTGATTAAGAACGCGCTGGTTAACTTCGAGTGCAGCCTTGAGCAGTCCCTCGATGGCGGCGATCACATCATTTTGCTCGGACGAGTGACGCGAGTATCAGAGATTGAAGCGCAAGCACCTTTGGTGTTTTTCGGCGGTGAGTATCGGGAGCTACAATGAAGTTCTGTAGCGAATGCGCGGGTTCTATATCGTTCCGTATCCCGGAGGATGACGATCGAGACCGCTATGTTTGCGATGACTGCGGTGTTATTCACTACATTAATCCCAGAGTCATCGTCGGATGTTTACCGGTTTACGAAGACAAGGTCTTGCTATGTAAGCGGGCTATCGAACCTCGCTACGGTTATTGGACCTTGCCCGCAGGCTTTATGGAGAATGGTGAGACTACCGAGGAGGGCGCTGCTCGCGAGACCTGGGAGGAAGCCCGTGCCCGCGTGAGCAATCAGCACCTCTATCGAGTGTTTGACGTTCCTTATATCAGTCAGGTCTACATGTTCTACCGCTGTACTCTGGACGACGGGCGCTTTGGCGTAGGCCCCGAGAGTCTTGAAACCGCATTGTATTCGGAGCAGGAAATCCCCTGGGATGACATTGCTTTCCCTGTGGTTCGAGAGACTCTTAAGGCTTTTTTCGAGGATCGCCGTCGCGATGACTATCCCATCGCTGTAAAGCCCATACGTTTTAAACGGCCACCCAAGACCGACTGATCCCAGTGCGCAGCGCGTCATCGGCGGTAAGCACATATAAATAGCATCACCGTATTCGACTCAAGGAGAGATAGATGGCTTTTCCCAAGATAGGCAACCTGGCGCCAGCTTTTTCAATGCTGGATCAGGACGGAAAAAAGGTAAGCCTCAAGGATTTTCGGGATAAAAAGAACGTTGTCGTTTACTTTTATCCCAAGGCGATGACGCCCGGCTGTACAACGCAGGCCTGTGGGATTAGAGACAGTAAAGCGGCTCTAAAAAAGCTCGACACGGTTGTGCTCGGTGTGAGTCCTGATCCTGTAAGCCGCCTCAGCAAATTTATCGAAAAGCAGGATTTGAACTTCACTTTGCTCTCGGACGAGGATCATGCGATCGCTGAAAAGTATGGCTGCTGGGGACTCAAGAAATTCATGGGTAAAGAGTTTATGGGCATCCTGCGCACGACTTTCATTATCGGCAAGGATGGTCGTCTCAAGCATGTTATGGATAAGTTTAAGACGAAGTCGCATCATGATGACCTCCTAGTGCTCATCAAAGAACTGGGACTTTAATCAGTGGGTAAATCGTCCTCTTCAACCAAGATCGTTAGCTTCAATGCCAATGGTATCCGCGCCGCAAGTCGAAAGGGCTTCTTTGATTGGATGGCACAGACTGCCCCAGACGTGGTTTGTGTTCAGGAAACCAAGGCCCAGATACACCAGCTTACGGACGAGATGTTTCATCCAGAGGGCTATCATTGCGTTTACAACGATGCGATCAAGAAGGGATACAGCGGCACAGCGGTTTATTCCCGCGTAAAGCCTCGGGCAGTCATAACAAAGCTTGGTTGGGAGCCCGTAGATGGTGAAGGACGGTATTTGCAGTGTGATTATGCAGGTCTTTCGGTGATATCTCTTTATGTGCCCTCGGGATCCAGCAGCGAAGCGGCGCTCGAAAAGAAGTTCATCTTCATGGATTTGTTTTTTGAGCACCTTCGTGCGTTAAAGCGTAAGCGGCGGGAGTTCATTATTTGTGCTGACTGGAACACATGTCACCAAAACATCGATCTCAGGAACTGGCGATCGAATCAAAAGAACTCGGGGTTTTTGCCGGAAGAGCGAGCGTGGCTCGATCAAATTTACGATGAGATAGGTTTCGTTGATTCTTTTCGGATCGTGGACAAGGAGCCTGACCGTTACACCTGGTGGTCAAATCGGGGACAGGCTTGGGCGAATAACGTTGGTTGGCGTCTTGACTACCAGATGATCACTCCAAAGCTCGTGCCCACTGTTCGCGCTGCATCAATTTATACTGAAGAACGCTTTTCAGATCACGCGCCTCAGATCATGGATTACGACTTGGAAATCAGCGCGTAGTCAGCGTAAGCGTTTGCCGGGGATGGTCAAAACCGTTACATTCCCGTGCCATCTTTAAGGGGTCGACGACCGGTCGCTCCCATCTTATAAAATACCTCTAAGGAGTTACCGTGTTTATTGCATCTGCTCACGCTCAGACTGCCGCTGCTGGCGCCCCGGCCGGAGGCGAATTGTTTCAGATTATTTTTCTCGTTGGCCTTTTCGTACTTTTTTACTTCATTGCTATCCGACCGCAGCGAAAGCGCCAAAAAGAGCATTCGGCCATGGTCGCGGCACTTGGGAAGGGCGATGAAGTGGTAACCAGTTCCGGTATTCTCGGCAAAATTGTGAGCCTGGACGATAACTATGTTGTGCTCAATGTGAGTGAAAAAGTAGAGCTCAAGTTTCAGCGCGTGCATATTCATGCAGTGCTACCCAAAGGAACTTTAAAAAGCATCGCCTAGCATTGCGTTCTTCGTCGAGCCCGATGACTCTCCTCATGACACAACTGAACCCCCAAGGAACACCACGCTATGGCTGAGATCATTGGAACCATCAACGGTATAGCTTGGGGACCCGTTATGCTGGTGTTGCTCCTGGGCACGGGTATATACCTCACCCTGGGTCTCGGCTTTTTGACGCTCCGTAAGTTACCGACGGGCTTTTCGCTTCTGTTTCGGGGCCGTAGCGGTGCCGGGGCAGGGGATATCTCCCCTTTCAGTGCTCTCATGACCTCTCTGTCGGCTACTATCGGCACGGGCAACATCGCAGGCGTTGCCACGGCGATCACTCTAGGTGGGCCCGGCGCCTTGTTCTGGATGTGGATCACCGCACTGTTTGGCATGGCGACCAAGTACGCCGAGGCGGTCTGTGCTGTGCACTACCGCGAGCAGGACGCTGATGGTCAATACAGTGGTGGCCCCATGTATTACATTCGTAATGGTCTAGCTGCGCATTGGCACTGGCTGGCATTTGCGTTTGCTATTTTTGGAGCCTTTGCCGGCTTTGGCATTGCCAATACCGTTCAATCCAATTCCGTAGCACAGGTACTCAACGACAGTTACGCGATCAATCCTCTTTATACCGGTCTCACTCTGATGGTCTTGGTCGGCGCGGTGGTTCTCGGAGGGATTAAGCGCATCTCTAGTGTCGCCAGCCTCCTCGTACCACTGATGGCGGCGAGCTACCTGCTTATGGGTGTCATTGTGATTGCTATGAATGCCTCAGCCGTGCCTGCTGCGATAGCGACCATTGTGGAATCTGCATTCACTGGCTCAGCTGCAATGGGCGGGTTTGCCGGGGCGACAATTTGGGCGGCAATCCGTTTCGGCGTCGCCCGAGGTATTTTCTCAAATGAAGCAGGTCTGGGTAGTGCGCCGATTGCTCACGCCGCGGCAAAGACGAACGAGCCGGTGGAGCAGGGCATGATTGCCATGCTGGGAACCTTTATCGACACCTTGATTGTTTGCAGTATCACTGGCCTGGTGATCGTCATTATGGACGTGCTTCCCAGCGGTGTTAGTGGCGCTAGCCTCACTAGTATGGCTTTTGGTAACGCCTTTCCCGGCGGCGACATCATCGTGACCTTTGGCCTTTGTATTTTCGCGTTCACCACAATGATCGGCTGGTCTTTTTATGGAGAGCGCTGCGTGGTGTTTTTGGTGGGAACTCGGGGCGTACTGCCTTTTCGTCTTGCCTGGGTGCTTGCTATACCTGTGGGTACCGTCGTGCAGCTGGATCTTATTTGGTTGATCGCTGACACTCTCAACGCTTTCATGGCAATTCCTAACCTGATAGCCCTGTTACTTTTGGGGCCTCTGGTGTTCCGTCTCTCCCGGGAATACTTTCAGCGCAGTTAAGCGTTGTTTGACCCGGGCAGTTAGCAGGGTATGCTCGAACAATGGGCGTCACACTCGACAAGAAACTGGTTATCGCGATTTCTTCGCGGGCTTTGTTTGACCTCAGTAAAAGCCATCGCGTCTACGAGGAAGAGGGCCTGGCTGCTTACTCCGAGTATCAGATAGAGCATGAAGAGCAACCCCTTGAGCCTGGCGAAGCTTTTCCTCTTGTGGAGAAGATGCTTCGTATCAATGCGCGTTTGGGCGGTGACAAGGGCGTTGAGGTTGTGCTTTTGTCACGCAACAGTGCAGACACCGGGCTACGGGTTTTTAATTCGATTCAGCACTACGGGCTGACCATCAGTCGAGCCGCTTTCTGTGGCGGTGAGAGCCCCTGGCGTTACATCAATGCCTTTGGCTGCCAGCTTTTTTTATCCAGTGAAGCAGAAGATGTACGCAATGCTCTGGATTGCGGGATTGCTGCGGCGACGCTCGTTTCGAACAAGGGGGCGAACCGTGGCACTGATCAGCTGCGCTTTGCTTTTGATGGTGACGCGGTCCTGTTTTCTGATGAAGCAGAGCGGGTGTTCAAAAGTGAAGGGCTGGATGCCTTCGCCGCCAGTGAGCAGGCCTCTGCGCACACTCCGCTATCTGGTGGTCCATTTAAATCCTTCCTGTCAGCGCTACATGACATTCAGCAAGCGCTCCCGGCTGAAGATCCTCCCATTCGCACCGCATTGGTGACCGCCAGGTCCGCACCTGCCCATGAGCGCGTTATTCGGACCTTGCGCGCGTGGAACATTCGTATTGATGAATCGATATTTCTGGGCGGCCTGGATAAGACCGATTTTCTTCGCGCCTATGAGGCTGACGTGTTTTTTGATGATCAGCCGGCCCACTGCGCGTCGGCAAGCCCGCATATCGCGACCGGGCACGTGCCCCACGGGGTAGCAAACGAGCGATAAGCGCTAAATCTGATCCTTATACCCAAAAGGCTTGAAAAATTGCACAGCTAATGGCTATTCTTTCTAACGCACAGACACTGAGTCTGTTCTTCTTACGCCAGAGGCACTTTCGCCATGAAGCTTCAGCAACTCCGATATATTTGGGAAGTCGCTCATCACGACCTCAACGTGTCGGCGACCGCGCAGAGCCTTTACACGTCACAACCGGGTATCAGTAAGCAGATTCGCCTTCTTGAGGACGAACTGGGCGTAGAGATCTTTTCTCGCAGTGGCAAGCACTTAACACATGTGACGCCGGCGGGTCAGGTGATTCTGGAAACTGCCGGTGAGGTTTTGCGCAAAGTAGAAAGTATCAAGCACGTAGCCCAGGAGTACTCCGATGAAAAGCGCGGAGCGCTGTCTATTGCTACAACGCATACGCAAGCTCGCTACGTATTACCTGACGTTATCCGAAGTTTCATTGGCAAGTATCCGGAAGTTTCCTTGCATATGAATCAGGGTACCCCGATGCAGATTTCCGAGATGGCTGCGGACGGCACGGTTGATTTTGCGATCGCCACAGAGGCCCTCGAGTTGTTCAGCGATCTGATCATGATGCCGTGCTATCGCTGGAATCGCTGTGTGATCGTGCCCAAGGAGCACGCTTTGGCGCAGGTCTCCCGACTCACTCTAGAGGATGTAGCCGCGCACCCCATAGTGACCTATGTGTTTGGCTTCACGGGCCGATCGCGTCTTGATGATGCCTTTGTTACGGCTGGGCTTACGCCGAGAGTGGTTTTTACCGCAGCGGATGCCGACGTCATCAAAACTTACGTACGCCTGGGTTTGGGAATTGGCATCGTGGCCGATATGGCGCACGACGAGGAGATTGATGATGACCTCGTTGCGCTAGACGCTCGACATTTGTTTGCCAGCAGCGTGACCAGTATTGGCTGTCGAAAGGGTACGTTCTTACGGGGGTACATGTACGACTTCATATCTGATTTCGCTCCCCATTTGAGCCGCGAGCTTGTTCAGGAAGCCTTTCAGCGAAAAACACGTTCTGAACTCGAAGAACTGTTTAGCGACCTTCAGCTGCCCGAATACTAGTAAGGCGCCGTAAGTAATCTACTTGTGAGGCCTAAAGGGTTCGCTCGAGCTCGCTGAGAAAAGCGCCGACCTTATCCCGCTGCTCCTGATACTCGGCCAGGGCTTGCGAGTCATCCACTAATCCGCCTCCGGCCCAGCAGTGAAGAGTCGCTCCTTCGTTGAACAGCGTGCGAATCGAGATATTGCTGTCTAACCTGCCGTGACGAGACAAGTAGAACAGACTACCGCACCAGTGATTTCGAGCAGCGGGTTCGATGTCGTCGATAATCTCCATAGCGCGACGCTTCGGGGCCCCAGTGATGGACCCACCGGGCATACAACCAAAGAGCAGATCCAGAGTGCTGTGATCCGCTGAGAGCTCTCCTTTCACGACGCTGACCAGATGGTGCACTGTCGCATAGCTCTCGAGCTTGAACAGTTCCGGAGCGGTTACCGAGCCTGGTGTACAGTAGCGGCCGATATCGTTGCGCAACAGATCTACGATCATCAGGTTCTCCGCTCGCTCCTTGTCAGAGTCCATTAATGCAGTAGCAGCGGCCTTATCTTCTGGAGTGTTCTTATGGCGGGGGCGCGTGCCTTTAATGGGGCGAGACTCTACCTGCCTGTTATCCACTGTAAGAAAGCGCTCCGGCGATAGACTCACGAGGGATTGATTCTCAGAGAGTGGAAAGAATCCACTAAAGGGGGCTTTAGCGATTTTGCGCAATTGTCGATATGCGGCAAACAGGTCACCTGCATAGCGCGACGAGAATGGTTGACCAATGTTGACTTGATAGCAGTCTCCGCTGCTTATGTAATTCTTTACTTTCTGGAACCGTTGTTTGTAATCATCCAGAGACCACTCACCTTCGAAAGCTTTTTCGAGCTTGAAGTTTGCTGCCTCGGGTTCCTTCTTCTTCGTTGCCAGAAGGTTCTGAATAGTCGGAGCGATCCTATCGACCACCGTTGCTTCTCCGACTAGCCAGCTGCAGCGCTTGTGCCGATCTTGCACCACCGCCCACGGGTAGTAGTGCACGGTGGCAATAGGTGAGCAGTCGTCTGTTCGAGCCGGCATGCCCTGGAGTCGGCGGCCGACGGCATAGCTGAGGTGACCTATGTAGCCACCGTAAAACGGCAGATCGCCGGCCGGCCTGTGAGTGGTGACTTGTTGTTGGGCGCTGGCTTTCCATTTATTGATTATTAGGTTCAGGTTGTCGTTTGACGTCCCCGAATCTACGCGGAGTCCCCGGGAGCCATCAGCCTGTGCCGCGATGATGTCGTAGCGACCGCGCGAGGAGCCTCCGCTGTCCAGCAGGCTGGTGTGGCCTAATGAACGTAATCGCGCATATACATTGCAAGGATCATCATGGAAGGGCACAGAGGCGCAGCGGGTCAGTACCTTGTGTGGCGATTCTGTCATATTGTGATACACTAAATCCGTTCCGAGATTTGGCTTAAGCTGTTGTTTAAATTGACTTTGATTGGTGGGGTCACTAGCATCCGAGCCCTCTTTGCCGGTATTGCTGCACTTTTCGAATGGCCAATATTGCTCCGGGGCAGGACTCTTAGCCAAACCCGTTTAGCTTTGACAGCCGACCCAAAGAACACGAGTAGTAAATCATCTTCCCCTAGGAGAGTAACTCGCACACATGAGTGATTCATCGAACGGCAATATGAAAGATACGGTAACGGACTCCGACGCTCCGTACGCCACCCTAAACAACCCCTTCGCAGCCGCACTTGAGCAGCAGTTTGAAGTGCCCGGGCAGATTCAAAGCGCCCCCGGTTTGTTCGAAGAGACCATGAAGGCCGGAGCTGCTCTGCAAAGACGTCCGCACACGGCCGCCGGCGTGCGAAGTATACAGCGCCAGCACCTCAAAAATCGGATGACCGTGTGGGAGCGTATAGAGTTCCTCGCTGATGAACCGCCTCGCGTTCTTTACCAGAACTGGGGCCCTAATCTTGACGGGGCGTCTCTTGTAACCGCATTAATCCGGGTAGGCGGTAGAGATATCGCCATTTACGGCCATGACTTTACCGTGCGAGCAGGGTCTATGGACGCGACTAACGGCGAAAAGCTCGCAAGACTCTTTGAGCTCGCCGCCAAGCAACGCATACCCTTAGTGGGACTCAATGATTCAGCGGGCGCCTATATTCCCGCAGGCGTCGGTGGCCTGGATGGCTACGCTGACGCCTTTACAGCGCTTAGAAAGATTAGCGGTATCGTACCGAGCATCATGTGCATGTTCGGGTTCAACGCTGGCGGCGGGTCGTACTTGCCGCGTCAGGGAAGCTTCCTTATTCAGCCCAATAACACCTTCTTTGGCCTCACGGGGCCGGGGGTTGTTAAGTCCGTGCTCGGCGAAGACGTTACACCAGACGAGCTTGGCGGTCCGAATGTACATAGCCAATCGGGTGTTACGGATTTTGTAGTACCCGATGAAGTGGCAGCACTTCGCAAAGTGCGGGATCTACTGAACTACCTCCCGAGCCATAATGGCGTAGCGGCTCCGCATCAGCCTTCTTCAGATCCCATCTCTCGAAAGACCTGGGATATTGATGTTTTGTTGAAGAAGGCCTTCAACTCGCCGACGGGGTTCAATACGCCCATCGATATCACTGTGCTTATTCAGCAGTTATGCGATCACGGTGACTTCCTTGAGCTTCAGGCAGAGAGGGCACGCAATACGATTACTGCTTTGGGGCGTATGGGCGGTAACGTCATAGGCTTTGTGGCCAACAACTCTGCGGTGGCCTCAGGCCAGATTGATATTGGTGCCGCATACAAGAATGCACGTTTCATTCGCTTCTGCAATTTGTACAACATTCCGATCATATTCCTTGAGGACACCACGGGGTTTTTGCCCGGTCGCGAGCAAGAGTCACGAGGTATCGTCCAAGCGGGACGCGCGATGCTGGATGCCATCGTAGATTTACGTACGCCTCGATTCCTCGTACTTGTTCGTAATGCCTTTGGTGGGGCTTATGCGTCTTATAATAACTACTCGACGGGGGCAGATTTCGTGGTCGCGCTGCCGACAACCCGTGTAGCGGTCATGGGCCCTGCGGGCGTTGAGTACGTTTACAAAGACGAACTTAAAAAGCTTCGGAGTGAGGCAAAGACTCGATTAGTGAAGGAGGCTCAGGCGCAGCAGTCTGCCGGGCTCAGTGAGGCCGAAGCGGCCGATGCAGCACAGACCCTGATCGACGGCTGGATCAAGGCCGAAGAGCAACTGCTTGCGCAGCGCTACGAGCGTGAGCTGATGAACCCGAACGAGGCGCTCAGTCTCGGATCAATCTCCCAGATCGTCATGCCCTCAGATTTAAGGCAGGTGCTTGCAGAGCACATGGACTTTTGTCTGCGTAATTACGAGCCTGCGCCGATGGACGGCGTTCAGCGGGAATTTCATTGATACCTACTCATTTGCTAAGGACCGGCTGCCGTGTCTAACGAACACTATTTAAGAAATCCACTGATCCACAGCGATCGACAGCTTGGGCGTCAAAGCAGTGCTTGGGTGAGTCAGTTTGATTGCTCGCACATGCGGCCATTGATCATTTGCCGTGGACCGATTCGTAAAGAGGCGATCGATGTTTTCCGTGAGATGGGAATCCGACACATCGGGATTCTTCTTTCCGAGAAAGACTCCATTGTTTATCAAAACGCACTAGCGCCGGAGCTGCGGGTAATGCCCGACCCCGAGCGAATTCATCGCGTCCCTGATTACACGGGTGCGAACAAAGAAGAACGCGATCAGCGTATTCAGCAGATTATCGGTATCGCGCGAGACAACGGATACAACTCGATCTTTGCCGGCTACGGGTTCATGGCCGAAGATGAAACCATGGTCGCCGCTATGGAAGCCGCAGGCCTTAACTTTATTGGCCCTT
The DNA here is from genome assembly GCF_045689245.1 of Congregibacter brevis. GTDB lineage: Bacteria > Pseudomonadota > Gammaproteobacteria > Pseudomonadales > Halieaceae > Congregibacter > Congregibacter brevis. Next base: position 2,705,858 of record NZ_CP136865.1, on the reverse strand, counting down.
GTTCGCGCACCGTGCACGACGCTGGTCTTAAAGACGAAGCCAAGCGCACCGCATTGAAAACAGGCGTTTCGGTCACGCCGGGTATTGATAACGCGACGGCGCTGACTTTACTCAAACGCCATCCTGACCACGCTGCGCTGGCCGCTTTGATCGCGGCAGAGTCTTTGCCTCTGGACCCAGAAACCCTTGACGCCGAACTGGAGGCTGCTGCAGATCAGGTGCTGGCAGCGAGCTACAGCAAAGGCGTAGACCTCTACACCGTTGATGAGCTAAGCGAAACTATTACTGAAGCAGTGCTGCGCATGAGCGAGCAGTACCCGAGCAACCGCGTGCGGCTAAAAGCCATTAGTGGTGGCGGTGGTAAAGGTCAACGCATCCTCGGTATCGGGGAGGCTGATCGCGCAGGCGAGATGGTCCGAGAGATTCTCAACGAAGTGAAGACCACCGGCGTAGGCGATAACAAGAATGTTCTCGTCGAGCTCAACATAGAAACAACGCGACACCAGGAAATTCAGGTCATCGGCAATGGCATCTGGAGCATGAGTCTTGGCGGGCGTGATTGCTCGCTACAGATGCATGAGCAAAAGCTCCTTGAAGTGTCCGTGACTCTGGAGTCATTACACCTCGCTCTGGAAGAGGCCAAGGCTCAGGGTAATGAGACCGAGACGGCTGTCTTAGAACAGGATATTCACACCCTATCCCAGATGGAAGACGAGGCCGCTCGTTTTGGTGAAGCTGTTGGGCTCGACTCCGTGTCGACCTTTGAATGCATTGTCGACCGCGATAAGCATTTCTTTATGGAAATGAATACGCGAATTCAGGTGGAGCATAGGGTAACGGAGCTGTGTTACGCCCTGCGCTTCGCTAATCCCAATGACTCTGAAGATCACTTCGTCGTGGAGTCTTTGGTTGAAGCCATGGTGCTCCTCGCTGCGCACGGCGCCAAGCTACCCAAGCCCCATCGCGTTCAGCGTTATAACGACAGTGTAGAAGCACGCCTCAACGCCACGAACCAGGCGCTCCAACCCAGCGCGGGTGGAATCATTGAGTATTGGTCTGATGCTATCGATGGTGAGATCCGTGATGATCAGGGTATTAGTCTTCATAACCCGGACACGGATGTATTCATGAAGTACACCCTCGCCGGGGCCTATGATTCAAATATCGCGCTCTTGTTGACCGTGGGTGGTACGCGGCTGGACTGCTACCAGCGCATGGCTGAAACGATTCGTCAGACCCAAATGCGCGGTAAGGATCTAGCGACGAATCTTGAGTTTCATTACGGCTTGGTGAATTGGTTCCTGGGCCAGAACATTAACGCACGGCCAACCACACGGTTTATCGTTCCATACCTTACCGCTGTGGGTGAGCTGAAGCGTGAAGCGCTGGATATTGATTTAGAGCACGCCTGGAAACAGCTTAGCCAACGGGAAATTGATGCGGCGGATGACGCCGGCGCTAAGTCTCTGGCTGCGACGTTAGATCTGAAGCACACCTTGTTGCTTCGTCCCCTGGAGCTCCTTCTTGAGGAGCCGCATTTATTGAGCGGCTGGCTGAGTATTCATAGTGACAGCTACACAATGATAAATGGGCACGTCAGCTGGAATGATAATCCCATCGAATTACTTGTCGATTTGTATCACTTTTTGAACATGGACTATCTGCCGGGGGCTCCCGCCGCCGGCATGATCTGGGAGCACGATCACGACATCCTTCAGGACGCACAGGCGTTCTACTCAAAGCTGAACACGCTCCTGCCGGCAGAGGATTGGTTGGCGACGCAAACCCAGCTCAGCGACGACGCTGTGCCAGAAGGCGTAGAGCTCTCTAAGCAGGAGTGGGCTACGGTTCAGGCTGCGCATCGCGGGTACCAATCTGGTTGCTCGATAATGAGCGTTCTGCCTGCGATCGCCGAGGCCACAGGCTTTTTCGCGTTAACGGTAAATGATGATTTAACGATTGATATTCCTGAGCGTCTTAATGATCCGGATCTTCAGTCGAGCATGGCTAAGGTGCTAGTGCCACCGCCAGTCGCTAAGTCCGATGAAATCATCGCCGCTAGCGGTGGCATGTTCTACGGCCGGGAGACTCCAGAGTCTCCTCTGTACGTGGAGAAAGGCGATCACTTCGATGCGGGTGACCCCTTATACATCGTTGAAGTCATGAAGATGTTTAACAAAGTCTATGCGCCTTTCTCCGGAACTATCGAAGAGGTTCTGGTAGACAGCGACGGCATGATTATCAGTAAGGGACAACCGGTATTCAGAATCACGCCGGATGAAAAAATTGTCGTTGAGTCTCCTCAAGAGGTTGCGGAAAGGCGTCGCTCGGCGACCGCTCGTTATCTCGACCAGCTCTAATTGAGAGATGAGTTTAAAGGCTCGTTTTAAAGGAATGCACCAGCTCAGGAGTCGCAAGCCATGATTACCGCACTGGATCACATCGCAGTCGCAGTACCCGATTTAGAGAAGGCCATACAACGTTTCTGTGAGGACTTCGGCCTTCCCTTTGATGGTCGAGAAGATGTCGATGCGGCCAAGACGTCCACGGCGTTTATACCCCTGCCACCGACGAATATAGAATTGGTGCATCCCTTAAATGGGGAGGGGCCGATCGCTAAGTATCTGGAGAAGCGTGGCGGAGGTCTTCATCATCTGTGTTTCCGCTCAGATGACATTTACGCGGACGTGGATCGACTCCGTGCGAAGGGCTACGAGTTCATCTCCGATGCGCCTGCACCCGGGGCGCACAACTCACTGACCATATTTATTCATCCGCGCAGCTGTGACGGGATTCTTGTAGAACTCAATCAACCTGCTGACGAGCACTGAGAATTAGCCATGAGTGATAGTAAGAAGGCGACAGCGGAGCAGTTAGCGGCCTGGGATGCTCTAGCTACCCAACAAATGAAGGGTAAAAGCCCCGATGATCTGATTTGGGATACGCCCGAGGGCATCGCTGTGAAGCCGCTGTACACAGCGGCAGATATCGATGGCTTGGAGTATGCAGATACGCTGCCCGGAATGGCACCGTACCTCCGGGGGCCCCAGGCCACGATGTACGCTGGAAGGCCGTGGACAATTCGTCAGTACGCTGGGTTCAGCACGGCAGAAGAGTCCAATGCTTTCTACCGCAAAGCGCTGGCGGCTGGCGGGCAGGGCGTCTCTGTAGCCTTCGATCTTGCTACCCACCGTGGCTATGATTCGGATCACGAGCGCGTCACCGGTGATGTCGGTAAAGCAGGCGTCGCTATTGATTCTATTGAGGATATGAAGATCCTCTTTGACGAGATCCCCCTGGATAAAGTCTCCGTGTCGATGACTATGAACGGGGCCGTCTTACCGGTACTGGCTGGTTACATCGTGGCAGCGGAAGAGCAGGGCGTCAGTCAGGACCAGCTCGCGGGAACTATTCAGAACGATATTCTGAAAGAGTTCATGGTGCGTAACACCTATATTTACCCGCCGGCGCCGAGCATGCGGATCATCGGCGACATCATTTCCTATTGCTCGAAAAATATGCCGCGTTTTAACACCATCTCCATTTCCGGATATCACATTCAGGAAGCTGGAGCGAATGCTGCCTTGGAACTCGCTTACACCCTCGCGGATGGCAAGGAGTACATTCGGACTGCCATAGCCTCGGGTCTCGGGATTGATGAGTTCGCGCCACGGCTGTCGTTCTTCTGGGGCGTGAGCATGAACTTCTATATGGAGATCGCCAAGATGCGTGCGGCGAGACTTCTGTGGAACGAGATTGTTGCGGAGTTCTCTCCTGAGAATCCCAAAAGCTCAATGCTGCGCACCCATAGTCAGACTTCAGGCTGGTCGCTTACCGCTCAAGACCCTTATAACAATGTTGTTCGAACAACAATCGAAGCCATGGCAGCAGTGTTTGGAGGCACTCAATCCCTGCACACTAACGCTTTGGATGAGGCCATTGCTTTGCCCTCGGATTTTGCGGCGCGTATAGCCCGCAACACACAACTTATTCTTCAAGAAGAGACGGGCATTACCAAGGTTGTAGACCCATGGGGTGGCTCATACATGATGGAGTCGTTGACGCAGGAGATCGCCGACAAAGCGCGGGAGCTCATCGCCGAAGTGGAAGAAGCGGGTGGTATGGCTAAGGCCATCGAGACAGGCATGCCCAAGCTACGCATCGAAGAAGCGGCGGCAAAAAAGCAGGCGAGAATAGATCGCGGCGAGGATGTGATCGTCGGTGTGAACAAGTACGAGCCTAGTCAAGAAGACCCCATCGATATTCTGGACATTGATAACGCTGCGGTCCGTGACGCACAGATTGCTCGACTCAAGAGTATTCGCGCGTCGAGAGATCAGACTGTAGTAGACCAGGTTCTCTCACAGATTACCGCTTGTGCTGCGGGCGGCCCGGGCAACTTACTGGCACTGTCTATAGACGCCGTGCGTCTCCGTGCTACCGTTGGAGAGATATCCGACGCGATGGAGGCCGAGTTCGGGCGATTTACTGCTCACTCGCAAACGGTTTCTGGCGTTTATGGTGCGGCGTTTGAAAATGATGAGAACTGGAAAATGATTAGTTCGGACATAGACAGTTTTGTAGAGCGTCATGGACGTCGCCCCCGAATGCTGGTCTGCAAAATGGGCCAGGATGGCCATGACAGAGGCGCAAAGGTCGTCGCAACGGCGTTTGCCGATGTGGGCTTCGATGTTGATTTGTCTCCGATGTTTTCCACTCCCGCTGAGGTGGCGCGTCAGGCTGTTGAAAATGACGTGCACGTAGTCGGTGCTTCAAGCCTGGCTGCGGGCCACAAGACCTTGGTGCCCCAGCTGATAGAGGAGCTGGCCAAGCTTGATGCCAGCGACATCGTGGTTATCGCCGGCGGTGTTATTCCTGAGCAAGACTATCCGGCACTGAAATCAGCAGGTGTGCAGTGTATTTTTGGTCCCGGCACCGCGATCCCTGAAGCCGCTCGAGAAGTGCTTGAGGCGGTGAACACCGCCACCGCGTAACGCTGCATGGCTGCGCCTGACGCCCAGAGTATTCGTAGCGGTAATCGGCGAGCGCTTGCCAAGGCGATCACCCTCACCGAGAGTTCGCTTTCTGCTCACCGACGGCAGGCTCAAGACCTGCTTGAAGAGTTGTTGCCCCATACCGGCAACAGTATTCGTATTGGCATCAGCGGTGTTCCCGGCGTCGGGAAATCCACGTTTATCGAATCCTTCGGCCAGCTGCTTTTGGCGGCGGGACATCGCGTCGCAGTCCTTGCGGTGGATCCAAGTTCACCAGTCGCTGGGGGCTCCATCATGGGCGACAAGACGCGCATGGAGCAGCTCTCGCGGGAAGAGCATGTCTTTATTCGGCCCACACCATCTGGTGGCACTCTCGGCGGGGTGGCTCAAAAGACCCGCGAAACCATGCTGCTGTGCGAGGCTGCAGGCTATGACGTGATCATCGTAGAGACGGTCGGGGTAGGGCAGTCGGAGTTTCAGGTCGCGGGGATGGTGGATTTTTTCATGCTTCTCATGCTCCCCGGGGGCGGCGATGAGCTCCAGGGCATTAAGAAAGGGATTGTAGAGCTAGCCGATGCTCTGGTTATCAACAAATCGGACGGAGAGGGAGAGGGCATTGCCGCGTCCACCCAAACCCAGTACCAGTCTGCGTTTAGCCTCCTTCGCAATGAGAGCCATTGGACCACTGTTGTTATGCGTTGCTCCGCCTTAGCGAAAACCGGCCTTGATGAGGTTTGGGAAACTATTCAGTCCTACGTCACTTCGACACGAGCATCGGGCTTTTTTGATCATCAACGATCCACACAGAATCGCCAATGGATGCAGCAGCTTGTGCAGACTCTATTGCTACAGCGACTCCAAGAGAGCAAGGCGGTGGCCGCGGCGCTTCCAAAGCTAGAGGCCGAAGTTGAAGCGCAGCACATGACTCCTTACAACGCCGCCCGCCGAGTCATTGAGCTTTTGGATAAAGGCTGAGATGGCGTACCGTCCCCTAGAGAAGCTTATGAATCTTCATGACGGTTACCGAAAGCTAGTTAGCGTTCAGGGTCAGCAAATGCTGCTCTGTCAGGAAGAGGGCAGTTTGCGATTATTCAGTCGTCACTGCCCGCATGAGGGGCAGGTGCTAGATAAGGCAACAGTAGTTCAAGACGTCCTTACCTGCCCACGCCACCATATCCAGTTTTCGCTGAGCGACGGAAAGCCGCTCCGTAGCCTATGTGGTTCTTTGCGTGTCTATAATCTGGTTTACGAAGGAAACTCGGTCGGGGTCGACGAGTAGCGTGACCTCTATGCGGTCACGCCGCGTAGATGTCTACAGCGACAAGGCACGAAACTCTGGATCAATCTGTCCCAGACGCCAGAGTTCGTCGAAACGGTGGATCGATGCTTCGCTGCGGGGGCGATCTCCCGGGCGATAGAAACCAGCATCGGTCTCGGCTCCAGGCAATTCCAATACGCTGTCGCGATCGCGTATCACCAGGGTTTCATCGTTCCATTGCGGATGCTCTGCCAGGCGGCGAATCTCCATCCTGCTTGGTAGTCGTCTACAAAGAGTGAGCATACGATGCCCGCGTTGCACTACAGATCGAGCGTCCTTGACCAGAACCTGCACCTGACACAGAGTGCCGCCACGCAGAAAGACACGCAACGCTGACACCAGATCCTCGTCGTCGAAGACACGGTTATCGAGGGTCGGGCTAAGGATTCGAAGTTCCCGTCGCGCCTGGGCCGCCTGAGCGACAACCAGCTCTGCAAAGGGATGGGGATAGCGCAGATGCAGAATGGGCTCATTCCAATCGCGATAATCCAGACTTAGATGCATATCAAGATGCTGTATACCGGCCTCTTCAAAGGGTTGTCCGCGGGCTACAAACCCTGCTTGTTCATAAAAGCGGACTGCGTTCGCTTGTGCATGAAGGTAGAGGTCTTTCTGTCCTGCTTGCCTCGCAATGGCCAGAACTGCCTCCAGAAGCTTCGCACCGATCCCAAGACCTCGGTAGTTAGAGACCACGGCAAGACGGCCAATACGTCCGTCGGGAAGGAGACGGCCGCAGCCGATAGTGACGCCCTGAAGCTCGGCGATGACATGGTTGGCGTTTTCATCCTGGCCATCCCACTCGATGTCTCTGGGTACACCCTGCTCTAAAACAAACACGGCGCTACGGACTCGCTCCAGCTCCGCAGCATCTTCTGGCCAGCTAGCCTGCCGCACTTGCAAAGTTGCTAAGTCATTCATAACAGAGGATAACTCCCTCTTCACAGAGCCAGCTTAAAAGGCCTGGAGCCGCATCGTGGAGGTAACGGGCCTCCTCCAGAACCACCTCTTCATTCCTGCAAAGTGCTTCGATAAGCGGCTGTAAGCATAGTGGCGCATCGTGAGAACAGCCGTGCGCAAACACCATGAGTTCATCGCCGCTGGCATGCCAGGCCAATCGACTTCCGGGTATGCGGGTGATCCATCCACGCTCGCAATCTCGCACAGATTTGGTATCACGGACGTCGCTGTGTGTAGTTGCAACGTCGGTGATCGCTTCGCCAAACCATTTAGGGTCGCTCTGATCTAGCAGTTGCAATAACTGTATCCGAGCTCGCTCCAGATCTTCGCTCGTGATCTCTCCACTGCGCTTGGAAATTTTTCGCGCTGGGTCACGAAACAGTGCGTCGTCCTCGAGAGCGTTGAGACGGTTATCCGCCCAGCGAGCCAGCAAGTCGCTGTGGCGAGGAGCTCTAAAGCCGATAGAGAAGCTTGTGGACTCTCCAACACTCGTCCCGTAGTGCGCGATTCCCGGTGGAACGTAGAGCACGTCGCCACAACTCATCAGGTATTCATGATGAGGCTCAAAGTCAGACAACAGTCGTAGATCTGTGTTTTCCATCAATGAGCTGCTGGCATTACAGGCCCCACCGATCTGCCAGAGACGCTGCCCCTCGCCTTGGATAATAAAGACATCGTAGTTGTCGTAGTGGGGGCCTGCGCTTCCGCCGTCCGTAGCGTAGCTCATCATAATGTCGTCGAGACGCCAGGTCGGCAAGAATTCTACTGCGCGAAGTAGTTCTGCTGTTTCGTCCCAGTATTGATCTACGCTTTGTACTAGCAAGCTCCAGCTGCCGCCGCGTTCATAGCTTTCAGCAGTGAAGGGACCGCGCTCTTGATGCCAGTGACCCTCGTCAGCGCTGACAATCCGTCCGTCGACTTCCTCTTCGATGGCGAGCCCGGCGAGCTCGTCGGCGTCAGCGGGCACCTCGAAGTTTTGGAACCCTGCGGGTATGAATAAGTGCTCTCGCTGCCAGTGCTTAGCGAGGAAGTCCTCAACATCCAATTGCAGGCGAGGACGAGACACCGGTCTAGATGTCTCTTGCCTGATCAGCGGCATTTCCAATGTAACTAGCCGGCGTCAACTCTCGAAGGGATTCGCGTGCATCTTCCGGGATATCCAAAGTGTCGATGAAGTCGCGTATGCGTTGCGCAGTTACCCGCTGGCCCCGGGTGAGAGCTTTAAGTTTTTCATAGGGCTCTTCGACGCCATAGCGTCTCATGACGGTCTGAATAGGTTCGGCGAGAACTTCCCAGCTGGCGTTAAGATCATCATCCATACGGGCTGCATTGCTTTCGAGCTTGCTGATGCCTTTAGCCAGAGATTCAAGGGCTATAAGTGTGTACGCAAAGCCAACACCCATGTTGCGAAGAACTGTAGAGTCGCTGAGGTCCCGTTGCCAGCGGCTTACCGGCAGCTTCTGGCTCAGATGTGTGAACACCGCGTTTGCCAGGCCCAGATTTCCTTCAGCATTCTCAAAGTCTATGGGGTTCACTTTGTGAGGCATGGTCGAAGATCCGATCTCACCGGCAATGGTCTTCTGTTTGAAGTATCCCAAAGAGATGTAACCCCAGATATCTCGGGCGAAGTCGAGGAGCACGGTGTTGGCTCCTCCAATACCGTCAAAGAGCTCCGCCATGTAATCGTGAGGCTCGATTTGGGTGGTGTAGGGGTTCTGCTGTAAACCGAGACCCGAGATAAACGCCGCGCTGAAGGCTTGCCAGTCAATGTCGGGATAGCTCGCCAGATGGGCGTTGTAATTGCCGACAGCGCCATTCATCTTGCCCAAGAGAGGCACATTAGTAACACGCTCGAGCTGGCGCCTCAGTCGAGCAACGCTGTTTGCGATCTCTTTGCCCATTGTAGTGGGACTCGCTGTTTGCCCGTGGGTACGTGACAGCATGGGTTGATCCGCCAGTTCTCGCGCTGTCCCGGACAGTGTCGTGACCAGATTTTCAAAGCCCGGCATCAACACCTTCGTCAGACCGTCGCGGAGCATTAACGCATGAGCAAGATTATTAATGTCTTCAGAGGTACAGGCGAAATGCACAAACTCGCTGATTCGCTGAAGCTCGTCGTCGCCCTCAAAACTCTGCTTAATAAAATACTCTACCGCCTTAACGTCGTGATTCGTCGTCGCTTCGATATCTTTAATCTCAGCAGCATCTCCCACGGAAAACTGCTCGGCGATATTCTGAAGTTTAGTGACCGCTTGGGGGGATAGCGGCGGCACCTCGGTGATTTTGGGCTCGCGAGAAAGGGCGAGAAGCCAATGAACCTCGACCACCACGCGACGTTGTATGAGGCCATACTCGCTGAAGACCTCTGCCAATGGCCGGGTTTTACTCGCGTAGCGACCATCCAAAGGCGTAACCGCCGTGAGGGGACTAAGTGTGAGACTCTCTGATGACATGGTTGTTCCTTTCACTTCCTTTCACTGCTATCTACTGTTGCGACGGTTAGACGAGGCCAAGGCCACGGGATAATTCCTGAGCGCTCTTCAGCATTGCTTTTCTTTGCATAGCGAGCTTCCAGCGCCGCCCACCCAGCTGCCGCCACAGATAAGCAGAGCGTATACCCGCCAATAAAAGGCTGCGCACGATATCGGCGTTCTGGCCGTTCTCGAGATGTTGAGCGCTGCCCATAACCTTGATGCGCTGGGGCAATTTGCTGAAGGTATCCTGATAGACGCCGGAGACACTGTGACAGATGTCGCCGACATGACCAGCAAAATGCTCGGCTCGAAAACTTGCATGTTCCAATCGAGAACGCACGACTTCCCGGAGTTGCTCATCGGCTGCAAAGCGGCGTTCTAAATGGAGGACGTTGAAAAAGTAACGTACGGCATCACGCTGTTCGGCTTCCCGTTGATTTGCCAATAGCGCACAGAGGTTTTGCAGCCCGAGTCTGACGCCGGGTAAACCCTTGAATACATCCTCGGCATGCTCAAGATCAAAAACAAAGAGGCTGTTGACTGAGCTCTCGAGGAACTCCAGGGGATAACTGCCCGTTTTGGAAATTTGATCCACCATACGGGCAGCCTGAGCGACTCCCGCAAGCGCTATAGTCTGTTCTCGCAGCGCGCTCATGCAGCAAGCGCCAGAGTGGCCGTCGTTGCGGTGATAACACCACCGCCAAGGCACTGCATGTCGTCGTACAGCACCACAGACTGTCCGGGGGTTATGGCGCGCTGAGGCTCTGCGAAGAAAATTTTGTACCCACCGTTTTCCCAAACCACAGTGCAATCTTGATCAGCCTGGCGATAACGCACCTTAGCCTTGCACTGCAGAGGTAGCCCGGGCGTCAGCCCGTTGATCCAAAACAAGTCGCCAGCCCACAGCTCGCTGGAAAACAACGCAGCGTTGTCATTACCCTGGACGACGAGCAGTACGTTGTTGCTCAGGTCTTTGCCGGCGACATACCAGGGTGCTTCGTTGTGCTTGGCCAAACCACCAATGCCCAGTCCCTGACGTTGGCCAATCGTGTGATACATCAAACCGCTGTGCTCTCCGATGGTATCCCCGTCGAGGGTTTTGATAGCTCCGGGCTGTGCCGGAAGATACTGTTGAAGGAAGTCCTTGAACCGTCGCTCACCGATAAAGCAAATGCCCGTGGAATCCTTTTTGTCGTGGGTGCGTAAGTCCGCTGAGGCTGCCCGAGCACGGACTTCCGTTTTTTCTATTTCTCCCAGAGGAAACAGCGTTTTGGAAAGCTCGGCGTGTCCCACTGCGTGCAGGAAGTAGGATTGGTCTTTGTTGTTGTCTAAGCCTTTAAGCAGAGCGGGGCGATCGTCGACGATGCCCCGCCGAGCATAGTGTCCGGTGGCAATACGGTCTGCGCCTAGTTCCAGTGCATAATCGAGGAAAGCGCGAAATTTAATCTCGCGATTGCAAAGAATGTCAGGGTTGGGTGTTCGACCTGCGCGATACTCTGCAAGGAAATGTTCGAATACATTGTCCCAGTACTCAGCCGCAAAGTTGGCGGCGTGAAGCGTAATGCCCAGCTTATCTGCGACGGCTTGCGCGTCGGCGTAATCGGTCTTCGCGGTGCAATACTCCGTACCGTCGTCTTCATCCCAGTTCTTCATGAACAGGCCTTCGACGTGATAGCCCTGTTCGAGAAGCATGAGTGCGGCTACGGAGGAGTCTACGCCTCCCGACATGCCAACAATGACTTTTTCCGATGCTGCCATGAGCTGTGAGTATGATCCGGATAGCTGTTTTCAAGGCGCAGCATTCTAGCAGACCTCAGCCCTGACGTTTACGTTGTCAGCGCTTACGGCGGCGCCCCCTTGGTGGCTTCGATGAGCCTGCATTGGGTAAGTTCACCCTCAGGCTTCGATACTGTCCTGGAGAGAGTGAGTCGAGGCTCCAGTCGCCAATGTGCGTGCGGATGAGGCGTAACACGGGATATCCCACATGGGCGCACATCCGCCTAACTTGACGGTTGCGGCCTTCCTGAATCGAGATCTCGATCCAGCTGGTCGGCAGGCTTTTTCGTTCTCGTATCGGGGGGGTTCGATCCCAGAAGTTTGGTTCCTTTAGGGCTTTCAAGCGCGCAGGCCGAGTAAGCCCATCTTTCAGCTTGACGCCCTCGCGAAGAGCCTCGACGGCATCGTGGCTAACTTCGCCTTCAAGTTGTACACAGTAGGTCTTCCATAACTTGAACTTTGGGTGCGCGATGCGCTGCTGCAACACTCCATCGTCGCATAGGAGGAGTAGGCCTTCGGAGTCATAATCGAGGCGTCCTGCGGGGTAAAAGCCGCGTTTGTCGATATAGTTCGCAAGGGTCGCGCGCCCCGACGTATCAGTAAACTGACTAAGGACCTTGAAGGGCTTATTGAAAAGAATTAGCTCTGCCATTAGCGGAATTTCGGTGAAAACGCCGCCATAGCGGGCGCTATTCTGGTAAGATGATCGGCGATTTTTAGGGGCCTCGTCCGTCCAAAAGGCAGACAGTGTTCAGGGCTATACCCAAGACAAGGCATCGGCGATTGCGCAGAAGGTCGCGAAGAGCCAGAGAGCTCCCTATTGATCGTAGCTGTGCATTTACTGGAGTTGCTTTGGATGAGTAGAGCTCCCGTGAGGTAAGCAGCGTTTACAAAACGCAAATTTGATGTCGGAACGCTCTTCAAAAGACTGTGTGTTCTGAGTTCCTAACAACAGTAAAAAAACCAAGCCTGGAGTAGATCAATGGGTTATAAGCATATCAATGTGCCAGAAAGCGGCTCGCGTATCACGGTTAATGAAGACAACAGCCTCAATGTGCCGGAAAATCCGATTATTCCGTACATTGAAGGAGATGGTATCGGTGTAGATATCAGCCCCGTGATGATTGACGTCGTCGACGCAGCTGTTGAGAAAGCTTACGGCGGCAGCAAGAAGATCTCCTGGATGGAAATTTACACCGGTGAGAAAGCGGCTGAGCTCTACGAAGGTGATTGGTTCCCCGAGGAAACTCTCGAAGCAATTAAAGAATACTCCGTGGGCATCAAAGGCCCATTAACTACGCCTGTGGGAGGAGGGTTTCGCTCTCTGAACGTAGCGCTGCGTCAGGAACTGGATCTTTACACCTGTCTTCGCCCCGTGCGCTGGTTCGAAGGCGTTCCTTCACCTGTTAAGAGCCCCGGCGATTGCAATATGGTGATCTTCCGAGAGAACTCCGAAGATATCTACGCAGGAATCGAGTACGAAGCAGGCACCGACGAAGCCCAAAAAGTGGTCGACTTCATCATCAACGAGATGGGCGCCACTAAAATTCGCTTTCCCACGAATGTCGGTATTGGCATCAAGCCTGTGTCCGAAGAGGGCACAAAGCGCTTGGTACGCAAAGCTATTCAGTACGCCATCGACCAGGATCTCCCATCGGTAACCCTGGTGCACAAAGGCAACATCATGAAGTTTACCGAAGGGGCCTTCCGGGACTGGGGCTATGAGCTCGCTCAGGAAGAGTTCGGCGGCGAACTCCTCGATGGCGGTCCGTGGGTGTCTTTGAAGAACCCCAACACGGGCAAAGACATCATCGTTAAGGATGTTATCGCTGACGCTATGCTGCAGCAAATTCTCACGCGACCTAAGGATTACTCTGTTGTTGCGACGCTAAACTTGAACGGTGACTATTTGTCAGACGCTCTGGCTGCACAGGTTGGCGGTATTGGTATTGCTCCGGGTGCGAATCTCTCAGACAAGATTGCGCTGTTTGAAGCGACACATGGAACAGCACCCAAGTACGCAGGTCAGGACAAGGTGAACCCGGGTTCATTGATTCTCTCTGCCGAAATGATGCTCCGTCACATGGGTTGGAACGAAGCGGCTGATCGCATCATCGATGGCATGAACGGTGCGATCCAGAACGGTACAGTGACCTATGACTTCGAGCGACTGATGGAAGGTGCAACGTTGGTGAGCTGTTCCGGTTTTGGTGAGAAAATTATCGCTTCTATGTGAAGTAAACGACGGTAATAATCGCTCCTCATTGGCTTTCAAGGGCAGATGAGTGAGTGTTTGATAGGCGTTTGAGCCTGTCATGATAGACCCGCCCGGGCTACCGCGGCGGGTTTTTTTATGAGGCCTCGCGCTCGATTTCAAAAGCCTTATAATCAATACAATGCAAAGCCAATATCGTCTAGAAAAGCATCTCCCAGCCCCTCGGAATCACGACTGTGATCCGCTGCAAGCGCCGTTTGGAGTTCATCCTAACGCCAGCGTTGAGTGCTATCGTGAAACTGCGTCGGCGGGCAATCCTATCGGTGGAAGTTCGTCGCTTTGGTGGATGTCGTCGAACAATGATCAGGAAGACCACGGCGATGACGGTGGGCTTGCACTTCAGGAAGCCAAGCCCAAGCTTAAGCGGCCCCCGCTTTATAAAGTGGTGCTGCTGAACGACGACTACACCCCCATGGAGTTTGTCGTCGAGATTCTGGAAGTATTCTTCAAAATGAACCGAGAACAGGCTACGCAGGTTATGCTCACCGTTCATACCCACGGCAAGGGCGTTTGCGGGATTTATACGAAAGACATCGCTGAAACAAAATCGGCACAGGTTAATCAGTATGCGCGGGACCATCAGCATCCATTGCTGTGTGAGATCGAAGCATCCGAGGACTAGCTCATCGAAGGAGATAGTACATGCTAAGTAAGGAACTTGAGCAGACGCTGAACGACGCTTTCCGCGCAGCTCGCTCGCGCAGACACGAATTTATGACCGTGGAGCATCTGTTACTCGCATTACTGGATAACAACGATGCCATTCGTGTGCTCAAAGCATGCGGCGCGGAGCTGAGTGCTCTCAGAGGCGATTTGGTCGAGTTTATCGATTCGACCACGCCTTTGATTCCCGAGGACGAGCAGGAGCGAGAGACTCAGCCGACCTTGGGCTTTCAGCGTGTTCTTCAGCGAGCCGTGTTTCATGTCCAAAGCTCTGGACGCAGCGAGGTTACGGGAGCGAATGTCCTGGTAGCGATTTTCTCTGAGCAAGAGTCTCAAGCTGTTTACTTCCTTAAAACCCAAAGCGTGTCGCGACTTGATGTGGTGAATTACATCACTCACGGCATTTCCAAGGTCGACGAAGGCGACGAGCACAACGGCAGTGAGCCCGAAGCCGAACGCGCTGAAGGCGCAAGCGAAGAAGGCGAGAGCAATCCCTTGGACAGCTTTGCCACGAACCTCAACGAGGAAGCTCGCGAAGGCCGGATCGACCCCCTCATTGGCCGATCTTCAGAAGTAGAGCGCGTGATTCAAGTGTTGGCGCGGCGACGCAAAAACAATCCTTTGCTGGTGGGTGAGTCCGGCGTGGGCAAAACCGCAATCGCCGAAGGCCTGGCCAAGCTCATTGAAGATGGTGAGGTGCCGGAGATGCTCAAAGGGGCCGAGGTGTATTCCCTCGACCTTGGGTCCCTTCTGGCCGGAACAAAATACCGCGGTGACTTCGAGAAGCGCTTTAAAGGACTCCTCGCAGAGCTCAAGCGACGGGAAGGCGCCGTGCTGTTCATTGACGAGATTCACACGATTATTGGCGCGGGGGCCGCAAGCGGTGGCGTCATGGACGCGAGTAATCTCCTAAAGCCATTGTTGACCTCTGGCAGGCTGCGTTGCATCGGCTCTACAACCTTTCAGGAATACCGTGGCATTTTTGACAAGGACAAGGCACTCAGCCGGCGCTTTCAGAAGATCGACGTCATGGAACCTAGCGCTGACGATGCCTACAAGATCCTTAAGGGCCTAAAGTCGCGATTCGAAGAGCATCACGGGCTGCGCTACACCGATCAGGCACTGCGGGTAGCGACTGATCTATCGGCGCGTTATATCACCGACCGTTTTCTCCCAGATAAGGCTATCGATGTAATTGACGAAGCTGGCGCCTATCAGCAGCTCCAGTCTCCATCAAAGCGCAAGAAGGTGATCGGCAAGCATGATGTCGAAGCCGTGGTGGCGAAGATTGCGCGGATTCCACCAAAGTCGGTGAATCGTAATGACAAAGATGTACTCCTCAAGCTCGAGAGCAATCTCAAGATGGTGGTATTCGGTCAGGACGACGCGGTAAGCAGCCTTTCAACCTCTATCAAAATGGCTCGAGCTGGCTTGCGGGGCGGTGACAAGCCTATTGGCTCCTTCCTCCTGGCTGGTCCTACCGGTGTCGGAAAGACCGAGGTTACACGGCAGTTGGCCAAGATTTTGGGCCTGGAGCTTATTCGCTTTGATATGTCCGAATACATGGAGCGCCACACGGTGTCTCGCCTGATCGGTGCGCCTCCGGGCTACGTGGGCTTTGACCAAGGCGGTTTGCTGACTGACGCAGCGACAAAGCATCCTCACGCGGTGGTGTTGTTGGACGAGATTGAAAAGGCTCACCCCGAGGTGTTTAACCTACTGTTACAGGTAATGGATCACGGCACTCTGACCGACAATAATGGGCGCAAGGCAGACTTCAGAAACATCATTCTTGTGATGACCACCAATGCGGGAGCAGAGACAATCAGCCGGCGCTCGATTGGCTTTACCGCGCAGGATCATAGTACTGATGGAATGGAAGCGATCAGTCGTATGTTCACTCCAGAGTTTCGTAACCGTTTGGATAGTATCGTGCAGTTTCAGCCCTTGGGTGAGGATGTCATCCTTACTGTGGTGGACAAATTTCTTGCGGAACTGCAAGGGCAGCTGGATGAGAAACGCATCACCCTGGATGTGGATGAGGATGCTCGTTTATGGCTTGTTGAGAAAGGTTACGACCAGCATATGGGGGCTAGACCCATGGATCGTGTGATTCAGGATCACATCAAAAAGCCCCTCGCCGAGATGGTGTTGTTTGGCGCACTAGCGAACACCGGCGGAACTGCTCTAGTGCGGCTTAACGCCGCAGGGGATGGTCTTGAGGTAAGCGTACCTGAGCCTGAGGACTCGCCGGCCGACGAGCTGGCTGTCAGCTAGGCTGGAAGTCGCCTGGAAGGTGCCTGGAAGTTGCGTAGTCGGTGCCGGCAAGCAGGGGGGGCGCCGGCGTATTGCATCTTAGGCGATCGCTTAGCGCTGATTAGCGCTCGCGATAGGTAATGCGACCTTTGGTGAGGTCGTAAGGCGTTAGTTCAACACGCACCTTGTCACCGGTGAGAATACGAATGTAGTTCTTACGCATCTTTCCTGATATGTGGGCGGTAACCACGTGATCGTTTTCGAGCTTTACTCGAAACGTGGTGTTGGGAAGGGTGTCAACGACTTCACCTTCCATCTCAATCTGGTCTTCTTTAGCCATTCATTTGCTACTACAGTAAAAAATCAGCGCGCATTCTGCCCGAAAAGCCCTCGGAGAGCCACAGCAAAAGCGTGTGAAAACTGGGGGTTATGACTGCAGATGGCGCAATCGCTTCGATGATGCCCGCGGGTCATGCCTAGAACGTCTCGATAAGACCCTCAGTAGAGCGCTGCCACTGGTTGTTGATGAGTGTTTCCAGAGGTTGATAATCGGACTTGTAGGACATCTTGTCGCAGTTGCGTATCCAATAACCCAAATAAACGTACGGTAGGCCCAAGGACTTGCTGCGCTCTATCTGCCACAAGACAGCGTGGCGACCGAGGCTACGAGCATCTTCCTTCGGGTCGAAAAAAGTGTAGATCGCAGACAAACCGTCGAGCATTACGTCGACAACCGCCACTGCCACTAATCGTCCGTCGTCACGAAACTCACAATACTCGGTACAGTCCCAGGGATTGTTAAGAAACGATTCGAATTGATCCCGATCGGGAGGGTACATATCCCCATCAGCGTGTCTTGCGCGAATGTATCGATCGTATAAATCGTAGCTCTCATCATCTGAGGCAGAACTACGAATAGATACTTCCAGATCCGCGTTGCGTTTCAGGCAGCGGCGCTGGCTACGGTTTGCTTTGAAATCGTTGACATGTACCCGAGCCGGTATACAGGCGTTGCAGTGACTGCAGTGAGGGCGATAGATATGGTTTCCGCTTCGACGAAAACCCAACATCGAAAGGTTGCTGTAGAGCGTTTGATCAACGGTCTGCCGTGGATCTATGAACAGTGTTGTCGCTTCTTCCTCTTCGAGATAGCTGCAGCGGTGCGGATAGGTGGTATACACCTTTAGATCGCGTAATGACGACGTCATGCTGTTTCTCGAATTTTAGAACGTCGGCAATGCTTCAAATTAGCTCGCCTGTGCTCGCTGGGAGCGTCCAATTATCAGGGGATGTGTGCATAGCAATAGTGTGCTGAAGTCGATTCTCAAAGTCCACTCGGGAAACATTCCTTGCCCCAAGACTGTTCAGGTGTTCGCTCTCAATCTGGCAATCAACAAAGCCACCGCCGCTCCTCTTAAGGATGTGCACCAAAGCAACCAGAGCAATCTTTGAGGCGTCGGTCTCACGGGAAAACATGCTTTCGCCAAAGAACGCTCCACCAATAGAAACCCCGTACAAGCCACCGACGAGGTCTTCCTCACGCCACACTTCTACGGAGTGAGCATAACCCAGGTGCTGCAGGTCGCTGTAAGCGCTGATCATCGCCGTATCGATCCATGTTCCCTGTTGATCAAGGCGGGGGGCCGCGCAGGCCTTCATTACCTGGGAGAAGGCCTTGTCGACGCACAGCCTCAGTTCACTCCGTCGCAGCGTTTTACGCAAGGAACGGGAGACGTGAAGCTCGTCCGGGAGCAAAATTGAGCGTGGGTCTGGTGTCCACCAAAGCACCGGCTGGGGGGCCTCATACCAGGGGAAAATTCCGCGGCGATAGGCAGACAATAGTGTTTGGCTATCCAGCTGCCCCCCGGCGGCCAGTAGACCGTTAGGGTAGGCGAGGGCTTCGCTGCTTGGAGGGAAGTCTTCGCCGGGTGCCAGATGACTCAGCAGGGGCACGGTGTTTGGGGATGGGTAGAGAGAAGTGAGAGGAGCGGGGTATTTAGCCGGCCACCTCATCAAGATATTTCTCGGCATCCAGCGCAGCCATGCATCCGAACCCTGCCGATGTAACTGCTTG
The DNA here is from genome assembly GCF_045689245.1 of Congregibacter brevis. GTDB lineage: Bacteria > Pseudomonadota > Gammaproteobacteria > Pseudomonadales > Halieaceae > Congregibacter > Congregibacter brevis. The sequence continues at coordinate 2,687,071 of NZ_CP136865.1, read as the reverse complement.
CCGATAGATATGATCGCCCACATCGCCCGCTGCAAAAACACCGGGAACGCTTGTGGCCGTGGCGTTCCCCTCGATGCCGCTGTGGACCTTGATGTATCCGCCATTCATGTCCAGCTGTCCCTCAAAGATGTCTGTGTTGGGCTTGTGCCCGATGGCGATGAACACACCGGCGAGTTCGACATCTTCACTGACACTGCCATCGGTGGGGGCGATGCGCATGCCCGTCACGCCACTGTCGTCTCCGAGAACTTCTTCCAGGGTGTGATTCCAACGAAACTCGACTTTGCCCTCGGCTTCACGGGCGAAGAGACGGTCCTGCAGGACTTTTTCCGCTCGCAGGCTATCGCGACGATGCACCAGAATGACCTTCTCAGCCAGATTGGACAAATACAGGGCTTCTTCCACTGCGGTATTCCCACCGCCGACTACGGCAACCCGCTTGTTGCGATAGAAAAACCCATCGCAGGTGGCGCAGGCGCTAACGCCTTTACCCAAAAACTTTTCTTCACTGGGCAGGCCAAGATACTGAGCAGAGGCGCCGGTAGAGATAATCAGCGCATCGCAGCTGTATTCTCCCGATCCCTTGAGTTTGATAGGGCGCGAGCTCAAGTCAACGGAATCAATGTGGTCAAAGACAACTGACGTTCCAAAACGCTCCACATGGGAGAGCATGTCCTGCATGAGCCCGGGGCCCTGAAGGTCATGGGCACCACCGGGCCAGTTTTCGACCTCCGTGGTGGTGGTCAATTGGCCGCCTTGCTGCATGCCGGTTATCACTACGGGATTGAGATTAGCGCGTGCCGCATAGACAGCGGCGGTGTAACCAGCAGGCCCGGAACCCAGTATGATCAGCTTATGATGTTGAACGTCAGACATTGTGTGGTGGTCTCATATAAAAAGGCGCCCATGGTAATAGATGGTCGCTCTGCGAGCAAAGATCAAATTAGTATCAGGAAATTACTTTAAGCTATTGAATAAAATAGAAAACATCGTGAAACTAAGCCCTCGTCATAGAGGTTATTGAGATGCCCCGGCAACCCACAGAGGCTCAGGATCCAGCGTCCCCGCGTTTGCGAGAGGGATTACTGATCGCTGTTGCTGCAATCTGCGCTTATGTGCTGGTGAGTCTGGTGAGTTATTCCCAGGCCGATCCTGGGTGGTCGGGCACCGGCTCCGGCGGTCAGGTGAGCAATCTTGGTGGCCCTACGGGCGCTTGGCTGGCGGATGTGTGTTTTTCCCTCGTGGGTTATCTGGCATACCTGTTTCCACTGATGCTCGCTTACCGTGCCGCGCTGCTGTTTGCCGAAAGGCAGCAGCCGAAGGCGTTTTCTGGCGCCGCTCTCAGTGTTAGAGCGCTGGGGCTGGCCTTGGTTATGGCTTCTGGGACTGCTTTGGCCGCGCTTAATGTGGGTGCCAGCGGCCCCTTGCCCCAGGGCGCGGGGGGAATCATAGGCTTGGCATTGGGATCCGCAATGGACACGGCCTTTAATGGCTTTGGAGCACGACTCATCCTGGTCGCGGTTTTCTTGTTTGGTATGACGATTTTCACCGACTTAAGCTGGTTAGGCCTGATGGACCGCTTAGGGGGCCTTGCGATCCACGGCGTCGGCACAGCGAAGTCCCGATTACTGAAGTTACGGGACGATGTTCAGGACCGCAGGGCACGAGAGAAGCAGTTGGAAGCGAGACGCCAGGTCATTGACCAGCACGTAGAGAAAGAGAAAAAACGTACGCCGCCAAAGATTAAGCCGCTAAAACCGCCACCGGAGAAGTCTGAAAGGGTCGAAAGGGAAAAACAGGTTCCGCTCTTTGATGCCCCCGTGACGGGAGAGGTCCCACCGCTCGAAATACTGGACGAGGCCGAGCGTAATTCCGGTGACGGATATTCCCCTGAAGCTCTTGAGAAGCTTTCTAAGCTGCTGGAGCTGAAGCTAGCAGACTTTGGGATCACCGCCGAGGTCACGGCTGTGTACCCTGGCCCGGTCATCACGCGCTTTGAGATTCAGCCGGCGGCTGGCGTTAAGGTCTCGCGAATATCCAATCTCGCAAAAGATCTCGCCCGATCCCTCGCCGTGATTTCTGTTCGCGTTGTCGAAGTGATCCCTGGAAAGAGCGTTGTCGGTATCGAGATACCCAACGAGCACCGTGAGATTGTTAACTTCCGGGAAGTGCTGTCGTCCCGAACCTTTGATCAGTCCAAGTCTGCATTAACCTTTGCACTGGGACACGACATCTCCGGCCAACCGGTGGTGGCTGACCTAGCCCGTATGCCGCATTTGCTGGTAGCCGGAACAACGGGATCAGGTAAGTCCGTTGGTGTTAATGCCATGCTTATTAGCCTGCTATACAAGTCTACGCCGGCGGATGTGCGCATGATTCTGGTCGATCCAAAAATGCTGGAACTGTCGGTGTACGATGGCATTCCCCATCTGTTAACACCCGTTATCACCGACATGAAGGATGCCGCCAATGGTCTTCGCTGGTGTGTTGCGGAGATGGAGCGTCGCTACAAACTTATGGCGTCTCTGGGCGTGCGTAACCTGGCCGGGTATAACCGTAAGATTCAGGATGCGGTAAAGGCGGGCACTCCCCTGGAAGATCCACTTTGGGTGCCGGATCAATTGTCGATGACACCCGTGGATGAGCAGACCGCGCCAGAGCTTGAGGCGCTACCCGCAATCGTTGTCGTGATCGACGAATTTGCGGACATGATGATGATTGTCGGCAAAAAGGTTGAACAGCTGATCGCGCGCATCGCACAAAAAGCGCGGGCCGCGGGTATCCACCTGGTACTCGCGACCCAGCGTCCCTCCGTGGACGTTATCACCGGCCTGATTAAGGCAAACATCCCTACGCGAATTGCCTTTCAGGTGAGTTCCAAAGTCGATTCTCGAACCATTCTGGATCAGGGCGGGGCAGAGCAGCTCCTCGGTCATGGAGATATGCTCTACATGCCGCCCGGCAGCAGCTTATCGACTCGGGTGCACGGAGCATTTGTGTCCGACGACGAGGTGCACCGTGTTGTTGCGGACTGGAAGCGTCGCGGCGAGCCTGCCTACATTGAGGGCTTGCTTGATGAGGGGAGCAGCACGGCTGTGACCCCTGGAGAGCTGCAGTCCGAGGCTTCCGAAGGTGATGATGAGAGCGATGCGCTTTATGACGAGGCAGTGCATTTTGTCACCAAGAGTCGACGCGCCTCTATATCCAGCGTTCAGCGGAAACTGCGCATAGGCTACAACCGAGCGGCTCGGCTCATTGAAGCGATGGAGGCCGCCGGCGTCGTCACAGAGATGGGTACCAATGGTCAACGAGAAGTGATCGCGCCGCCCCCCTTAGAGGATTGATCGTGTCAAAGTTTTTTACCACCCTAACAATGTTGGCGTTTTGCTTGCCCGTTGCACCCCTTCAGGCCGACGAGCAGGGCGAGCAAGAGGAAGTGTGGCGCTTACTGGCTTCCCAGTCGCAAGCCAGCGGTGAGTTTGTTCAAGAGTTGTCTGACGAAGAAGGAGAGCTGCTGGAACGCTCAAGGGGACGTTATGCGGTGCTTCGTCCAGGCTACTTTCGCTGGGAGATAAGTTCGCCAGATCAACAGTTGATCGTGGTGTCGGGATCCAAGCTTTGGCATTACGACAGGGACCTCGCTGCAGCCACGCGACGCGATACTTCCGAGAACAGAGAGTTCACGCCGTTAGAGCTTCTTGCAGGCGAAAGTGATGAACTTAAAGAGAAGTTCAACACACAGACTATAGGGCCATCACAGGTGCGCCTGATCCCTACCTTTCCTCAGGCGGGTTTTGCGTGGGTAGAGGTTACCTGGGAGAGAAATGCCGTAATCGCGATGGTGGTCGAAGACCGCAGTGGGCAGCTGATTAGCTTGGCGCTTACCCCGGACCTGGAGCCTGTGGAACTCACGGCAACGGACTTTGACTTCGTTCCGCCTGCGGGCGTTGATGTGTATGAGCCTTCTGACTACTAGAAGGTCTCTATGACCGACGATTTGTTTGGCGCGCCGGCGACGACTCAGCCGCTGGCGGCATCGCTGCGACCGTCCACCGCGATCGAAGTAGTCGGGCAAACCCATCTCCTTGCCAACGGAAAACCTCTGGCGCGTTGCCTCAACGGCGAAGCACTGCATTCGATGATCCTTTGGGGTCCTCCGGGCGTCGGAAAAACAACGCTCGCACAGCTACTTTGCGATGCCAGTGGCAGTCGCATGCTCAAGCTGTCTGCGGTTATGGACGGAGTGAAGGCCATTCGAGAAGCGGTGGCTGTGGGGGAGGCGGAGCGCGCCGGTGGCCGGCAGTGCGTGCTCTTCGTCGACGAGGTACATCGCTTTAACAAATCTCAACAGGATGCGTTTTTGCCCTTTGTCGAAAATGGCACACTAACGCTCATCGGGGCGACCACAGAAAACCCAGCCTTCGAACTCAACTCCGCATTATTGTCTCGAGCCAGAGTTTATCGACTTCACTCCCTAAGCACGGCCGAGCTCGCGTCGATCCTGCAAAGAGGTGAGTCCGAGGTTTCCCTAAGCTTGACTGACACACAGCGGGAACGGATCGCTCTGGCAGCGGATGGCGATGCGCGACGGGCCCTGAACCTATTGGAGCTCGCTGGCAGTCTCAGCGCTGATGACGGCAATTTGGATGAGACGAGTTTTGAAGAGGTCATGCGAGGATCGCCGCGTCGTTTCGATAAAAACGGCGACAACTTCTACGATCAGGTATCCGCCCTGCATAAGGCTGTAAGGGGAAGCTCTCCCGACGCCGCACTGTATTGGTACTGCCGGATGCTCGACGGGGGGTGCGATCCACTTTACCTCGCCCGTCGGGTGATTCGTATGGCCAGTGAAGATATCGGCAATGCCGATCCGCGGGCTCTGAGCCTCTCTCTGGATGCATGGCAAACTCTCGAGCGACTGGGTAGCCCTGAAGGCGAGCTGGCCCTTGCCCAGGCAATTACCTATTTAGCGTCTGTCCCAAAGAGTAATGCTGTTTACACGGCATTTAAGGCCGCTCAGCGCGCAGTGTCTGAAGGGGGCTCAGAAGAGGTCCCTATCCACCTGCGAAACGCGCCTACGTCCCTGGCCAAGTCTGAGGGGCACGGCGCTGACTATCGTTACGCACATGATGAGACCGACGCTTTTGCCGCGGGCGAGAGCTATTTCCCTGAATCCCTTCACGGCTCACGCTTTTATGAGCCTACGGATCGAGGTTTGGAGGCGCGGATTAAGGCTCGACTTCACGATCTTAGAATACGCGATCGCTTGGCGAGCCGCCGCCGGTATCCTTAAACCGACGGAACCTTGGCTTTCAGTGCTTAACGGAACCGTCTAAACGCTTTACAATCCGCGCTTTTCTGCGAGCGACGAAGATGCAGCATCTGGTTTTTATTGCACTCGGTGGCGCCTGTGGTGCGCTCGCTCGCTATGGGCTCTCAACCCATGCTCACAAGTTCTGGATCCATCCTTGGCCGATGGGTACGTTACTCATCAATTTTAGTGGTTCCTTATGTATCGGGATACTGTTTGTAATGCTCGAGCGCGCGGCGCTTCATCCGGACTGGCGCAGCGTTTTGATGGTGGGTTTTTTGGGGGCTTTCACAACCTTTTCGACTTTTTCCCTCGAAACGGTAGAGCTGTGGCTACAGGGGCAGCCAGCTATGGCTGCTGCGTATGCGGTAGCGAGTGTCGTCTGCTGCGTTAGCGCAGCGGCTCTGGGAATTTACTTCACGCGCAGCTTGCTTGGCTAAGCTGCTGATATAGGAACTAGGCAAGACAATGCTGGATATTAAAGAAGTCAGAAAACACCCGGAAGACGTCGCTTTGGCGTTAGCGAAGCGGGGTTTCAACTTTGACGCTGATGCCTTCGAAGCACTGGACGCTCGCCGGAAGACGGCCGATGTCTCCAGTCAGCAACTGCAGGCTGAACGAAAGAGCGCCAGCAAAAAAATAGGTCAATTGGTCGGCGGTGGTATGAGCGTCGATGAAGCAAAAGCCTCCGTGCAGGAAGCGCTAGAGGAAATCGCAGGACGCTTGGATCAGGCCGAATCCGAAGCACGCGCCGTGCAGGCAGAACTGGACGAGTTTTTGCTGGGTGTACCCAATCTCCCAGATGAGGATGTTCCGGCGGGCAGTGACGAAGACGACAACAGCGTCGTGGCTCACTGGGGAGACGTTCCAAGCTTTGACTTTGAGGTTAAGGACCACGTAGACCTGGGTGAGGCTCTCGGTGGCCTCGATAGCGAAATGGGTGGCAAGATCACGGGCTCACGCTTTACCGTCATTAGCGGGCCTCTGGCGCAGCTCCACAGAGCACTCATTCAATTCATGCTTGATCTGCACACGCGGGAGCACGGTTGCACTGAGCTCAATGTGCCCTACATAGTGAACAGTGACTCTCTGCGGGGAACCGGGAATTTGCCCAAATTTGCAGAGGATCTCTTTCGTCTTGAGGGCGATCAGGGCTATTACCTCATTCCCACTGCCGAAGTTCCGGTAACGAACATTGCTCGCGATCGTATTTTTGAAGACAGCGAATTGGGAGAGTCGGGCGTTCGCTTCGCCTGTCACAGCCCCTGTTTCCGCAGCGAAGCCGGCAGCTATGGCCGAGACACTCGCGGCATGATCCGCCAGCATCAGTTTGAAAAAGTGGAGCTTGTCTATCTGACGCGTCCCGAGCAATCGGCAGAGGCACTGGAGCAGCTGAGTTCTCAGGCGGAAGAAGTCCTTCGGCGCTTGGAACTACCTTATCGAAAGATGCTGCTATGCGGCGGTGATATGGGGTTCTCAGCGCGCAAGACCTACGACCTTGAGGTTTGGCTGCCGGGGCAGGGTAAGTATCGAGAGATCTCATCATGCAGCCTGTTTGGCGATTACCAGGCACGACGGATGCAGGCACGCTGGCGAAATCCGGAGACCGGCAAGCCGGAACTCCTCCACACGCTTAACGGCTCTGCACTGGCGGTAGGTCGGGCAATGGTCGCCGTTATGGAAAACTACCAGCGCGAAGATGGCAGCATTGCGATTCCTGAAGTGCTTCAGTCTTATATGGGTGGCCAAACCGAAATCGAGAGTTCCTAGCGCGGGCGCTGATGGATTTTCTGCCCATAAACCTGCGCCTGCGGGATCAGCCCGTGGTGCTGGTGGGAGCAGGCGTTGTCGCGGCTCGCAAGGCTCGATTTCTTTTAGGCGCTGGTGCTGATCTCACGGTAATTGCACCCGAACAAGACACTCAGTTCCGCGCATTGGCATCAGAACACAGTCTTGTCTGGCACCAACGCCCTTATGGAGAGGGCGACTTGTCCAACGCCATTTTGGTTATTGCCGCGACCCCTGACCGGAGCGTCAACGAATCGGTTCATCGAGAGGCCACAAGCCGAGGCATCCCCGTGAATGTTGTGGACTCACCAGATCTATGTAGTTTCATATTTCCTGCGATCGTCGATCGATCACCGCTTACTGTTGCCATCAGCAGCAGTGGGGCGAGCCCCGTACTGGCTCGCTCAGTACGCAGTCGGATTGAGGCTATGTTACCCGCTGCAACAGCCGACATCGCCCGTTTTGGCCAATTACACCGCGACAGAATTCGTGAAGTGGGCGCTAGTGAAAATGAGCGGCGAATAATCTGGGAGCAGATTATCAACGGGCCCATCGCTCAGTTGATTCTCAGCAATCGCTGGCAGGCCGCCGAGCAAGCATTGGCTGAACTTCTGGATGGCCACAAGGGCCTGCCTCCCGGCGAGGTGTATCTCATCGGTGCTGGCCCCGGCGACCCCGAGCTAATGACCTTTAAAGCCCTGCGGCTGTTGCAGCGTGCGGATATTGTTCTTCACGATCGCTTAGTCAATCCGGACATCGTGGCAATGGCCCGGCGGGATGCGGACAAGCTGTATGTGGGTAAGCGCCGCTCTGATCACAGCGTGCCCCAAGAGCGTATCAACGAGTTGCTCGTGGAGCTCGCTCAGGAAGGAAAGTGCGTAGCTCGCCTCAAAGGTGGCGATCCATTTGTGTTTGGACGGGGTGGCGAAGAGATTGAGCTTTTAGCTCAGAAGAACATTCCTTTTCAGGTTGTTCCTGGGATTACAGCGGGGAATGCCGCCGCGTGTTATGCGGGGATTCCGCTAACCCATCGAGATCACGCGCAGTCGGTGCGATTTGTTACAGGCCATACCAAAGATGGAAAGCTTCATCACCGCTGGGAAGAATTTCTGAGCGAGACAGAGACACTGGTGTTTTACATGGGCCTGGTAGGCTTAGCAATTATCTGCAGGGAACTCATTGCTCACGGACGCTCGCCACACACCCCCGTAGCGCTGATAGAGCGCGCGACATCACCACAACAGCGACTTCTGAGAGGGACTCTCAGCAGCATAGAAGCGCTGGTCGAAAGCGCTCAACCGCAGGCTCCCACATTGATTATTGTCGGCAAGGTCGTAAGCCTTGCAGATGAACTCCGCTGGTACGGTAGTGGCTGAGACGAATATGCTTTCGGAGTTTCGCTACCACCAAAGACTTCTGCGGTGGCTAGGGGTGATGCTGTTCATCGTTAGCGCCTGGACTCTTTCGACGCTGATTCCCAGTTATCTCGCGCTAGCACCGGCGCAAACATTGTCAGGTCAGAGTCTGGCGTGGTCGCTGTCTCAGAGCATCACCGCGGACCTCGACGACGATAGGCTGCAGTGGGCGGCCGAAAGACCTGGCCCCCATTGGGCCTCTCGTGCACTGAGCTTCCCTGCAGAGGCCGAGTTTGTAAGGGTCGAATTTTGTTTAAACAACGATGTTCCCCCTGAAACAGTGGCGATTCTTTTGGCATCAGTGCGTGATGGTCGCCTGGATTTCAATCGGCAGTACAGGCTGAACAGTTTTTACAGCGGGGCCCGGGGGGAATGCTTTAAGGAGCCTATTCCTCGGCGCGCCGGCGATGGTCCCGCTATTTTTCAGATCCAACTGATCAATGGGCCCGCAAGCATTTCGCTCAGCAGTCTGGATGTGACACCACTGGAAGAAAATCCAGTTTGGAGGCTCACCAGAATGGGGATGCTTACACTGGGTATTGTGCTTGTCGTCCTCGTGCTAAAAGACTACGTAGGAGCGCGACCCCGCATCCTGGTTTTTGCGGGCTTGATGACGGTGCTAGGAATACTTTTCGGTTGCTGTGTCAGCGTGAGTCTAAAGGCGGATATTTACGAGTTGCTTACCGGTGGGCGAAGCATTGATGCCAGATATAGCATGCAGGCTTTGTTGCAGACGCAATTTCCGCTGGGAGGGTTTTCCCTATTCACCTTTATGCATGCCGTGCTGTTTTGCGCAGCGACGTTCTTCCTCGGTCTTGCGAGGCGTTACGCATGGATGGATATGTTGCTGCTGGCTCCAGCGACAGAGACCTTACAGCTGTTTGTACCGGGGAGGGGCCCCGGCACACGGGATATGCTGGTGGACTGGTTCGGTGTCGCTGTAGCAGTATTCTTAGTCTTCCTGCTTCGCCGTAGTCAACGCGTACGCGCGCTCTTGGAGGACTAGGGCGTCGACGAGAATACTGCCGGCCTCAGACAATAAAACGTCCTCGCTGGCTATTTCTTCCGCGGAGACAACCTCTTCAGGAACTTCTTCGATCTCGGCGTTATTGGCGACCACATCAACTGTCGGAGAATCAGCAGCGCCGTCAGCAAGCTCTTCCGATGTCTCGCTATTTCCTTCCTCCCCATCTTCGCCGTCACCATCCTCTTCATCGAGATCATCCAGAGAAGCGATGGGCTCTTTGCCTAAGGCTGCCCGACGACGATTTTCGATCTTTACGGAGCGCTCTTCGCGCTGCTTACGCTCTTCGCGACGCACAGACTCATTCAAAGAAACACTGGTAATAGCTCGATTTTCTTCAGCGACCGCCAGCTGATCCTGCAAGTACAGGAATTCGGGATTGGTCTTACTTCGAGTTTCGAAGATCTCTGTCAGCTGAGGCACAAGGGAGTCTACGTTGCTGTAACGACGGTGGCGCACGGGATTGATCTGATCCCAATCCAGGGCATTATCCAGCGCTGATTCGCCGATCTCCTCGGGATCATAAAGTGACGGAAAGCTTATATCGGGTACCACTCCGCGATGCTGCGTGCTGTCTCCGGAAATACGATAGAACTTACTCTCGGTGATTTTCAGCTGGCCTTCGGTGAGAGGGACCATGGTCTGTACCGTACCCTTACCGTAGGAGCGATCTCCGACGATGAGACCTCGGTTATAGTCCTGAATGGCGCCAGCAAAAATCTCCGACGCAGAAGCACTTAGGCGATTGATGAGCACCACGAGCGGGCCGTCATAGTACGTGCTTCGAAGTCGTTTTCCGTCACGCCAAACCCGCCTTGAGGAGTGTCGAATCTGAACTGTAGGGCCGTACTCTATGAACAGCCCTGTAAGGTCGTTAGCTTCCTGCAATGAGCCGCCACCATTGCGGCGAAGATCAACGATCACGCCTTCGACATTCTCTTCTTCAAGCTCCGCAATAAGCTGCTTCACATCACGGGTAGTGCTTTTGTAGTTCTCATCACCGCGGCGCATGGCTTCAAAGTCGATGTAGAACGTGGGGATGTCGATAACTCCCACACGAATGGTTTCTCCGTTACCTTTAGGAAGTTCCAAAACGCGTTTCTGAGCAGATTGCTCCTCTAGCTTAACTTTGTTTCGGACAATCTTGATCGTCTTGCGCTCGGCATCATTGCCGCCCTTAGAGGGGAGAACCTGCAAACGTACGGTAGAGCCTTTAGGGCCACGGATAAGCTCAACAACTTCATCAAGGCGCCAACCAATAACGTCTTCAAAGGGGCCGTCTTCGTCTTGGCCAACGGCAACAATTCGGTCCGATGGTTTTAGCTCGCCCTGCTTGTCAGCGGGTCCTGCGGGTACGATGCGAGCGACGCGGGTGTACTCGTCTTCAGGGGACAGGACAGCTCCGATGCCCTCCAGAGACAGACGCATGTTGATGTTGAAATTCTCCGAGCGCCTCGGTGAGAAGTAATTGGTGTGAGGGTCGTACAGCTCTGTGAGTGCATTGGCATAGATCTGAAACGCGTCTTGAGCGTTGTACTGGTTCACTCGACCTAGCTGATTTTGGTAGCGCTTGACCAAGGTCTCAGCCACCTCGTCCTGAGGTTTGTCCGCAAGGCGCAGATTCAGTACCTGGTTTTTGATCTGCAAGCGCCAGCGCTCGTCGAGTTCAGCTTCATCGGCCGCCCAAGCCATTTTGTCAATGTCGAGTTCATAGCGCTCGTCGATACTGAAATCCATAGCGTCGACCATCTCGGGAAGGGTTTCCACGAGAGTTTCGAGGCGCTGGATGAGCTGTTCATGAAATCGGTTGAATATGGTGAAACCTGCATCCAGTTTGCCCTTGGGTAAATCATCGTCCATTTGAGTGCGGAAGCTCTCGAAACCGGCGATATCGGAGGCGGTGAAAAACATCTTGCCGCCATCCAGGTTTTCCAGGTAGTTGTCCAGATGCGCAGACGATAGTTCGTCATCATACTTCAGCTTGGCGTAATGGCGCTGTTCGAGCTGTTCTATAAGCTCTGAGGCGGTTTCCTGCTGAGATTTGCTGTACTCGATGGCGGCCGCATTCGCGGTAGTCGAGCCCAGGCCGGTGGTCAGCGCCAGAAAAGCCGCGGTGTTTAGGAATGCTTTACGCACAGTAACTTGCCTTATTATTGACTGGTCGGTGGTCATGGGAGTGTAGCGTGTTAGTTTTTTAGGTCAAAGCGCTACAAAAAGGCCATGATTGGTTCTGCAGGCGCTTTTCTCGCCTAGTTCAGAGAGAACGCGGCGTTAACGTTGACTGAGTAACTTAGGTGCCCCGCAGAATAGCTCTCGCTTGGTGCCGGTGCCGCGGCATCTGCCGCCATCATCATCCGCTCCGCGCGCATAGGGCGAGGTGTGGACACCCGCTCGGTGTTTATGGAGATAACTGGGCCTCTTGTTTCGCCCAAGGCCGCCGCAATCACATCCGCACGTTCGCGGGCGTTCTCTGCAGCTGCTGCAAGAAGCTCTTGGTAAAGCGCTTCCTCGTCCTGAAGGCCGAGTCGGGGAGCCTGCATGCGATTGATGCCTGTGTCCGTGAGCGTAGTAACCAGCTCTCCCAGAGCTTCGAGGTTCAGTAATCGCACCTCAATACTTCTCGACACTCGATATCCTGTAAGTTCTTGCTTTCTTTCATCCTTAAGCCAGCGAAACTGTGGGCTGATCGATAGGCCGGTGCTATCGATATCCGCATCGGCTAATCCTGCTTCTCGCAAAACTGCCAGCGCTCGTCCAGTAATCGCGTCGGCTTCACGACGGGCTGATGCGGCGTCAGCGTTTTCCGTCACCACATCAAGCTGTAGATGAGCCATATCTGGCGCAACGCGGCGCTCCGATTTACCGCTGACCGCAATATGACGTGATTCATCTTCAGCGTGCGCAATATTTGACACAGCGGCAAGGCTGAGTATCAACGTGGCACAGGTGGATGCGAGAAAGAACTGGGACTTGGGCATAGCTTTGTTTCCAATAATTGAGTCTACCAATATAGACCACAAGGCCCTTGCGAGGTTCCACTAAGCCAGCGCCACGAACAGCTCAACGTGCAGGGCTGGTAGCGCCGAGGCGCTGCCGACATAATGGAGTATTGCTGATAGGAGGAGACATGTGGCAACGCTTTTGATGCGCCATGCGGACGTGGTGGTTTGCATGGATGATGCGCAGCGGGAGATCCCCGACGGCGGCCTGTTTGTTCGTGACGGCATTATTGAGGCCGTGGGAAGCACTAGCAGCATGCCGCAGACCGCCGATCGCATTATCGACCTTCAGGGCCATGTACTTATGCCGGGCATGGTCAATACGCACCATCATCTTTACCAGAACCTAACGCGTCTGATGCCAAAGGCACAGAATGCGCCGTTGTTTGGTTGGTTGCAGGCGCTGTATCCCGTGTGGGAGCGTCTGACGCCAGAGGCTTTTCGTGTATCTGCGATTATCGGTTTGTCCGAGCTGCTTCTCTCCGGCTGCACCACCAGCTCAGATCACCAGTATATTTTTCCGAATGGCAGTCGCCTGGATGACAGTATTGCGGCGGCGGCAGAGACCGGCATTCGTTTTCATGCGCTCCGGGGCAGTATGAGTGTTGGGCAATCGGCAGGGGGCTTGCCCCCCGATAGTCTCGTGGAAAGTGAAGACAGTATCCTCGCCGATAGCGAGCGTTTGATCAGTCGCCATCATGATGCGTCTGCGGCGTCGCGTATTCAGATAGCGCTGGCTCCCTGTTCCCCGTTCTCGGTGAGCCAAGAATTGATGCGTGAGTCGGCCGAGATGGCCAGAAAGCATGGGGTTCGACTCCACACGCATCTTGCCGAAAACGCAGAAGACGTTGCTTACAGCCGCGAGCGCTTCAATATGACGCCAGGAGAATACGCTGAGGACCTCGGGTGGCTGGGTGGCGATGTTTGGCACGCCCATTGTGTGCAATTGGACAGCGAGGATCTCAAGCGCTTCTCTAGCACCGGCACCAGCGTAGCTCATTGCCCCTGTTCAAACATGCGTCTGGCTTCAGGTATAGCGCCGGTTATGCCGATGTTGAATGCAGGGGTTAATGTGGGCTTGGGCGTTGACGGCTCTTCCTCAAATGATAGTGGTCATTTGCTGGCGGAGGCTCGTCAGGCGATGTTGCTCCAGCGCCTTAGAGAGGGCGCCGACGCCTGCGGTGTGAGAGATATGCTCAAGGTGGCGACCCGTGGCGGAGCGAAGGCCTTGGGACGCGAGGGTGAAATAGGGCAGTTAAGCGTGGGATACCAAGCTGACTGTACAGCTTTTGCTGTAAACGACCTTTGGCACGCGGGAGCAGTACACGACCCTGTCGCCAGTCTTCTGCTGTGTTACTCCGGCGTTGCGGCCTATACCGTAGTTGGGGGAGACGTACTGGTAGATCGAGGCGTGCTCAGCGGTGTGGAGTTACAACCCCTTTTGGAGAATCACCGCACTATGGCCGAACGCCTGGCTGCGGGTGATCTTGCTTAGCTAGTTAGCTGGCGGGGCTTCCTGCTTCGATCCACTGCGCGACGATCCCTCGCTCTTGATCGGTCATCCCCGTCTTATTCATAAAGGGCATGTCGTGGCTATCGATACTCCGGGCCTTTATCCGGGGAGACCACTGTTGCATCTGCTCCACAGTGTCGAGAATGACTCCACCCGGTGGTGTTGTGAAAACATCGTCTGTGGGTGCTGCGGCGTGGCAGCTGCTGCAACGCTCTCTGATAATGCCGTGGGCTCTCGGTGCTAGCTCATTCGCCGCTAAACCGTTTTCGGGGATAAGCACAGGCTTGGTGGGGGCTATTGCGATGGCCAATACTACGGTAGCAGCCATAGCGGCACCGAGAATGGCCGGCCGATTGATGTTTACATGGCGAAGCACAAAGTACTGTCGGGAAACTGCTGTAATCACCACGATAGCCAATAGGATTGCCCAGTTAAAAGCGTGCCCGTACGTCATGGGGTAATGGTTGCTAATCATGATGAACAACAAGGGCAGGGTGAGGTAGGTGTTATGTGTGGAGCGTAGTTTGGCTCCCGCCCCCCAATCAGGATTTGGCGTTTCACCTGCCTCTAAAGCCCCCACGAGCTTGCGCTGTCCGGGCATGATCACCTGGAAGACATTACCCACCATGATTGTGCCAATGATCGCGCCGAAATGAATGTAAGCGCCTCGGCCGCTGAAGAACTGAGACAGGCCCCAAGCCAGAAATCCGCCGAGGATCAGAAGCACTACCGCTAGTAGCCAACCATTCTTTGCGAGAGGACTGATGCACAGCGCGGTATAAGCCAGCCAGCTACCGATCAAAAACGCGAGACCCAAGCCGATAGCCTGCCACTGACTAAGATCCGCTATTCGACGATCGATGAGATAGGACTCTGCGCCCAGGTAATAGATTACCGCGAGGAGCACCATGCCCGTCAGCCAGGTACTGTACGCCTCCCATTTGAACCAGTGGAGATGCTCGGGCATTTTTTCCGGGGCGCCCTGGTATTTAGCGACCTCATAGATGCCGCCACCGTGAACTGCCCACAAGTCGCCCTTGATGCCCTTGTCTTTCTTCCATTGAGGCGGTTCTTCGAGGCTGTTATCCAGCCACATGAAATAGAAAGAAGCGCCAATCCAGGCGATGCCCGTAATTACGTGCAGCCAGCGGACAATCAGACTTATCCAGTCAACGAGATAGGTTTCCATGACGCGCGTTTCTCCTGTCTAGCTCGTTGTACTTTTCGTTTTGTGAGTATCAAAGACGCGGTTTTCACCAGCGTCCCGTTGATACATGCATTTACCCATAATCCACGTTTCTCGAACGCAACGATCATCTCCAAGGGTAGAGAGAACGAAAAGCGTTTCAAAGAGATCCTTGCACCGGGCAATGCGATCTTTGATCAGCGGTGTTGCGGCAAGATCCAGGACCAGAAAGTCTGCTTCTTTGCCGGGCAAAAAATTACCCAGCTTATCCTCTAGATCAAGAGTACGAGCGCCGCCGAGCGTCGCCAGATAAAAGCTCTTGAATGGCGTAAGGGAATGCCCCTGTAACTGTTGGATCTTGTAGGCTTCATCCATGGTCTCAAGAAGCGAGAAGCTGGTTCCGGCGCCAATATCCGTGCCCAAACCCACGTGTACGCCGCAGCTCTCTGCTTTCGAGAGAGGGAACAAGCCTGATCCCAGGAATAGATTTGACGTTGGGCAGAAAGCGATATTCGACTGGGTTTCCGCCATTCGCTGCCACTCGGTCTCACTGAGATGCACGCAATGGGCGAACACACTCCGTCGCCCTAATAATCCGGCATCATCATAGCTGTGTAGGTAATGATCCAAGTGTGGAAAGAGCTCTTCCACCCACGCGATCTCGTTCAGGTTCTCTGACATATGCGTGTGCAAGTATACGTCCGGGTGCTCGCGCAGCAGCTTGCCCGCCGCTTTGAGCTGCTCGGGCGTGGATGTGGGGGCAAATCGGGGTGTCACTGCGTAACGCAAGCGCCCGCGATTGTGCCACTGCTCTATCAGCTGTTTACTCTCCGAATAGCTGGACTCGGCGGTGTCGGTGAGAAAATCCGGAGCGTTTCTGTCCATCATGACTTTGCCGGCAATCATGCGCAGGTTTAGTGATTCGGCTTCGGTAAAAAAAGCGTCCACAGACTCGGGATGGACGGTGCCAAAAACCAGTGCCGTGGTTGTGCCATTACGGAGGAGTTCCGTTAAAAAGCGCTTCGCGACGCGTTGAGCGTGATGAAAGTCACCGAACTGTGCCTCGGTTGGAAATACATACTTATCAAGCCATTCCAATAGTTGTTCGCCATGAGCGCCGATGATGTCCAATTGCGGGTAATGAATATGCGTATCGATAAACCCGGGCACGAGCAGGGCGTCCGCATGTTCTTTTATGACGGTGTCATCCGGCAGCGAACTGAGAAGTTGCGATGCCTCGCCGATTGCGATGACGCAGCCGTCGTCTACCAGCAAACCGCCGTCAGCAAAGAACGCATAACTGCCATTAACTTCGTTACTCCCATTGCGTTCACTACCGCCAAGATTCTCTACTTCCCCCGTAGAGGGGTCATCAAGGAAGTGCAGTATTTGACCGCGATGGAGAACTCGACTCATCAGGGCAGTACAAGTTGCATAGGGGACTTAAGTTCTCGCTCGTCACAGTTGTTACCCGGG
Organism: Congregibacter brevis; assembly: GCF_045689245.1. Classification (GTDB taxonomy): domain Bacteria; phylum Pseudomonadota; class Gammaproteobacteria; order Pseudomonadales; family Halieaceae; genus Congregibacter; species Congregibacter brevis. The sequence continues at coordinate 2,670,359 of NZ_CP136865.1, read as the reverse complement.
CCAATGCGGTCTACCACAACGAAGTCTGATGCGGAGTCGAGGGCCAACAAATAATGATGCCAGGTCCCGCGGTGGTAGCTAATGCTTTGACTGGAAGAAGCGAGGAAACCCTGGATAGCAGCCTCATCAAGGTCTCCCGCTGGCGCAACGACAATCGCATAAGGATTGCCGCTGGTGTTAATGAAGGCCTGGGAGCCCAAGGGATGACGCTCCATGCCTCGCAGAACAAAACCCGTGCTAACGGCCTGGGCTCGAAACAAGCTCAGCGCTGCTGACCCTCCCTCCGCTGCACAATCAACCGATGCCAGAGCGTTATGTCGTTGGGTTAAACCTTCGTTAATTGGGTAGGTCTCACAAGGAGTTTGCCCATCGATAACCGCGCCGAAGGGCGCAAAGAGCTCGGCCGTCAAAGGCTGTAAGCTGAGTTCTTTCACGCGCTTAACTACCCCGGTAGGTGGAGTAACCAAAGGGCGATAAAAGCAAGGGTATGTGGTAATGCTCGCCGCTATCGTCCAGATTGAAGACAACATCTACATAAGGGTAGAAAACGTCCAAATCCCGATTTGAAAAGTACGCTGAAGTGTCAAAGTGCATGCGATAGGTACCAGCGGGCAGTACATGGTCCGCAGCCAAGAGTCCCGCAATCCGCCCATCGTCATTCGTGACACCCGAGCTCAGCTCGGTCCATTCATTGTCTTGAAGCTGAAAAAGAGCCAACGGAACAGCTGATGCGGGTTGACCCAGCGCAGTATCAAGAATATGCGTAGTGATTTGACTCATTGCCATTGCTCCAAGCGAATCTGCAGTATTTTTCTTTGCTCTTCGGCAGCGACCGCCAGCTCCTTCTCTGGATCGTTATCCAGGCGCTGTTCAAGGAGTTCGCACATTTCTTGAGCCGACTTACCTGTGGCGCAAACGATAAAAATGTATCCAAAGATTTCTTCGTATTGCCGGTTACCTTCCGCCAGCCTTTCGATGACTTTATCGCTGGCACTGGAGACTCCAGATTGCTCATGAGCTGCCAAATTGCCACTACCAGAATACTTGGCCTTAAGCGAGGTCACGTCACCAATCTTGGGATGACCCTCAAAGGCCTCGAGATAGTCCTCACGCCCTAGAGTGCTCCATACAAAGTTTGCCCTTTGCTGGAGGGCGGATAGGTCCTGAAAGGGCCGCTCTTCGAGCACCCCCGCTATCCATCGCTGACTCACGCAGCAAAGTTCTAGCGCCTGACTCGCCGCGTCCTTCGTGAGTGTGTTGAACTCAGTGATCGTCACTAGGCATCCCAATCTGCTACGCCAAAAACTCGTAGACGGCTGACGCCCCCATCAGGATAAATGTTCAGCCTTACATGACTGAACTTCTGATCCTGGGGACACAGGACTTCACGGGTGTAAGTATGCTCGCGGTCAGGGCATAGACTTTGCTGGTCGATAATCGGAATCCACGATGCGTTTTCCGAAGGGACGTGGGCATCGGGCTCCATGCAGCCTTCCAGACTGAAGCGGTCGGGAAAATTGCCGCGCAAATGAGCGGTATCGAGTATCACTTTCCGCACGGTTCCTCGTTTGCCCAACTTGATGATCGCCCAGTCGTTGAATTCGTCCCTGCGCCGTCGAGTCTCCCACCCATCACCCATGTTCACACCACGACCGGGCATCACCAGGTTGTCTGTGGAGCTGAAGAATTGATCTGAGGCTGCCACACCTCGACCTCCGAGTCCTACCGCTGCAAGATCCACCGTTTCGTCCTCAAGGTAGTCGCCCGCATCGGGCAGGACTTCACCATAAGCACGAAATCGCGCTACGCCTCCATCGGGATAGATACGCAAACGAAGGTGCGTCCAACGCTCGGTGCTATCGCAGGGAATGGGGTTTTGTTCGTCGGGAAGAACATCGGTACGGGGAATGATCTCCGTCCACTGCGTGTCCGACTCCGGATCGAGCTTTACATGGGTGCCGTCAACCGCGACTTGTAAGGGAGCATTGCCGCGAAAATGATGGGTATCCACATCGACACCGTGTATGCGGCCGGCAAACCCCAGACGCAAAACACACCAGTCGTGATCCAGCTGACTCATTCGGAACTGTCGGCCAAAACTCCGGCGGGACTCCCAGCCGTCCATTATCTGGCCTTTGTCTGAAAACTCACCTGCTTTAAAGACCCCTCGGCCAGGCTTAACCAGATTGTCGCAACTGGCGAACCACTGATCGCTGCAGTTGATTGCTCGACCGCCCACGCGCTCCGCCAATAAGTTGATGTAACGGAACTGGAAATCATCCATCGCGTCCCGGTCAAAATCATCGGTCATTGTTTTACCTTCGAGCTCTTTTCGCTCGCACTGTTAGTACTGCCTGGCACACTCTGCTCGACAGCTTGAAGATTAGTAAACGAAGTTTGAGAAGCACTCAGCTGGGCCTGAAGCTGTTTCCAGCCAGGTCCGGAATTGCTTTGGATCGTGTCTCGGCGCGCATGATAGTGCGCGATGACCTCGGCCGCTACCGATACCGCAACTTCCGCCGGTCTTTTCCCGGGAACCGCTGATAGACCAATAGGACAATGAACTGCAGAAATGTCAGTCTCGCTAAGGCCTCGATGCTGCAGTCGCAGGGCAAAGCGCCGCCATTTGCTTTCGGACCCTATGACGCCTACATAGGCAGCGTCTTGCCTGCGCAGCGCAGCCTCCATAAGCGCGTAATCCAAGGGATGCTGATGCGTCATGATCACGTAGTAGCTGCCCGGTGGAGCCTCGCTAACGACAGCTACAGGGTCCTCGGGATGCAGCGCCGTCACGCCGTTCGAGAGTACTTTGGGGAACTCCGCCGTACGGGCGTCCACCCAGCGAACACTCAAAGGAAGGGTCGCCAGCAGAGGGGCAAGAGCCCGACCTACGTGACCTGCGCCAAAAAGATAGAGGGGCTGTACCGCGGGTACAAAGTGCTCGAACAGAAGACTCGTGCTGCCTCCGCAGCATTGCCCGAGTTTTTCACCCAGAGGGAAGTTTTCTACCCATTGTCCGGCCTGTACATTTTTGAGTAGCGCCTGCGCACGTTCCAGGGCCTGATATTCCAGTTCTCCGCCGCCAATCGTGCCCCGAAAGTCGTCTTTGCTCACCACCATTTTTGTACCGGCGTCACGCGGGGTTGATCCTCTGACACCCAGCGTGGTGACGATGACGTAGGCATGACCGAGGGTCTCACACTCGCGAACCCACTCACTCCAGTGGTCGTTTGCGGGAGCCATAACTAAGAAGACTCCGAGCGTAGACTCTCGCAGGCCATTAGCACTCGTTCAGGCGTTGCGGGAGTATCAAGTTTTGGGTGTACGCGGTAGTCCGCCATGCTAGAGATGGCGTCGCGAAGAGCTGACCATACGGAAATCGCCAGCATTAACGGTGGCTCTCCCACCGCTTTGGAGCGGAAAATCGTTGCTTCGGCATTGGGACTATCGGGAAGGAGCTCGACATTGAAAATCGGCGGTGTATCACCAATGGCCGGTATCTTATAGGTGGCGGGACCGACCGTTGTGAGACGTCCACTGGCATCCCAGGAAAGCTCCTCACTGGTAAGCCAACCCATGCCCTGTATGAATCCACCTTCAATCTGACCGATGTCTATAGCAGGGTTTAGAGAGTTTCCTACGTCGTGACAAATGTCCACCCGCTCGACTCGATACTCGCCTGTGAGTGTGTCGATGACAACTTCAGAAACGGCGGCGCCGTTGGCAAAGTAATAGAAAGGCCGTCCGCTCGCCGTTTCACGATCATAGTGAATCTTGGGCGTGCGGTAAAAGCCGGTTGCGGAGAGTGAAATACGCTGGTGATAAGCAAGATTCACAAACTGGGCGAAAGTGAAAACCTGCTCTCCGACGCTGACTTGATTAGGCAAAAAAACCACCGCATCTTCTGCGACAGAGAAGTGTTCGCAGGCAAAAGCAACAAGCCGCTGACGTAGTGTCCTGGCCGCGTCGAGCGCAGCCATACCGTTGATGTCACTGCCAGAGGAGGCGGCGGTGGGGGATGTGTTAGGTACTTTGTCAGTTCGTGTAGCTGTACAGCGAATGTTTGCGATATCGATCTGCAGTTCTTGCGCGACGACCTGTGCGACCTTGGTGTACAGGCCCTGGCCCATCTCGGTGCCACCGTGATTCAGCTGAACACTTCCGTCGGTATAGACGTGTATCAGGGCACCTGCCTGATTGAGATGCTGCACGGTGAAGGATATGCCGAACTTTACGGGGGTTAGAGCAATGCCTTTTTTGAGAACGCTGTTACTGGCATTAAAAGTGCGAATGGACTCCCGGCGAGCTCGATAATCAGAAGTCTCCTCAAGCCGGTCCAAAAGCATCGGCAAAACGTGTTGTTCAATCGTTTGCCCATAATGGGTGACGTCTCGGTTGTCCTCAGCGCTGTACAAATTACTCTTGCGTACATCCAGTGGATCCCGGCCCGTGGAACGAGCAACAGCGTCGATTATGTCCTCTATAGCGACCATCCCCTGAGGGCCGCCAAAACCGCGGAAAGCCGTGTTGGAAACGGTATTTGTTTTCACGCGGTGGCCTGCGATTGCGACCTGGGGCAGGTAGTACGCATTGTCACTATGAAACATGGCTCGATCTACAATGGCGTCGGAAAGGTCCGGAGACATACCGCAGCCGCCGGCAAGCATAAGATCCAGGGCCTGAATCCGCCCCTGCTTGTCAAAGCCTACGTCGTAGCGACTGAGAAAATGATGGCGTTTCCCGGTGGCGCGCATATCGTCACCCCGAGCGAGGCGGAGCTTGACCGCGCGGCCCGTGCGACGCGCCAGTATGGCCGCTAAACAGGCCCATTGGTTCGCATGGGTTTCCTTGCCACCAAAAGCACCTCCCATACGCCGGGTGTCCACGGTGACTTTGTGGAGATCGACACTCAGCACCTCGGCCACCAATTTTTGGCCCTCGGTCGGGTTTTGCGTTGAGGAATAAACGAGCATGCCGCCATCCTCTTCGGGAACACACAGGGATGCCTGACCTTCGAGGTACATTTGCTCCTGCCCGCCGATCTGTAGTTCGCCCTGAAGGCGCTGGTCGGCAGCACGCAGTCCTTCTTGTGCATTGCCTCTGCTCTGATAATGCGCAGGACGTACAAAGCTCTCTGCCGCTAGTCCTTCTTCGATAGTCAAGTGAGCGGGGAGGGTGGCGTATTCAATCTTCGCCAAGCGCGCAGCCCGGCGGGCAGCGGCGTAGCTGGTTGCAGCAACCGCAAACAACACCTGGCCGTGAAACTCCACGGTGTCGTCTACACCAACCATAAGTGGATCACCGGGGAACACAGGGCCAATATCCACAATGCCCGGGATGTCGTCTCGTGTGATTACATCAACCACTCCCTCAGCGTTTTTCACCGCAGCCAGGGACATGCTGGACACAACGCCGTGGGCGACGGTCGACAGACCAACATACGCATGGAGTGTTCCCGAGGGAGCCATCATGTCGTCGACATACACAGCTTCACCGGAGACGTGTCTAGCCGCGCTCTCGTGGGCGACCCCCTGACCAGCTGAACCTGCCGGTGTTGTTGACGGTGTTGTTGGCGGCACGTTGTTTGCGACGGTATTGCTCTCATTAACCTCAGGCATGGCTGCTTACTCGCGCTATGAGTTCCGACTCGCCGTGAACCCTTGTCGCGGTATCCCCGCGATACTCCTGTTGCAGACGCTCGAGAAGCCGCTGGGCGACGATTAAGCGATAGTCGGCAGACGCGCGGGCGTCAGTAATAGGCTGAAAATCTATTGAAACAGCGGCTATTGCTGCTTCTATGTTGTCAGTAAGAAGGTTTATTCCTGTCAGCGCGGACTCCACTGCTTTCCCGCGCTTGGGGATGGCGGCCATACCGCCAAAGGCGGCTTTGGCTGAAACGATACGATCCTTATCCACTTCCAAGGCGAACACTGCGCACACCGATGAAATGTCGTCTTCAAAGCGTTTGGAGATCTTGTAGGCGCGCAAGAATATCCGCGCTTGGCGGCGCGGCAGTTTCGCCGTCGCGATAAATTCACCCGGCTCTCGTAAGGTTTTGCGATAGTCGAGGAAAAAGTCATCGATAGAGATTTCTCGAATTCCACTCTTGGAGTGGAGCTCGATACTTCCACCCAAGGCCAAAAACACCGGTGGCCAATCTCCGATAGGGGAGGCATTTGCAATGTTGCCAGCGATGGTGCCCTGAGAGCGGATCTGCAGGGATCCGAAGCGCTGAATCAGTTCCTGAAGCTCCGGATAATCTTTGAGAACTGCGTCTTGTGCAGCGCGATGGGTAACCGCCGCTCCAAAACTAAGCTCGTCCTTACCCACTTTCACTGCATGCAGGCCTGGTACTGCGGCGATGTCGATTAGAACAGCTAGCGGCGTTAGAGCTTGGGTACTTTCCAAAAATAGATCAGTGCCTCCCGCAACAAGCCGAGCATCGGGATGCTCAGCCAGTAAGCTCGCCACATGGGCGGCATCACGAGGCCGATAGTAGTGTCCATGCTCCGTCTCCAGAGCCGCTGTTTCGCTCTCGGTGTCTTGGAGTGCGCGCAGCTGATCCAAGGTGGCCTGCGCTCGCCGTGAGAACTGGTCTTTGGCGTTTTCAGCGAGGGCCTGCTCCGCCGCGTCGATGATCGGACGATAGCCCGTACAGCGGCACAGGTTTCCGCCAAGAGCCTCAAGTATTTCTTCGCGATCGACGACCGCATCGACATCAGTAGTAGCGTGGTACAGCGCGAACAGTGACATCACAAACCCGGGCGTGCAGAAACCGCATTGCGAGGCATGGCACTCAATCATTGCCTTTTGCACCGGGTGCCAGTTGTCGCCATCCCTAAGATCTTCAACGCTAATCAGCTCTGTGCCATGAAGACTTCCCAGAGGGGCAATACAGGCGTTAATGGGCGTGTACTCGAGACCGCTCTCAGCCGCTTTAGCCACGACCACGGTACAGGCGCCGCAATCACCCGAAGCGCAGCCCTCTTTGGTACCCGTGAGTCCCCGGTACTCCCGCAGGTAATCCAGCACGCTTGTGTCAGCACGGACGTTCTCAAGCGCGACTTCTCGCTGCTGGTGCAAAAACCGAATCACTGACCACCCTCGCTGAGCATGCCGCGATTCTCGATGAAATCGATGACAGCCTGAAGACCGTGCCCGCTCTTTAAGTTCGTAAACTCGAAGGGTCTTTCTCCGCGCATCTTTCTAGCATCGCGATCCATGACATCAAGATCGGCCCCCACGAGCGGTGCCAGATCAATCTTATTGATAATCAGGAGATCAGACTTGGTAATACCGGGGCCTCCCTTGCGTGGAATCTTGTCTCCAGCGGATACATCGATCACATACAGCGTGAGGTCTGAGAGTTCCGGACTGAACGTCGCTGCCAGGTTGTCTCCGCCGCTTTCGATGAACAGCACATCAAGATCGGTAAAGCGTCCTTGAAGTTCATCAACTGCCGCGAGGTTCATCGACGCATCTTCTCTGATGGCGGTGTGAGGGCAGCCACCCGTCTCTACGCCCAGAATGCGGTCGCCTTCCAAGGCGTCGTGACGGAGCAAAAATTCGGCATCCTCACGGGTATAAATATCGTTGGTGATAACACCAATGCTGTAGCGATCTCGGAGGTGCTGACACAGCAAACGCACTAAAGCGGTTTTACCGGAGCCTACAGGGCCGCCGATACCTACTCGAAGCGCAGGTTTACTCATGTTTCAATTTCCTTTTGGCAATAAGTTTGGTGAAAACACGCTCAATCGTCATCTTTTACGACCGAAACAAACGTGTGTGCTGTCGCTCGTGGCGGCAGGAGGCCATCGCAAGCCCCGGTAAGCTCAAGCCCAGCTCATCATCCGCAACTGTCTTGGCGTGAGTACAGGCCTCAGGGATCAGCTTCATTAACTGCAGCAAAAGACGCTGCGCAGCAGTCTGACCCAATGGTACTAGCTTGGTTGCTGCTGTTACCTGGTTTTCTAGCCAGCTGTAAGCGTAGCCTTGAACCGCAGCATCCTCGTCTATTTCCCATTGGTGGACAGCGATAGCAAAGGCCACGGCGTAAGCGGGACGCTGGGTGAGGGCAGGGGGAGTCCTTGTGTCCAAAGTTTCGAGCAAGCGCCACAGCGCCGCTCCTATTTGCTGATCCTCAAGAAGTAACTCTGCCGTCTCCCGACTAGCCAGAATTCGATCGTTCCAGAGATTAAGCGCGGTGAGGTTGGCCGCTTTTAACGCGTCAAGTGCCCGCAAAAGAACCGGCAGATCTAGCTGGGCGATCCCCAGCATCAGTCCGTCGCTTAACCAGTTTGATAACTCTTCGTCGTCCAACCAGCCCGCTTCAATTGCGTATTCCAGGCCTTGCGAGTAGGCATAGGCACCAACAGGCAAAGCTGGGCTAGAGAGATGTAGCAGGTGTAATTGTGAGTGGGTCATGAAGATCGCTTAATGCGCCTTGGGCACTCTAGCCGTGTGAATGGGAGTGCGCATGGCCATGCTTGTGCTCATGATCGGCTTCGTGGCTGTGCGTGACGCCCGCGTAGGCACCTGACTCAGGTGTAAACGAGTCATCAACCGCACGCACCTCTAAGCCCAATCCTTTAAGCATTTCTTCCAGAACATGGTCTCTCGGGAAGCGCAGGGCACCGGGAAGGATCTGTAAGCTTACATGGCGGTTACCTAAGTGATAGGCAGCACGCAGCAGCAGATGCCCGTTATCGGTGTAAGCTTCCGTAAGGGATTCACTAGCCGCCCGTATCAATATGATCTCCTTGTTATCACAGACCAAAGCGTCGCCATCTCCCAGGACAATGCCTCTAGGCAGAAACCATCCCAGCTCCTGACCGCGCTCCGTCGTCGTGCGGTAGCGAGATTTCTCTCTCTCTGAAAACACCAAATGCACTTCATCCTGCCAGGTGCCGTCAAAAGCGGTGGCATGATGGTAGGCCTCAAGCATCATTTCATCCATCCAAGGGGTTCCTAGAAAAGAAAGTAACGCTGCGCCATGGGCAGCACACTTGCTGGCTCACAGGTAAGCAGTTCGCCATCGGCGCGCACTTCATAGGTCTGAGGATCAACCTCCATGTGAGGCTGATAGTCGTTGAGGCGCATATCTGCCTTCGTAACAGTGCGGCAGTCCTTGACAGCTACGAGCCGCCGGTCGAGGCCGAGTGACTCACTTATACCCGCCTCAATGGAGGCACCACTGACAAAACTGACGTTCGTGGCATGGCTGGCCTTACCAAAAGCTCCAAACATGGGGCGGTAATGTACTGGCTGAGGGGTGGGGATCGATGCATTGGGGTCCCCCATGGGAGCCGCGGCGATAGCCCCACCCTTGATAATGAGCGCGGGCTTTACACCGAAGAACGCCGGCTTCCACAGGCACAGATCAGCAAGTTTGCCCACCTCTACAGAACCCACCTCATGCGCGATGCCATGGGCGAGCGCTGGATTGATGGTGTATTTGGCGATGTAACGCATGGCGCGGAAGTTATCCGCCGCACCTGAGCCCAAAGAACCACGCTGAGACTTCATCTTGCTGGCTGTCTGCCAGGTTCGACAGATGACCTCACCCACACGACCCATAGCTTGAGAGTCGGAGGAGATGATTGAGAATGCGCCAAGGTCATGAAGGATATCCTCGGCCGCGATAGTTTCTTTCCGAATACGAGAATCCGCGAAGGCTACGTCCTCGGGAATGGATGGATCCAGATGGTGGCAGACCATCAGCATATCGAGATGCTCGTCCACGGTGTTAATCGTGTATGGACGAGTAGGATTCGTGGAGGAGGGGAGTACGTTGGGCAAACCGCAGGCTTTGATAATGTCCGGGGCGTGACCACCTCCAGCCCCTTCCGTGTGGTAGGTGTGGATTGTCCTGCCCTTAAACGCTGCGATGGTGTCTTCTACAAAGCCCGATTCATTCAGCGTGTCGGTGTGAATAGCGACCTGCACATCAAAGCGTTCCGCAACACTTAGACAGTTGTCTATGGACGCGGGAGTCGTTCCCCAGTCCTCATGGAGCTTTAGACCCAGCGCGCCAGCACGAAGCTGCTCCTCCAGTGCTATGGGAAGGCTGGCGTTGCCTTTACCCAAGAAGCCAAGGTTCATTGGAAACGATTCAGCGCTTTGGAGCATCTTGCCAATATGCCAGGGACCGGGTGTGCAAGTTGTTGCATTGGTACCTGTGGCCGGGCCCGTGCCGCCGCCGAGCATGGTAGTGACGCCGCTCATCAGCGCTTCTTCTATTTGCTGGGGGCATATAAAGTGGATGTGCGCATCTATGCCACCCGCAGTCAGTATCTGACCTTCGCCAGCGATGATTTCTGTGCCGGGCCCTATGGGGAAATCAACCCCGGGTTGAACGTCGGGATTGCCTGCTTTGCCGATGCCGCTGATGCGTCCGGCGGTAATGGCGACATCCGCTTTCACTACACCCCAATAGTCTAGAATCAAGGCGTTGGTAATCACCGTGTCGGGAGATTCAGCGCAACTCACCTGGGATTGACCCATGCCGTCACGGATGACTTTTCCGCCACCAAACTTTACTTCTTCGCCGTAAATCGTGTGGTCTTTTTCTACTTCGATGAATAGCTCAGAGTCTGCAAGTCGTACCCTATCACCGACGGTGGGGCCGAACATGCTTGCGTAGTCACTACGACTGATCTTGCGCATCAAAGGTCTCCCATCACTTCGCCGCGAAAGCCATAGACTCTGCGTTTACCCGCGAGAGCGACTAATTCCACTTCGCGCTTTTGGCCCGGTTCAAAACGTACCGCGGTGCCCGCAGCGATATTGAGCCGAAAACCTCGCGCCGCTTCTCTATCGAATAACAAAGCGGGGTTACTTTCGGCAAAGTGATAGTGAGAACCCACTTGAACAGGGCGATCTCCGCTGTTCACCACAGCGGCGCTTATGAGCTCACGTCCTTCATTTATGCTGAGTTCCCCATCAGCGGTAATCATTTCCCCGGGAATCATGAGGCAGCCCCAGCAATCGGGTCGTGTACCGTGACCAGTTTGGTGCCATCGGGAAACGTAGCTTCTACCTGCACTTCCTGAATCATCTCTGCCACGCCCTCCATAACCTCATCGCGCGTCAAAATGGTGCGTCCGAAGCTCATTAACTCTGCGACGGTGCGTCCATCGCGAGCGCCCTCCAGTATCGCGGCACTAATAAGTGCTTGGGCCTCTGGATAGTTAAGCTTCACCCCGCGGTCCCGCCGCCGCTCAGCGAGTAGGGCGGCGGTGAACAGCAACAGCTTGTCTTTCTCTCGGGGGCTTAGTTCCATCCCAAATCCTTAATTCAGCGGCATTCGCAAGAGCATAGGCACAGCCTTAACGAGGAGCAAGTGCTTCGAGTAAGAGCTATACAGGCCCCTTAAATATCAGGAAGCATCATGTATGCCATATGCGAGGTATTGCGGGCGTTACGCCTAGCGACTCTTCAGTGATGTTTATCCAGAGCTGCGCGAAACCTTGGCGACAACGTATGGCGTCATCCCCCAGGTATCTCGCTATGACAAGCCCCGAGCGCTGAGTCACCGTAAATTCACCCTCGTTTAGCTTATGATTCACGCTTTTCAGCCACTGCTCGAGCAGCTCAGCGTCGGCATCATCCGTGAGCACCATGACGCCTACGGTACTTTGCTCTTGCATTCCCATTTGCGACCGGCTCACACGATCTCTGGCTGTAAAAGCCAGGCGCTCAATAAGCAGCGGCGTATTCTCTCGGTACACTTCCAATTGCTGTTTGAGGCGACCGCTAGAGAAATCCTCACCGCAGGCGGGGCGCCCCAGCACTACCACGTCCCAAAACACGAGCCTTGACTCGGCGCCCAGCTCTATGCGGGTTTCCAGCTCTGCATTGACGCCGTTAAACAGAATAGTTTCTTGAGGTAACCATTCCAAGCAGGCTTCGTCGACAGAGAGATTCACGGTTTGACGTTGCGCTTCCGGATGTTCATCCACCGTATAAAAACGCCCTGCTGCAGGGGTGGTTACCAGTGCGCTACCGCTATGCACCTGGATGTTGATCTGCAACTCATCGCCAAGCACTACGCCTCCAGGAGGATGGAGTAAATAGCAGTGAGCTTTACCTGCCACCTCCGGATAAAACAGCCGCTGTACTCGCAGGGGCCCTTCGTGTGAGCAGTGTTGAAAGCGCGTTCGCCCGTCACTTTCCTTAAAAGAAAGGTCGAGGCGAGCGCGCCACTGACGGAGAGGCTTGCTAGACTCCACTGCGGTTTTCAGGGTTTCTAAGAGCATGATGTCTACCTTACCGCATTGCCCGAGATTTTGGCGCTACACCTCGCACACCGCGTACTCTGCGGCCGTGTCTTTTGCGGCTTTCACGGCATCTCCAGCGCTGAGTGATGAGGCTCTTACCGGACCTATCGCCAGTCGAAATTTGTCACCGCTATACGCAAACCTTGGTATCCCCGTTTTGGTGAGTGCTGCCTCGCTGGAAGCGGGAGTCTGGGATCTAGATTGGACGCTGCATTGGGCCAGCCACTCGGTGCGCGAGAGCAGCACCGGCCGATCTCTAGAACTTGATGGTGAAACACGCCGCCATGATTTTCGCATCCAAAGGGGGTTGGGCAAAGGAGTCGCTGTTTCTTTGAATGTACCCTATGTCAGTCACAGCGCTGGCAAGCTTGATGGACTGATAGACGGATGGCACGCCTTCTGGGGTATGCCCGATGGCCCCCGCGGCGTGCAAGAAGACAATAGGCTACGGTATGCCTACTCGGGTTCTTCTGGCTTTGAGTTTCAGTCTGAGCGCTCGAGCATTGGTGATATTGAGCTGGGTATCAACGTCGAACTGATTGCGGCGGAGACATGGACTCTTGGTGCGCTTGCGCAGTACAAGTTTGACACAGGCTCCGCGGAGGATTTCTCGGGCAGTGGTGATTCTGGCGCGTCTCTTGGCGTCCGCTGGTCCTGGCAAAGCTGTTTTTCTGCTCTGCTAAGCTGTCATGTTCAAGCAGGCTTTACTGAGGTGGGCGGGATTGGCTTTGATCCCAAGGCCGACACCGTTACGCCATTTGCCGGGCTCAGTATTGGCTGGCAATTCGCTGACTCCCTCGCGCTTCTAGCCCAGGTGGATAGCCATGGCGCTGTCTACGATGCGCAGGTGCTTCGGAAGAACGGCCCACCCGTATGGGGGACTTTGGGCTTACGCTGGCAGCCGCTAGAGCGCTGGTTGATCGATGCGCAGTTTGTAGAGGACTTGGCGGTGGGGAGTGCGCCAGACGTCAGTTTTAGATTCGCACTATCGCATTCATTTTGAGCCCTTTACTCGGCGAGCAACCTGAGAGTTACGCTGCTAGACTCCAAACCACAGAAATATAATAAGGATAGATATCACTATGAGCATCAGTGTTGAACCCTCGGGTCAGGCATGCGGGGCGCGTGTCACAGGTGTAGATCTTTCTCGTCCATTATCAGATGACACGATAAAAGCGCTACGCGGTGCCTGGCTGGAGCACCACGTATTGGCATTCCCCGAGCAAACGCTAAGGGATGATGATCTTGAGCGCTTTACCCAATATTTTGGTCCTTTTGGAGAAGATCCCTTCATTGCCCCCATAGCGGGCCGCGAGCATGTTATCGCGATAGAGCGACGGGCGGATGAGCAAGCGCCGTTGTTCGCGGAAGCTTGGCACAGCGACTGGAGTTTTCAGGTTACGCCTCCCATAGGCACCTGCCTGTACGGCATTACTATTCCGCCAAAAGGTGGAGAAACCCTTTTTGCCAACCAGCACAAAGCCTTGGACACGCTGCCTACCGAGTTGCGTCAGCGGATCGAAGGTCTCGTTGCCATTCACTCTGCAAAAGCGGGCTACGCGCCCGATGGCATGTATGGTGAAAACGACGCGGCGAGTGATCGCAGCATGGATATCCGCCCGTCACCAGAGGCGGAAGCGGTGCAGACTCACCCTTTAATCCGCCGACATAGCGAAACCGGCCGCGCTTCCTTGTACAGCTGCCTGGGTTACATCATCGGCATTGAAGGTATGTCCGACGAACAAGCCGTAGAGCTGATGATGGAGCTTTACGCGTGGCAGACCAGAGACGAGAACCTATATACGCACGAGTGGGAAGAGGGCATGTTGATTATGTGGGACAACCGCTGTCTTCTTCATCGCGCCACGGGGGGATACGATGGGCACGACCGTCTTTTGCATCGAACAACGATCGGGGCAGGGGGGCTCTAAGCGCCAAGGATTTTAGCGGTTCGCTAAAGCCAACGGCGCATTTTAAAGATCAAGGTCAATCCAATGCCGACTAGAGCGCTAAGAAGGACCACAATCCAGAACGCGTTGTCGTTGTCGATGCCGGGCATCCCTCCAACGTTGATTCCCATGAGGCCCGTTAGGAACCCCAGTGGGAGAAATATCACGGCAGCGACAGTGAACAGATAGCTACGCGCGTTCATTTGTTCCGCGATGCGGCTCGCTAGTTCTTCCTGTGCGAGAACGGCCCGATCTCTGACCTCATCCATGTCTTCAATATGGCGAATGAGACGGTCATTGATCTCTCTAAGTCGTAGACGATTAAGGTCATCCAACCAACTAAGGTTTTCTGCAACTAAGCGGTTCATTGCTTCTCGCTGGGGAGAGAGGTAGCGCCGCACCGAGATGATTTGTTTTCGCAATGCAGCAAGCTCTGTTCTGATGCCTGTCGTTTCGCCGCTGAGGAGACGCTCCTCTATTACCAGCACATTGTCTTCAAAGCCCTCAATAGTGTCGGTCATGCGTCCCGTAATCCGCTCCGTCCACACTACAAGAAGCTCTACGGTGTTCCTCGGGCCGTTGCCTGCATCGAGCTCATCCAATACATCATCAGTCGAGATCAGATTGCGGCGACGTGTACTGATCAGCTTCGTACCATTGGTCCAGATCCGCAGAGAAACCATGTCATCGGGCTCCTGACCGGGGTTCATATTGATACCCCGTAAGGTCAGTAGAAGATTGTCTCCACGGTTCAGGGCCCGCGGCCGCGTCTCCGCATTGGTGAGAGAGCTAAACGCGATATCGTTCAGGCCGCTCTCATTTCTTAGCCAGTTCTGTGCGCTTTCGTCCTCGAAATCAAAATGCAGCCAGAGACTGCCTTCATCAGGAGTCCAGTCACCAACCATCGACCAATCGTAGGGACTGCAAGCACCTGTGCCATCCAAAAGTAGCGCGTGGACCAGGCCCTCAGGTGGCGTGGAATCAGAGGGATGATCTTGCGCTGGTCGGACATCCGACATTGCTACACCAGTTCACAGGGGAAACACCGATCGATAATGCAGTGTGCTTCACCACCGCGCAAGCGCGCCTAGTCCCAATCACTGCGCTGTCTTAATTTCCAGGGATCTGATCAACGAAATAGCTTGTTCCCGGGAGTCTCCACAGACCTCATCATGAGGACTGAAGTCTCGACACACACTGGGGTACTCGAGGGTTCCCCAAATTTTACAGCTGTTGGTCTGCGCATCGAGATTGATACAGGCAATCCCCGCGGGCTTGCCCCTAGGCATGCCCGGAAGCGGGGAGGAGATAGAGGGCGCAATGCAACAAGCACCGCAGCCCCTTCGACAGATCACAAACTCTTCATACTTTTTTACTCTTATTTTGCTCATTTTGCGCTGCAAACGAGCTGCCATGCATCGGCAAATTTAACTACTCCCGACGCTTGATTATGGACTGAACATTCAGCAGAGTAACGGCCGTTCTGCGCAGTAACGTCGCTGTGCAAAGAATCGGACATGCTGTCCGACTGATAGACTAACTCGGGTCAACCGTGGATAACTCTAATAACGTCAAGATCAGCCAATACCTCCTGCCTGATCGCCGAGAAATGCGCGTATTCGCCAAGGTTTTACCCTTGGCGATGGTCGTGTTTAGCGTGCTCGTGTTTGGCGTAATTCGTTATGGTGACCAACGCTCCGAACAAGCCCTGTTAAAGTCCCTAGAGAAAGAAGAGCAGCAAGCAGCCGCTTCCATGTCACGGACAGTTCAGCAAGCCCTCTTTTCTACCACGGCCAGTTTGCAATATTTGGTGCTGCTCATTGAACGGAATCTTGCGGAATCCACCCCCGTTGAGCGAATCGCGAGGACGCTGCTGGATTTTTCTGAAACACATCCGGTTTTCGACCAATTACGGTATCTAGACATGACGGGTAAAGAGGTCGTGAGAATCGACTCCACCCGCGATGGCTCCAAGATCGTCGGAATAGAAGGCTTACAGGACAAATCAGCGCGCGATTACTTTCAGCGGGCGAAGGAAGTGGAGCGCGGCAGAGTTCTCATCGTGCCAGTGGAGTTCAATAGAGAGCGAGGAGTCCTGGAATACCCACTTAAGCCAGTCATTCGATTGGCAATGCCTGTTTATGACTCTCAAGACAATAAGGTAGGCATCGCGATTATCAATTATAAGGCGCGTGTCTTACTTGATCGTTTGTTTGCTTCGGGAAAGGTAGCGAGAGGTAATGCAAATATTCTCAGTGCTCGTGGCCGATGGCTAATGGAGTCTGCTGGTTTTCAACCTGAGGATTACGTCCTGAATTCTGTCGATGATCTGAGCTTCGCGACGCGGATGCCCCAAGAGTGGGAACAGATCGGTACGAGTACGGCGGGTGTGTTCCGAACAGAGAACGGTCTGTTTAGTTATCGCGTGCTACTTCCAGCCCGGCTTGGCGAGCGACCGTCCGTCAACCCCGTAGCTTGGACGGTACCGAAACCCGGAAGTGGTGCGGAAGGAGGTTGGATCGTCTTATCCCACATACCGACGGTACAACTCGACAGTATTCTCGCCGCAAACCGCATGCTCCCAAGAACGTCTAAGGTACTTCTCGGACTTTTGATCTTAACGATTTCGTGGTTAATAGCACTGCAGTTCTCAGGCAACAGGGTTCGCCTGGAGGAGCTAAAGACTTCTGCGCGCTCCGATGATTTAACGGGCCTGGTTAACCGCGGTGAATTCGATCGCAACTTGTTTAGAGCAATAAGCCTCGCGGAGCGAAACAAACGCCCCATGGGAGTGGTGTATATCGACGTTAATGAATTCAAGGCCCTTAACGATACCCATGGCCACGCGTCTGGTGACAAAGTCCTCATCGCCATTGGAGAGCGCCTTGTAAAGTCCTGCAGAAACTCGGACGTGGCAGCCCGCTTGGGGGGGGACGAGTTTGCGGTCATCCTATGGGAGTTAGCTGGCCGCGCTGATGCGCGAGTGGCGGCCATGGGTATCGCGGCACGTATGCAGAAACCTCTGCATTTGGACCACGGTGAATATCAGACCAGTGTCAGTATTGGCGTAGCACTCTATCCTGACGATGGCACCACGCCGGAAGCGCTCTTGGCGCATGCAGATCAACGAATGTATGCAGAGAAAGCGCTGTCCAAAAAGACTGCAAACGCCTAAGCGCTGCATGCCTCTCTATCAGGCTCGCTGAAGTCCATTCAACACTGGAGTGTTTGATTTCTCCCGCTCATAATGCGGCGCGCTTTGCCGCTCACCCGCTGTTAAGGATCTACCCAAAGTCATGAACCAACCTGTTGCTGCGCTCTTAGCTTCTGAACTCAGTATTGGCCTAAATCAGGCGACGGCTGCTGTCACACTGCTTGACGATGGCGCCACCGTACCCTTTATCTCTAGGTATCGAAAAGAGTTGACCGGCGGCCTCGATGACACACAAATGCGCCATTTAGAAGAACGGCTTCGCTATCTCCGAGAGCTCGCAGAACGGCGCGAAGTCATACTGAAAAGCGTGGAAGATCAGGGAAAGTTGACGGCCGCCTTAGAGGCTTCGATCCGAAGCGCTGACACCAAAAGCCGACTCGAAGATCTTTACATTCCCTACAAACAAAAACGCCGCACTAAGGCCATGATCGCTCGTGACGCAGGTCTTGAGCCTCTGGCAAACGCCCTGCTAGAAAACCCTCAGTTAGCCCCCGAGCTTACCGCACAGGGCTATCTGGCAGCGGACGCAGGATTTGATACTCCCAAAGCGGCCCTCGACGGGGCAAAGCAAATCTTAATGGAGCGCTTTGCAGAAGACGCTGATTTACTGGACAGCCTCCGTCGATTTCTCAGTTCCCAGGGTTTACTGGCGGCGCGCGTGGTACCCGGCAAGGAAGAGGAGGGTGCGAAGTTTAGTGATTATTTTGAGCACACCGAAGTTCTGCAGTCTGTGCCATCTCATCGTGCCCTGGCGATGTTTCGCGGACGGAACGAAGGCATCCTCATGCTGGACTTACGGCTGACACCCGATGAAAACAGTGCCGATGTGCACCCCTGCCAAGGAATGATTGCCAAGCATTGGCACATTCAAGATCAAAAACGGCCTGCTGATAAATGGTTATCTGAGGTTGTTCGATGGACTTGGTCGGTTAAGTTGTCGGTTCACATACAAAGCGATCTTTTGATGCTGTTGCGCGAAAAAGCAGAAACAGAAGCCATCGGAGTCTTTGCTAGCAATTTGAAGGATCTTTTACTCGCCGCCCCGGCCGGACCGCAGGTAACGATAGGTCTCGACCCGGGACTACGCACCGGCGTTAAGGTAGCTACAGTAGATGCAACGGGGAAACTGGTGGATCAGGCGACCATTTACCCCACTCCGCCACAGAATAAAACCCAGGAAGCAGCAGCTACGCTATTGGCTATGATCGAACGGCACGGCGTGCAATTGATCAGTATTGGCAACGGGACGGGCAGTCGCGAGACGGATCGCTTCGTCGCAGAAATGCTCGCGAGCAAGCCACAATTGTCGGTGAGGCGTGTCATTGTGAACGAGGCGGGCGCATCCATCTATTCAGCGTCAGAGCTCGCCGCAAAAGAATTTCCCAACGTGGACGTAACCATCCGCGGGGCAGTCTCCATCGCGCGACGCCTCCAGGACCCCTTGGCCGAGCTTGTGAAAATCGATCCGCAATCCATAGGCGTAGGGCAATACCAACATGATGTAAGCCAGCTGCAGCTCGGCAGACAGCTCAATACTGTTGTTGAGGACTGCGTAAATGCGGTCGGCGTAGACATCAATACCGCATCGAGCCCTTTACTCGCACGGGTATCTGGCTTGAGTGCTCGCGTCGCCGACAATATTGTCGCTTTGCGCGACGCCAAAGGGCGCTTCTCCAGCCGCAAAGCGTTACTGGATGTTCCGGGGATGGGGGCCAAGACCTTTCAGCAGTCCGCCGGTTTTCTGCGAGTAATGGATGGAGTGAACCCCTTGGATCGTTCAGCCGTGCATCCCGAGTCCTACCCGGTTGTGGAAGCAATAGCCAAGGAAAACGGCCGTGAACTCCAAAGCCTCATCGCCGATAGCCCCTTTCTCAGAGCGGTGAACGCGCAGCAGTACGTTAGCGAGCAGGTAGGTCTACCGACGGTGACCGACATTCTGCGAGAACTGGAAAAACCAGGCCGCGACCCGAGACCTGAGTTCAAAACGGCTAGGCTTCAGGACGGTGTAGAAAAAATCACCGACCTGGAGCTCGACATGGTGCTCGAGGGTACTGTGACCAACGTTACAAGCTTCGGTGCGTTTGTAGATGTCGGCGTTCACCAGGACGGCTTGGTACACATCTCGGCCATGTCGGAGAAGTTTGTGAAGGACCCCCGAGACGCGGCAAAGGCAGGCGACATAGTAAAAGTCAAAGTGATGGCGCTGGATGTGACGAGACAACGGATCGGATTGAGTATGCGCTTGAGCGATAGTGCGAAAGACAAGCTTGAAGCTGAGGGTGGCAGGGAAAAATCTGGCGGGCGAAGGTCTAAGCCAACGCCAAGGTCTGCTCGCTCCCAAGATAAAAAGCAGGGTGATCGGAGCAGGGGAACAACCCGGTCGCCTAACACCCAAGCGAAGCCAAGTGGGGCTTTGGCAAACGCGTTTGCCAAAGCGCTGAAAAACGACCAAGGTGGCTAACACAGCAACTACTGAGTCTGATAAAGGCGTTTCAATGAGTCGGTCATTAGTGCAATTGGCGATGGTATGTATCGCCTCCGTCATGTCGTGGATAAGTCAGGCTTCCGAATACGACGTGATCGTGCGTAACGGGACCATCTACGATGGCAGTGGTGGCGCAGCATACGAGGCCGATATCGGCGTCGAAGGGGATCGTATCGCCTTCATCGGTGAGTTAGACGGCCAATCGGCCGGCATCGAAATCAACGCAGAAGGCAGGGCCGTAGCCCCGGGGTTCTTCAACTTGCTTAGTCACGCACATACATCCCTCATTGATGACGGTCGAGCTATGAGTGATGTACTGCAGGGCGTCACCTTTGAGGTGCTCAGTGAAGTATCTTTAGCGCCCCTGACCAATCGATCTCGTGCGCAGTTCGCTCAAAGCAGAAACCTCTCCTTAGAAGAACTCCCCTGGAGCTCTGTTGACGAGTATTTGGAATACGTCGAGGCAAGCGGCGTCTCCGTCAACTTCGCGACCTTCGTTTCGGCGGCGACGGTGCGCGTAAATGTTCTAGGATCTGATGATGTCGCCCCAACACCTGAGCAACTCGTCGCTATGCAAGCGCAAGTGGGAAGCGCAATGACTGACGGAGCATTAGGCTTAACATCCGCACTGATCTATGCGCCCGGTACCTTCGCAGACACGGCGGAGCTCATAGCGCTGTCCGAAGTTGCGGCTCGACACAACGGCATTTACACGGCGCATATGCGCAGTGAAGGGAACATGTTGCTGGAAGCCATTGAAGAAACTTTTCGTATCGGCAGGGAGGCGGGCGTACCCGTAAAGATCCATCACCTGAAAGCTGGGGGCACGCCTAACTGGCCAAAAATGGAGGAGGCGATCTCGCGTATTAATGCCTACGCAGCAGGCGGCGGCGAGGTTACCGCCGATATGTATACCTATACGGCAGGCGCTACGGGTCTGGATGCGGCGATGCCCACATGGGTGCAAGCGGGAGGCTACGAGCAGTGGGCGGAGCGTCTCCGAGATCCAGAAGTACGCGAGCGGGTCAAGCGGGAGATGGCCCAGAATGCCAAGGACTGGGAAAACCTTGGGTACTTTGCGGGCCCCGAAGGAATGCTTCTCATCGGCTTTAGAAACCCTGAACTCCAGAAGTATCAGGGCAAGACGGTGGCCGAAGTGGCCAAAAGCTTAGGCCAGGATCCGCGAGATACGATTATCGATTTAGTGATCGCTGATGGTTCACGAGTCGATACGGTTTACTTCCTTATGAACGAAGACAATCTAAAAGCCCAGATACGCCAGCCGTGGATGATGTTCGGATCTGACGCGCAAGCCATAGCTGCCAAAGGAGACAAGCTTAGTCAGGCGGCGCACCCACGAGCCTATGGCAACGTCGCACGATTACTGGGGCGCTATGTGCGCGAAGAACGAGTTATAAGCCTGGAGGAGGCTGTGAGGCGTTTGACGCTGTTACCCGCAACTACCCTAGGTATTGTCGAACGTGGCCGGCTTGCAGAAGGCTTTTACGCTGATTTGGTGGTGTTTGATGCTGAAGGAGTGGCTGACCATGCGACCTTTGATCAACCCCATGTCTATTCGACCGGTGTTGATCACGTTTTGGTGAACGGTGTACCCGTAGTGGCTGATGGAGAGCACACAGGCGCGGACGCTGGTAGAGCGGTTCGTGGCCCAGGCTACCTCAGCCCAGGTGCCAAAAACTAAGCGACGCCTTGGCTTAGAGATCGCTATGCAATACGAAGACTGTTGGAAATTGTTGCCGTCTTGAGCATAGCGGGTAAGTCCTCAATAGGGGCAGGGCGTCCAAATAGATAGCCCTGGACGAGATTGGCGCCTGCTTCGCTGCAGATAGAGAGTTCGTCATGGGATTCCACACCCTCGGCCAGGATCTCCATACCTGAGGACTGTCCGAATTCAGTCATGTGTTTCAGCAACAGGCGAGCGCGGGGGTCGTTCACACTTCGCTCAATGAAGTAGCGGTCGATCTTCAGCTGATCAAACTGATAATCCAGAAGACGTTTGAGCGAACTGAAGCCGGTTCCGAAGTCATCCATAGACAGCATGAATCCGCAATCGCGGAGTTTTTTGAGCTCGCTGATTAAGACTCTAGAGTACTCCATCAACGCTGACTCGGTGAGCTCCACATACACTTGATGCGGCGCCACGCCCGCTTGGGTGCAACGCGAGCACAAACGCTTGGCGAAGCCGCGCTCGCGCACCTGCGCTACATCAACGTTGAGATTGAGACGAATGCCCTCGAGGCTTTTGTGCGACTGAATCAATTGGCTAAATGAGAGTAAGCTTTTGTGCATCAGTAGATCGAAAAATCCTGTGGTACCTCCAGTGGTACGACAAGTTTCAATAAGGTCGTAGATTGATTGGTGGTGAATCAGCGGTTGTGAAGGGCGACTCAGTGCCTCGATGCCAATGAGCTCTTTACCGGAAACATCGTAGATAGGCTGTGCATAGGTTCGAATTGCGCGATCTTGATTCAGTCGCTGGTATTCGTCGCTTTTGTGCCGTCTTAAAGTTCTCTCGACCTCAAGCTTGGGAGTAAACAAAACAACAGTTTCATCTACAGAACCACGGGTCGTGTTCAGGGCTACTTTTGCGTCATGCAGGCACTTATCGAGGTTTTCGCTGGTAAGCCCACCGGCGTCCCTGGAGTGTTCGCAGATACCTGCGTAGCACTGGATGTTCAATTGAGTCGATCTGCCGTTAACAGTGACCGTAATTGGCTGTACGACAGCATCAACTAACGTTCTTGTCATAGCCTTTATGCTGAGGTCGCGTGAGTCTCGGCGCATGAGAACGGCAAAGGTCGAGCCATTCACCCGCGCGGTGACGTCGTGCTTGCCGCTATGGTGACGCAATCGCTGGCCTACAGACTTCAGGACAGCGTCACCCGCAGCATGACCGTACATTTGATTAACGCCTTCCATGTCTACCATGTCGATTATGGAAAGGCCTGCAAAATCACCATCGGGCGGAGCTTTCTCGGCAAAAGAGAAGAGCCCGCGACGCGACAGCACTCCGGTCATGGTATCGACATCTAACGCCTGACCCATGATGGGGGCGCCGGTGCTTTGACCCACTTGGTACTTGCTGACCATGACATAGTGAATGTAGCGCTCGCCTGGGTCTTCTAATAAACGAAGATAGAAGTCACTCGTTTCACCATCTCCCGTCGATAGCCGCGCCTCTACGGAACCGCCGTGTTTCGAGAGTTTGAGCAAACTGTCGCGGATGTCGTTTTCAAAGCAAGACATCCAGTTACTGCCAGTAAAC
This sequence comes from Congregibacter brevis, assembly GCF_045689245.1. Classification (GTDB taxonomy): domain Bacteria; phylum Pseudomonadota; class Gammaproteobacteria; order Pseudomonadales; family Halieaceae; genus Congregibacter; species Congregibacter brevis. The sequence continues at coordinate 2,647,144 of NZ_CP136865.1, read as the reverse complement.
GGGGCAGGGTGCCTAGCAAACAGTGTTTGCGCAGCGGGAGTGGCGTCTAGGGCGTTAAACTGAGGATCTACACGAATCATCGCAACCGGTGTGCGCCGCATGATGTCCCAGATACGTCTCCGAAAGTTGGGCACCATCGCCACAGCCCACTTTGGATCTGCGTGAGATTCAACAACACCAATTATTTCAGGGCCCTCGGAGGCGTCCCTGGTGTGTTCACACAAGTGGATGGAGTACTGAGCCTCGCTAACCAATGTCGCAGCACCCACCAACAGATCGTCCAGGCTTGCAGGAAGCAGACGATCACAATGCTGCGCTATCAACTGGCGGTTAGCGTCGTAGCCTACAAAGCCGGCTTGCCGTTCTTTCCAAGCCCCTCGTATGAAGGTGGCAAAACCCTCAGTCAGTACGCTTTCTGTCATCCAGTAGCTCTCGGAGGTGTTCATCATTAAGGGTCGTTACAAAAACCGTAAATTAATGGTGAAAATATATCAACTAGTGTTTTTATGAGCTGTCGGACCTTTGCTAACGCTTATGCAATCGATGTGTCGGTTATGTCACAGGCGGGCCGCGCTAACTAATTGTGCATTCGCTTAAATATCGATCTGTGGGAGAAAAACTTCGGCGGTAGTGGGGTTAGCTGGCGGGGTTGTAATCGCAAAGCCACAACGCCAACTAGTTAGCAAATACTTTATTTAACATAATATGTATTATGCGCAGTGTTAGGTGTGGCCGTATGCGGCTGCATCTCAGCATCGACGGGCGTCAAAGCCTGTGCTCTGGCTCAGCGTACTACCTCGATCGATGACAAGTTGTCAGCGTGCTCTCCGAACGGCAATGCTGAGTTGCCCACGTTAAGCACCGGCAGTAATAAGCTGACGGGGTCCCAATAATATCGATGAAGCAAATCGTTACAGCGTTCTACGCATAACCGCAGCGCTGTCTGGACACAAGCTGCTGAACTCACGCGTCTGCTTTATTACCTCAGGGGCCAATGCTCTGGAAACATATTCGAACCCTTGACGCTCAAAGTAGGTTTCCGCGGTTTCAGTGAGTAGATACAAGTCTGAGATTCCGACAGACCTCGCATGCGCGTATAGGTGCTCCAGCAGCGCTTTACCGACACCCTGACCTTGGCCCCTCGGATCCACGGCAAGGGATCGCAGTAGACCATAGCTGCCATACACTTCGACGCCGACAACGCCCTTGATGTCGGGGGACTCTCCGCAACTGAAAAAGTGATTGAGATCCAGGTCAGCGAGATCGCTTGTGGGTAGATCATTTTTATCGAGGATCTGATGCAGATCGCTTAGCTCTGGCGCTGGATAGATAGTGCCCATTAGATTAACTCCAAGAACCTAGATTGGTTTAGGCTGTTCGCCAGAGATCTATAAATATCGGAACCCGCATTGATGCGCAACGTACTTATTGCCCTTCTCTTGTTTGTCTTCACTGTTACCACAACACTCATCGTAGTGAGCCCCAAGACGACGCCTAAAATGCCTAGGAGTGCTGCAGCACCCATAGCAGAGATCCTGGACATTGAAGTAAACGGGGCGAACCAGCGAATCCTGATGCGAGGGCAGAACCGGACAAATCCAATTTTACTGCACGTGCATGGAGGTCCCGGCGGCCCCGATCAGGCCATTCTTCGTTCAAAGGGCTTTGATATTGAGGACCTCTTTACCGTCGTCTATTGGGATCAACGCGGCGCGGGCGCAAGCTACTTTGCTGATGCATCAACGGATGATCTAAGTCTTGAGCAGATAGTCGAAGATGGCCTCGCAGTCAGCGAGTATCTCCTTGATCGCTTCGACAAAGACAAGCTCTATCTTCAGGGTCATTCCTGGGGAACGCTGGTCGCCACACACATGGCTACTGAACGACCGAAATTGTTCGCGGCTTACTTTGGTATAGGCCAAATGGCTGACTCCAGGCGCGCCGAACTCCTCTCCTACAACTTCACGGTTCAGCAGCTAACGCAGGCGGGAGATCAAAAGGCTCTTCATGAGCTCGAGAGCCTCGGCCCTCCACCCTACCCCAGTCCTGAGGAATGGCTTCGGGCCGTTGGCATCGAACGCACCCTCATGAGGCCCCTTGAAAAACCCGATGGGTCCATTTTTATGTCGATGCTAGACACATACTTGACGTTCACGCTGTACCGCGGTTACTCAATATCCGATAAATTGAACGCTTTAAGGGGCAGTGAGATCTCTATAGACAAGCTTTGGACGGATGCGATCAACGCGGATCTGATGACGACGCATCGTCGTTTTGAAATCCCGGTTTACTTTTTTCAGGGCCGCTATGATCAACACACCGTAACCGAGGTTGCCAAAGCTTACTTCGACGTTATCGATGCACCGCAGAAAGAGTATTTCGAGTTTGCTTCGTCGGCACACTGGCCCCACGTAAATGAGTTCGAGCGCTATCGGTCCATCTTGAAACGCCTTTCACAATGAACCCTCTCTAAACTCGTACTACCAATTGCAGTCCACTAAAGTCGGCTGGGGTGCTAAAAGTTCCAGTTACCAAAGACCTGGCTTCGCGAAAGCTTCCACGCAACGCACAGAGCCTTGAAGCACAGCCAAATCGTTGCCCTGAAGTGATAACGCCTGCCAGCCATGGGGTAACGATAGAGGATACGGCCCTGCTACTTGCGTCTCTTCCATCGGGAGAAACCCGAAGCGTGAGTAATATGCGGGGTCGCCATAGGTGAACACGACATCTGCCCCCTCCTCTGACAGTTGCTGAAGACCGTGCCTAATCAGTTGTTGGCCAACGCCCGTTGACTGCTTGTCGGTCCGGACCGCCACCGGCGACAAAAGCGACGCTTGGGTTCCATCGGCTAACATCAACTCGCTGAAGACAATAGCGCCAATAAAGCTACCCTCCTCCACTGCAGCAAATCCCTCGGCACGCTCTTCATCAAAATACCTCAGCAAATCCTTCACGAGACTCGCGATTTCAGCGCCCGATGCCTCGCCCTCCGAATCAGAAAACGACTCGGCGCAAACGCGAATCAGTTCTTCGGATTGAGCAAGCTCCACTCTTACGAAGTTCATCTCTTTTCTCCTGTGAGTATTACGTCAGTCTATCTCTAACGCTTGCAGGGGATGTTATTGTTGCACCGGTTACGCGGCCGCGACGCTGGCGAGCGCGTACCATTAAGCATCAAACTCTAATAGGAACAAAGTGTCCAAAGCCTCCAGCAAGGTCAAGTTGATTCGCAGCTGCTCCATATGGCGGGCACTGGAAATTGTGGGCGACACACCCACTCTCCTCATACTCGAGAGTTACTGGTTAGGCGCTCGCCGTTTTGACGAGTTCTGCAAAGAGACAGGCCTTCTAAAAACCGTTGTAAGCGACCGTCTAAAGCGCCTGGTCAGCAATGAGTGCATGATAAAGGTCGCCTATAGTGACAACCTTAAGCGCTTCGAATATAGAGGTACCGAAAAGTTCGTCGCACTTTTCCCTCTCGCGCTAGCGATGCTGAATTGGGAGCGTAAGTGGAGCGAAAAACCCGACGCATTGTCGGTAGAACTCACGCACAAAAAATGTGGTCAGCTCAGTGAGCCGGAAGCGACCTGCAAGGCTTGTCATGCCCTGATAAGACCGGAAGATGTCATTTGGTCCGAAGGACCCGGCGCAGGTTTCAACGAATCGATGTATCGGCGTCGCCGGCGGCAAACCGCAAGACCGGTCAATAGGCTGTTAGATGATGTGGTGCGCATTATCGGCGACCGATGGGCCACACTGATCTTGCGATCGCTGTTTAGTGGAGTGAGTCAGTTCCAGGAGATTCTTACAGACACCGCCATTGCGACAAACATTCTGTCAGCAAGACTCTCGGAGCTCTCTGATGCGGCTGTGATCTGTTCGCAGGCTGTGCCTGGGGATTCCCGCCGAATCGAATATCGCCTCACAGATAAAGGCCTGAGCCTCTTCCCGATTATTGTGGCGCTAATGGCATGGGGGGATGAATGGCTGCCAACGCCAAACGGAGCTCCGCAGATACTCACACACCAGCTCTGCGAACACCCACTCAAAATCAAAATGGCTTGCTCCGCCTGTCGTGAGCAGGTTCACCCTCAAGATACGGTCTACAAGCTGACCTTGCTTGAGAAGTGAAGGCTGAAGGTGGATGGAGACCGATTGAAGCGCCAATTATGCTGCGCTATCCCAGCCCTCAATCTGCCGTGGCTTCATCCAGCAACCGTGGAACCCTAGCGGGATGCGTCGAGGCACCTTGATCCGCGCCACGGGGCCCTTGTCCATAGCTTGCGCGTCAAAAACCTGTAGCTCCTGAACTTCGGTTTTATCGTTCCAACAGAACACGACCAGGTACCCGTGATCTTCGCTTTTGGGGCTGTCAGCAGGCGCGAACCACGGTTCGCTGTACCAGCAATGATCCTCATCGTCTGACCATGAACCGCCGCACTCGCCTGTTTCGAGATTCATTTTCCGTACACCGACCCAGCGGAAGTCCGTGGGATGGTGATCGATGAAATAGCCCCACCGCGTAGGCCGTCCCGTTAACGCGCTGTTATAACTAGGAAACTCGATGTTGTAATCGGGGTTTAGGCACTCTTCTTTGGTTTCACCCGTTTTGACGTTCATGCTGTAACGCCACAACCGAGCGTCCATCATCAAGCCGCCGATCATTTTTGCAGTGCGCTCTTGATTAATACTGCCATCGGCATTCTTGGCCGGCATGTACCGACAAGCGATTTGAATAATCTCATCGCCCTCTTCCCAGCAATTCACAACGTGATAAAGAAAGCACGACGAAAACTCGAACCACTTGATGCTATCTGACGCGCCAAACCGGGGGATTACTCCAAAGCGCATTTTAAGATCCGAATTGAACACGATCTTATGCCGCCCGGCCTTAAGCGCTTCTTCGTCGTGATACACCGGAACATCGTGAAGTATAGAGTAGTTTTCAGTGATTCCCATGTCGTGCATCAGGCGATCTCCCGGAAGCTCTATAGGCACGTGATGCACGAGCTTTCCTGTCGCATCGACTACTCCGTAACTCATATGAGGCTTTTCCGTGAAGTAGTCGAAATACATTAGGTCGCCGGTGTACTCGTCGACCTTTGGATGCGCGGACATGCCATTGCCAAAGCCGCTGACGTACTCGGGCGCTGCTTTAACCGTCTCTAGGGTGATGGGATCGACAATATGAGGGATGCCCGCCAGATACCAACTGGTCAATGCCTTCCCTGCGTGGCCGATAACGTCTGTATTGGATACATCCGCCATGGGCTTATCATTACTGCCCTTCTCGGAGTTACGAACCCCCCAGAATGTTTCTTCCCCCGCATCGAGGTTTTGCCGGGCGCCGGCGGTTTGAATATAGCGATTCCGATAAGTGAACTGGCCATTGCGAAACTCACCGGCGTGGATCATTCCGTCACCATCAAAAACGTGATGAGCGCCTTTAGGCTCAAATCGTGGATTGGGGCCGTTGCGCAGATAAACACCGTTTAGATCTCGCGGGATCTCCCCTTCCACCTCGAGATTGTGCAGTACCAGTTCGTCAGCAATTGGCGCGAATGTTCCGGTTAAATGGGGACCATGGCCGTGCCCAAAAGGCGCATCAGGATCTACCAAAGGCTTATTCATAGTGCTCTCCGAACGGTCTCAGCGACCACCGTGGGTGTTAGTATGTTTACGCAAGTTATTAGACTACACAACAGCAGCATTGTTCAAGACGCCTTGAGCCGCTTATCGGTGACACAGACCAAACTCAAATCACCCCCTCAGACTTGAATCGAGCGATCGCATCAGTGTCGTAACCAATCTCCGCGAGAATCTCATTCGTGTGTTCGCCCAGTGTCGGCGCCCGTTGGAATTCGCCCATGGAAGTGCGGGAATAGCGCACGGGATGCTCGGCAATGGGTGCCGGGCGAGGCACACCAGGGTATTCCATCGGCTTTAACATCTCGGCTGCTACTACGTGCTCGTTCTGCAGTGTTTCTCTCGGGCTTAACATCTCGCCACAAGGGATGCCGGCAGCGGCCAGCTCTGAGAGGACTTCTTCATTAGTGCGCTGCTTACACCAATCGGCCATGCGCGCTCCTATGATGTCGCCGTGATCCCCTCGGGATTGGTCCGTGCCAAAGCGTTGATCTTCTAACCAACGAGTCTCACCCATCAATGTGGCCCAGCGTTTAAAAAGGCCGCCGCCCACTACTTGAACGGTCACCCAGCCGTTGCTCGTCTCATACGTATCCGTGGGCGCGTTGTACTGCCCGCGCATTCCCGAGCCTTGTCTACCGATACCGAGTACCGCTTCTTCCATGAGCGCCGCGTTATTGAAGGTCAGTGCGGTGCCAAGCAGCGTCCCCTCTACAATTTGTCCTTCTCCGGTTTTGTTGCGGTGAAGAATGGCCGCTAGCGTGCCAAAGGCGCTGAAAGACGCCGTGCCAAAATCGGTGTAAGGCGCAAAGGATTTTCCCGGCAATCCGGGTTTTCCATTGAGGAACATTCCTCCTGACATTGCTTGAGCCACGGTGTCAAAGCCGCCACGGGTCGCAAAAGGCCCCTCCGATCCAAATGCGGAACCTGTGGTTAGGATAATGTCCGGTTTAATGCTCGTTAAGGTTTCGTAATCGAGTCCGAGTTTTTTTAGTGCGGGAAAAGGAAGGTTTGCAACAACGACATCAGCGGACTCTATAAGACGGCGCATGATTTCGCGGCCGTCATCAGATCTTGGATTGAGAGTTAGACCGCGCTTGTTACGCCCAAGCTGCACATAGTAGGCCCCTTCTCCACCGTCACTGATCGGCACGGTATAGCGATCTTCGCCACCGCCAGGTTTTTCTATGCGTATAACATCGGCACCGAGATCTGCAAGGAGCGTCGCGCAAAACGGACCGGCGATGTACCGGCCAAAATCCAATACACGAATGCCTTTGAGGATATCGTTCATGGGGCAATCCCCTTACGCAGCTGTCATCGACTGAAAGCGTCGAATCGCTTCCCGGTACTCACGATCCAAGTCATCAACAATACTTGCCAAGGGTTCTACCTTTCGACTACGGCCGACGCCCTGCCCCGCAGCCCAGATGTCCCTCCAGCGTTTGCTGTCGCCCGCTCCGGAATAGTCACGCCCCATGGGAGCTTCTGTATCGACATCTATCCCGGCCTGTTCGACGCTGGCTTTCAGCCATGATGCCTGGGTGCCCGTAATGGCGGAGGATATGACCAAGTCTTCTGACGTGGCAGCAATCACCATTTCTTTGTACTCCTGCTGCGCCATGCTTTCCTCCGTAGGTAGAAAACGAGTTCCCATGTAGACGTAGTCGGCTCCAGCCGCTATTGCGCCAGCAACACCCGCCCCATCACATATTCCGCCACCCACCGCGATGAATCCTTCAAAGAACTCTCGGATGGCAGACACAAATGCAAAGGGTGACAACTGTCCGGTATGGCCTCCAGCACCCGCACTGATACAAGCGAGACCATCCACCCCCGCATCAGCTGCCTTTTTTGCCAGCTTCAAACTCACGACGTCTGCGAACACCAAGCCGCCGTAGCCGTGAACCGTTTCCATTACGGGTTTTGGTGAGCCCAAGGCCGTAATTACGGCAGCGGGTTTGTATTTCGCAACCAGGGCTAACTCTTCCTCTAGACGGGTGTACGAAGAGTGTGTGATGAGATTCATTACCCAAGGCGCATCATTGGGCGTGAGAGCCCCCGAGATTTCGGCCATCCACTGGTCAAGCTCCTCGATGCTGCGAGTGTTCGTGGATGGAAACGATCCAGAGATGCCGGCTTTACAGGCAGCGATAACTAACTCGGGACCGGAGACCAAAAACATGGGCGCGCAGAACACGGGCAAACGAAGCTTCAACGGATCTCTCTTACTCATGCCGACTTCCTGTTGTTATCGCTGGGGACCTTCCAGAACCGTAACGGTGGTTACGCCTTCCTCTACCCCGAGGAAACCGCCGCCGTTCTCGGCTACGCCAATGCGAGCACCAGCAACCTGTCGAGCACCAGCTTCCCCGCGTAGCTGAGTAACCAGCTCATAAAGTTGCGCAATACCGGTAGCGCCCACGGGATGACCTTTAGCCAGTAACCCACCGGACGGATTCACTGGCGTCTTTCCACCAAGCTTAAAATCTCCGTCTGAAAGTCTGCCGCCGACTTCGCCCGGCGCACAAAGGCCCAAATTCTCGATCTGTTGCACCGTTGAGAAGGCTGTCGCGTCGTGGACTTCGACGACATCGACATCCCGAGCATCAATCGAAGCCTCAGCATAGGCTGCTTCTGCGGCGCGACGGCTAATGTGATTTTCATAATCGAGCTTATCTCGCGCTGTCGTACTCAAGAGCGACAGTGAACGCAATCTAATCGCTCTCGATTGGCCCAGACGCATCAGAGCCTTGTCGCTGCAAAGCACTAGAGCAGCGGCGCCATCGCTTACCGGCGCGCACATGGCTCGAGTAAACGGATCTACGACCGGTTTGTCGGCAAGCACCTCTTCGACGGTAAATGGTGTGTGGTACTGCGCCTTAGGATTGTGTTGACCGTGACAATGAGTGTTGGCTGCTACGCGAGCAAAGTCCTCTTGGGTCGTTCCAAAGCGCTCCATATGCACCTTTGCCTGCGCCGCGTAAAGATCCATGAAGACACTGCGATCAGGGCCGGGAGCTTCGCCGCCCATGGATACGATGTAATCAAGAACACTTTGGCGATCGTGAATGTCGGTGCCTCCAGCGAAGGCGGCCGCTACTTTCTCTGGACGATCCTTGTAGACCATCTTCTCCGCGCCCACGACTAAAGCCACGTCAACCATGCCGGCTCGGATTGCAGTCATGGCTTGATGAGTTGCTGTGGAGCCTGACGCACAGGCGTTCTCCACGTTAATGATTGGAACACCTTCGATACCCGCTGCGCGCAGCGCGATTTGTCCGCGTATTGTGTTTTGTCCTTCCAGCATGGGTTGCCTTGTATTGGAGAACCACGCTGACTGAATGTCGCCCTGCTGCAATCCTGCGTCCTGCAGCGCCTCGGCCACAGCCTGTGACGTTAAAGTCTTTACCGTGTCATCGAGCCGCTTGCCAAAGGGCGTCATGGACGCGCCGATGATGTGGACCGATGGGCTCACGCGGCGGTTTTGGCGATCGGTCGCCTGCGCTGCGCAATACGGAAACGCGACGCCACAAAGGAGAGATCGGCAAGGCACGCATTGCCGGCCGGATTCAACCCGGTAACGTGATAGTCGCTGTATGCCGCGGCAAAGTTAATCCACATAGCACCGGTGAGATTGATCGTCAGGTTTGCACCTACACGGGCGTAAACGTCTACCCAGCTGTCTATAAAGACCTCATTGGTGGAATACATGTAGCAGGAAATCGTGCCTCGGGTGCGTGCCAACTCCGTCGCCTCCTCGGCAGCTGCATCTGCACTATCAGCTGCAACGATAAAAAGTACCGGGCCAAAGCGCTCTTCGGCGTACATCTCCTTGTGCTCTGATCGCGCAGAAATTACGAGCAAGGATCGCGTGCGCGCATCCGGAAAATCCGGATGATCATAGGAAGCGCTTTCGCGAAGAATCTCCAGACCTTCATGCATGGCCATATCCGCCGCCTCGCTGACCACATCGAGGCTCAGCTGTGCCTGCACTGCTCCCATTATTCCGGCCGCCATTTTGGGGTTAGCGGCAATACTGTCTATCTCATCAACGATACACTGAGCCACCTGTTCAAAGCTGACGTGGCCTGCTGAGGTATCAATGCCATCCTTTGGCACATAGACGACCTGCGGACTCGTACACATCTGTGCGGAAAACAGACTCGACGCTCGGGCTATGGCGCGCATGGACTCAGCAAGGTCACCAACTGACTCTACCACCACGCTGTTGACCCCAGCTGTCTCGGTGTACAGAAGTTTCCCCGTCACAGTTCGCTCCAGGTGACCCCCGTAGCGAGGGCTGCCGGTGAAGTCGATAATCTGTATTGCGGGGTGCTCTACATACTTGCCAGCCACAGGCTCGGCTACCGTATCCGTAGCTAGCGCGACTAGGTTTGGATCAAAACCAAACTCTGCCAATACCTCTCTGCAGCGCTCCACAACAATGGCCATAGGCAAAATGGCTATGGGATGGGGTTTGACTACGACGGGGTTACCTGCAGCCAGGCTCGCAAACATTGCGGGGTAGGCGTTCCAGGTCGGAAACGATGCGCAGCAGATCACCAGACCCACACCGCGGGGCACCAGCGTGTAGGTCTTTTCTAAGGCCACCTGGTCACCGCCGAACTGGCGGTGGTACTCCGCACTAGGCGTCACATTGTCCATGGCTATGGCAGCGTAAGCCAGAGCCTCAATACCGCGATCAAGGGCATTAGGACCTGAGCCGCTAAAGGCCTGCGTGTAACTCTGCCCCGCAACATGCATCACCGCGTGTGCCATCTCAAAATTGTTGTCGTAGAGCCGATCTGCCATTTCAATACACAGTGCTATGCGCAAACCCGGCGACACCTTCGACCAATCGCTCATAGCGGCCGTAGAAGACGCAATAATCTCCTCGGGGTCACACAAGGGGTAACTGATACCCAAAGACTTTTGCGTAAAGGGCGAGATTTCCTCTCCAGACCAACCGGTGATGCCCGGCAGGTCAATCTCGAAGCGCTTGTTCAGTCGAGCTTCAAACGCCGCTTTACCCGCACCCGGCTTATCCGGACCGTGGATCTTGGTGGATGGTGAATCCTTGTAAGGACTCCAACTCTTACGTGTTTTTACAGCATCAACGGCTTGTTCGAGTGTCGCCGAATGCTTGGCAATCAATTCGCTGCGTTTATCTTCATTGGTCATGCTGATTATCCTAGTCGCTCTACTATCATGGCGCTGCCGGCCCCCGAGGCGCCCGCGGCCACTACGAGTCCATAGCGGCCCTCAGCGGCATCCAGCGTATCCAAAAGCGTCGACAACAGGATCGCTCCGGAAGCTCCCAGAGGGTGACCCTTTGCCATATGCCCCCCGCTCACGTTTACGCGATCCAAGGACACATCGTAGTCGCGCATAAACTGCACAATTGTCACCGCGAAGGCTTCCATAAATTCGACGCGATCCATGTCACTCAAGGACAAGCCCGAACGCTCCAAAACTTTACGCATAGCGGCAAAGCTTGCTGTGAGTGACTCGGCTGGGTCTCCTCCCACTTCGGCGCAGGCGACAATGCGAGCTCGGGGCGCAGCATCAATCGCTCCCTCTGCACCGATCAAAGCGAGACCTGCACCATCCGATATTGGTGGCGCATGGGCTATGGTGTGTCGGTGGTCGATTTCGCGACCGAGAATGTCTCTGTAATGTTCTGCTGCAGCACCAAACGCGGGCTCCATCGCAGCAAGAGTTTCACTCGTTCCAACCCGAACGCACTCTTCATGGTCTAGTCCATTGATATTGATACGCGATGCTACGAGCGGGGTGCTTTCCGCTGCCGCTGATCTTTGTTGCGAACGCAGCGCAGCTTCATCGAGGGCTTCCCGTGGGATGTTTTGATCTTCAGCTAGTCGGTCAGCAGCGAGTGCCACCAGCAGGTAGCGACTCCGGGTCGGCAATGTAGCGTCTGAATAAAAATCAGCCTTATCTGCCATAAACGGAACGCGAGACATCATTTCGACACCGCCGGCGAGCACAGAATCGGCTTGGCCCGATTCCACCATCGCGTGAGCCTGTCCCATGGCCGTCAAACCGGATACGCAGAAGTTATTGATAGATACCGCGGCGGTCGAATCCGGAAGCTCTGCACGGAATTTCGATACGAGGGCAATATTGCCGCCTTGAGCACCCACTTGTCCCACAGCGCCAAGCATCAAGGCGTCGGGTGCCAAGGGGCCTGCGCCCCGCTCTGAAATCGAGCGCGCAAGGCTAGCCACCAACTCATCGGGTTTCATTGATGCCAGAGCACCCTGAGGCTTGCCTTTGCCACGCGGGGTTCTCACGGCGTCGTAGATATATGCCATAGATTAAGCACTCGATCGGTAGTGATGTTCTCCCGTCTTCCATAAAAAGGCGAGATTGTGTGTTGTGTGGATTTGAGTCTCACACAGCTAGGTATGTTTACACAAGCGAACGCCACGCTCGACCAAAGCCTCCCCCAAAAACCAATATGTAGCGGCTAATCCTTGCATCGAGCGAGATGCCCAGCAGATACTCTGGCAATGCCCGCACTTCAAAACACCGCCAGCTTCAGGACTTATCGCCCCGACGACCTCGCGTGCTGCCTGGCGCTTTTTGACGAGAACTGTCCAGAGTTTTTTGCCCCAAACGAGCGCGCTGATTACGAAGGGTTTTTAAGAGAAACGCCCTCGTACGTCGTAGCGACGCGAAACGACAGGGTCGTCGGTGCCTATGGCGTGTCGGGTAGAGGGCGGCATAGTTCACTGAACTGGATACTTTTGGCACGAGAGAGTCAGGGGCTCGGCCTTGGATCGACAATCATGAAGCGAGCAGTTGCTCGAGCAATAGAACTGAAAACCACAGTGCTATGTATTGCAGCGAGCCACAAATCAGCACCGTTCTTCACTAAATTCTCAGCATTTGAAGTCAAAACGATACGAGATGGCTGGGGCCCTGATATGCACCGGATCGATATGGAGCTCCATCTCAGCCTCAATTCGGATGGCCACCAGATCTAGAACAAACAGAAAAACGACACAGATCAATTTTCTTTGCTCAAGACTGCGTTATACTTTGGTTATATGCTTATTGCTATAGATTATATAGAAGCAGTTAACAGGAGCGCATGACATGACAGCTACAGCCGACGTCACACACTTTTTTGATGCACCCACTAATACGCTCACCTACGTCGTCAAAGACCCCGGCAGTAACGCCTGCGCTATCGTCGACAGCGTACTTAATCTCGACTATCCATCCGGCACTATCAGCTACGAGGGCGCGGATGCCGTCATTGAACACGTACAAACGCAGGGTTTATCTCTCGAGTGGATTTTAGAAACCCATGTACATGCCGACCACTTGTCTGCCGCCCCTTATCTGCAACAAAAACTTGGCGGGAAAATCGCGATTGGATCAGAGATAACGACGGTTCAAACGGTGTTTGGTGGCGTGTTTAATTCTGAAGCGGGCTTCCTTAGAGACGGCTCCCAATTTGACGTGCTTCTTTCCGAAGGAGACAGCATCAACATTGGCTCCCTTGAGGGCTACGCCATGCACACTCCGGGGCACACCCCCGCCTGCATGGCCTACATACTTGGCGACGCGGCCTTCGTAGGCGACACATTGTTTATGCCAGATTTCGGAACAGCGCGTTGCGACTTCCCCGGAGGCGACGCCGCCACGCTCTTTCGCTCTATCAAGAGAATCCTCGCCTTACCCGAAGCTACTCGTATCTTTGTTTGTCATGACTACATGCCAAACGATCGCGAACTCCAGTTTGAGACCTCGGTTTCAGCAGAGCTCGAAGCCAATATTCACGTCAAGGCAGGGATCAGTGAAGAAGAGTTTGTGGCGATGCGTGAGAAGCGAGACAAAACCCTGGGCATGCCGAATCTGATTTTGCCGTCGCTACAGATAAACATGCGCGCCGGTCACGTTCCTCCCCCTGAAAGCGGAGAACGTTTTTTCTTAAAACTGCCACTCAATGCATTTGGCGGCCCAGACCTTTCCAACCTCGCAGCAAAGGAATAAAAAAATGAGCCTAACGCTGATACCTGTTACCGAGTCCTTTTCGGTTTCGACACAAATCACCGCAAGTGACATTCCGACACTTGTCGGGGCAGGCGTGAAATCACTGATCTGTAATCGCCCAGACGGCGAGGCAAATGATCAACCGACAATTACGGAAATCAGAAGTGCTGCGGAAGCGGCGGGTATAGCCCTTGCTTACGTGCCCATCGTGTCGGGAAAGTTCTCTGCTACGGATGTTGAAGACTTTTCCAGCGCCATTTCAAAAATGGAGGCCCCTGTCCATGCGTTTTGCCGGACAGGCACGCGATCTATCACGCTATGGAGCCTGCATCAGCGTAAACAGGGCGTAAATGACGCCGAACTACTTCGCATCGCCAAAGACTGCGGCTATGACCTCAGCGATGCTCTTGGAGGCGCCCTCGCCAGCGAGCCAAAACTGGCAGGCGGAGGTGCAGCAAAGAAAGATCATTACGACATCGTCATTGTTGGCGCCGGGGCGGCGGGTATCTCCGTAGCGTCCAGCCTCATGGCGCGTACACAGGCTCTCTCCATCGCAATCATTGATCCCGCCGAGGTTCACTATTACCAGCCAGGCTGGACGATGGTAGGCGGAGGGATTTTCCGTCAGGAAGATACCGTAAAAACAATGGCATCTCTTATTCCCGAGGGCGTACGATGGATCAAATCAGCAGTCGGCAATTTTGAACCCGAAAAAAATCGAGTACTGCTTGAAGATAGCCATCCCGTCCATTACGACCGACTTATCGTTGCACCGGGTATAAAACTGGACTGGCACGGCGTCGATGGCCTGGTAGAAACCCTTGGACGCAATGGCGTCACCTCGAACTATCGCTATGACTTGGCACCTTACACCTGGGAGTTAGTCAGTAGTCTTCAGAAAGGTAAGGCGCTGTTTACTCAGCCGCCCATGCCGATTAAGTGCGCCGGCGCGCCGCAAAAAGCTTTGTATCTGTCGGGGGACCACTGGCGCCGTGCTGGTGTGTTGAACAACATTGATATCAGCTTCTTCAATGCGGGCCCGGTACTCTTCGGTGTCAAGGAATACGTTCCAGCTCTTATGGAATACATCGATCGCTATAAGGCCACACTGAACTTTGGCCATCGATTGACCCGCATTGACGGCGACGCGAAGACAGCGTGGTTTGAAACACAGGACGAGAGCGGCGCTACGGTAGAAGTGAGCTCAGACTTTGACATGATTCATGTCTGCCCTCCCCAGACCGCGCCTGATTTTGTCCGCCAAAGCCCGCTAGCCGACGATGCCGGCTGGATTGATGTTGATCAGAACACACTTCAACACAAACGCTACACAAACGTGTGGAGCCTCGGTGATGTCATGAACGCACCAAATGCGAAAACTGCTGCTGCTGCCCGCATGCAAGCCCCAATCGTAGCAAACAACCTCCTTCACGACATGAATCGAGTAGCGGGCGTTGCCCACTACAACGGCTACGGCTCCTGTCCTCTCACCGTTGAAAAGGGCAAGATCGTTCTCGCTGAGTTCGGCTACGGCGGAAAACTACTTCCCAGCTTCCCCAAATGGCTGCTCAATGGACAGCGCCCCACACGACTGGCGTGGATCTTGAAAGAGCAAATTCTCCCACCAATTTATTGGAAAGGAATGCTGAAAGGCAAAGAGTGGATGGTTAATCCGGAGCGTAGTAAGGCCGACGCATGAAGCATTGGCTGCGAGGCTTACTACCGCCGCTAGATTGGCTGAGTAGCTACAACCGTGACGCCTTAGCGAGCGATAGCCTCGCAGCAGTGATCGTCACGATAATGCTGATTCCCCAGTCGCTTGCCTATGCATTACTGGCTGGCCTCCCGGCAGAGATGGGCCTTTATGCGAGCGTTCTGCCCTTGCTTGCCTACGCGATCTTCGGAAGCAGCCGAACCCTGTCCGTTGGCCCTGTTGCCGTTGTGTCCTTAATGACAGCAAGCTCGGTAGGGAAAATTGCTGCCACGGGGAGTTTGGGTTATGCCTCAGCTGCAGTTGCGATGGCATTACTATCGGGTGCGATGCTCATAGGCATGGGCTTAATGCGCTTTGGTTATCTTGCCAATTTGCTGTCTCATCCTGTGGTTTCGGGATTCATAACGGCCTCGGGCATCATTATCGCCTTATCGCAATTGCGGCACATATTCGGAATCGAGGCCCATGGGGAGACTCTGCCAACCTTAGCTGGCACCTTGCTAAGCAATCTATCCCAGATCAACACCGTGACTACAACAACGGGGGTCGCCGCGCTGGTCTTTCTGTTTTGGGTTCGATCAGGGTTCGCGCCACTGCTAAGACGCATTGGAATGAGCCCTAAGGCCGCGTCGATGCTCGTAAAGGCCGGACCGGTGCTGGTAATCATCGCAACGACTTTGGCGAGCGTTTTCTATGGCTTCGAAAATCTGGGGGTGGCACTGGTCGGTAAAGTACCCCAGGGGCTCCCCGCTTTCGCCATTCCCGAAATCGATTTTGAGTTGTGGTCTGAGCTGGCGGTGTCGGCACTCTTAATCAGCGTGATAGGTTTCGTGGAGTCGGTATCCGTAGGAAAAACTCTTGCCGCCAAAAGACGACAACGAATAGATGCTAACCAGGAGCTCGTCGCCCTCGGCGCGGCGAACGTTGCATCTGCGGTTTCCGGCGGCTTTCCTGTCACGGGCGGTTTTTCTCGCTCAGTGGTAAATTTTGATGCAGGTGCACAAACGCAGCTTGCCAGCGTGCTCACGGCATTTGGCATAGCTGCCGCCGCCCTTTTCCTAACGCCAATTTTGTATTTCTTACCCAAAGCAACATTGGCCGCGACGATCATCGTGGCCGTCACCTCCTTGATTGACTTCGGACTCGTAAAACTTGCCTGGAGCTATTCAAGAAGCGACTTTACGGCAGTGATGGTCACCATACTCAGTACGCTGTTCTTTGGTGTGGAGCTCGGCGTACTTGCGGGTATTGTCGCGTCGATCAGTTTGCACTTGCACAAAACCTCACAGCCACACATCGCTATCGTAGGCGAAGTCCCCGGCACCGAGCACTTTCGCAACGTTAACCGGCACGATGTGATTACCCACGCCAGCATTGTGTCGCTACGCATCGATGAGAGCCTTTACTTTGCAAATGCCGGATACATGGAGAGCGCAATTTATGCGGTGATCGCTGAGCATGACGCTGGACTCAAGCACATCATTTTGCAGTGCACCGCTGTTAACGCCATCGACCTTAGCGCGCTCGAGGCATTGGAAGCAGTTACCCTGCGACTCAAAGAACAAGGGATAATGCTTCATCTGAGTGAAGTTAAGGGTCCTGTGATGGATGCTTTGGAACGTACGGATTTTCTTGAGCGCCTGTCTGGAGAGGTATTTCTTACTCAACATCAGGCATGTGAGGCGCTGAAACCGGCAGCCGAGTCATGAGCCGAGCTCTACAGTTGCTGTCGGCATTCGTAGTTATTGGCATCGCTGCTTTAGCCTACTTTCTGACTCTCGACGCATCTCAAAGTGACCCCTGCCTCAACCCACAGAGCGACGTGAGTGCAGCAATATTGGCTGAAGAATCAGATCAGGACGCTCTCGCCAACCGCGCGATGTTGCAAAGAACGCTCTGCGAGTAACGCTAAGGAATCGCAGTTAGCAAGGCAGTAAGTAAGGCAGTAAGTATACGGGGCCAAACACCTCTCGGCGCAGCTACTCTCCGAATGCCGGCTCGGCAACCAAGGGGAGTGTTGCTTAGGCCAGAAAGGTCCACAAAGCTCCGCTTAACGCACGCTGCAAAGGCTACTTGAAATCGCTCATCGAAGGCTCTCGAACAGAAATGTGCCGTTCGACAGTAACGGTCGTAACCGCTCCACTTCAACTCAGAAGTCATGAGCCTTCGTTAGGTATCTGCTGTAATGCAGCGGCAAGGTCGTCGCGCGATAGATTCTCAAAATCCAATTGGAGGACTTTAGTGAGCCAACCATCGATAGTCTGAATAACTGTAGCAAAGGCCTCTGCCTGTGCTTGCTCCGACCCCTCTATACGAGAAGGATCGGGAAGGCCCCAGTGCACCTTTATCGACTTCCCTAGCCAGAGCGGACACTGCTCCCCAGCCGCATTGTCGCAGACAGTGACAACCACATCCGGAGCAAGCTCAGCGTAGGCATCCCAAGACTCGCTTCGCAGATCTAAGGTTTCGATTCCGCGCTGTTCAAGTTGTTGCAGCGTATCTGGGTGCACTTCACCGCTTGGCTGGCTTCCAGCGCTGTAAGCTAAGACACGTTGCTCTCCGCGCTGGCGTGTCATTGCTTCGCACAGGATGCTGCGACACCGATTATGCGTACAAATAAACAAAACCTTCAGCACTCTAGAATCCCGCTGGTCTTAGTTAGAAGCATGGTTAGGGCTCTTCTAGCTCGTAGGTAAGGCGATCCCTAGATCCGACAGTAAATGGTAGTAAGCGAGGATCGTCAGTACCGCAAAGCCAGCTATGACCACAAACTTGTACTTAAAACCATGTTGATGATGCTTGGCGCGATCGGCGTGAGAGGTGACATCCATCATTTCATCGCCAAACCAAATCGACATACCCGTGCCTGCCGCTGAGATCGCGAGAATGCTCCAGTAAGGCCAGGGTGTGTTCAGGATTTTGGAAAGAAGATTGGTGAGTTCCGTGTCAGCATAGTTTGACGGCGCGTATTGCATTGCTGCAACGTTAATCGCTATCGCCACGATCCACACAACCACCTGTGTTAACAGCATCCTGGTACCGAACAAAAGCCGTACGGGAAAAGCCACAATAAAGCCCCCATCAGCGACGGGCGTGCACAAAACAAAAAAGCTCCAGCTGAGTAGTGCAAGCCAAGCCCCTGTCGCGGCGTCAAACTTCCAGCTCATGTAAACGAAGTAGCCCACGAGAACGGCTACGAGCGCCAGAAACCGCCAAAGACTCTCAATATGCGTGCGGTGCTGTCGTGGCGAGAAGTTACTCAAAGCGATTTATCCTTTTCTACGAGTTGCTGACTCGGCAACACAGTATCGTTGCACTGGCCGAACGTTAACTGGAGTTCGCTAGCTGAGATCCAGAGCGTAGCCTCGAAGTATCTCCATGGGAACAGTTTCAAGTGCGCGAGAATGGGTTCTTCGCAAATAGACTCGTGGAGCCTTGCTTTCTTTGTGGGCTTCGAGCCATCGCGTCGCGCAAAGGCACCAGCGTTGACCGGCTGACAATCCGGGGAAGTCGAACTGTGGCATGGGGGTCATAAGATCGTTGCCCCGACTGCGAGAAAACTCCAGGAACTCCTGACTGAGCTCGACACAGACAGTATGTGAACCGAGGTCTTGTTTGCTGGTATTGCAGCAGCCATCGCGAAAGAAACCCGTAACAGGGTCGGTGCCGCAGGTTTCCAGCGGCTCAGCAAAGACATTCAGTGATTCAGCTTGTGTCACTTTTGCACTCCAAGGCTAAGGATAAAGAAATGTCTACACTCGAAGATTACAGAGCCTGTCGCCCTTATTATTTCCCAACTATTGCTTCGGCCTTGTAAGAGCCGCCTGCCAAAGCTTGAGAAAACTTCGTTCCAAGGCGTTCTCCGCGGCAATGCCGAGCTTTTGCTGCCAGTTTTTACGGGGCACGTAACTCAATTCATAAACCCCGTGAGTGTCGAGCTTAGCCTGAATGTACTCATCCGAGGTCTGAAGTGAGTCCACAAGATTGACGTCACGGGCACGCTGACCAAACCATGTTTCACCAGTAGCAACATTATCAATATCAACCACTTCGCGATTTTCTTTCACAAATTGCTTGAAGAGTACATGGGTGTCTTCGAGCTCTTCTTTGAACTTGTCTCGTCCCTTGTCAGTGTTCTCGCCGAACACCGTGAGTGTTCGCTTGTACTCACCCGCTGTAAGAACCTCAAAATCTATATCGTTCTTCTTCAACACGCGGTGGAAATTGGGTAATTGCGCAATCACACCGATAGAGCCGATGATCGCAAAAGGCGCAGCAATAATCTGGTTGGCCACACAGGCCATCATGTAGCCCCCGCTCGCTGCCACTTTGTCTACTGCCACAGTCAGATTTATACCCTTGTTCCGAATACGCTGCAGCTGACTGGATGCCAAACCATAGCTATGGACCATGCCCCCGCCACTTTCGAGTCGTAGGAGCACCTCGTCGGTTTCACGCAGCTCACCGAGCAGCGTTGAGACTTCTTCTCGGAGCTGCTCGACCGCCGACGCGCGAATATCGCCATCAAAATCCAGCACGTAAAGCTTGGGCTGCTCCTCGGCCTCTTCACTGCCAGACTTCACCTGTTTTTTGGCGGCCTTTGCTTCTTCTTTTGCTTTCTTTTTCTCTGCCTTCTTTTCCGCTTTCTGTGACTCTTTGCGTAGGGCAGGATCTAAGGTGGCATCCCGAAGCGTTTCTCGGAGTTCTTTATAACGTTCGTTGAGCTTGTGGACTTCAATATGACCGTTACTTTCACCGCGATGACGTTGCGACGCAGCAGCAATAAGCAAAACAATAAGTCCTACCGAGACGACTATCGTCATCGCCTGCGCCAGAAAGAGTCCGTATTGAGAGAGAAATTCCATAGAGGTTCCTGAGAGTGGAGGGACTGCCGACTACCCTGCTTGCGTTCGTCGACAATGGTACTGGATAAGCTGCCCGGCTATTGATGAGGGTGGAGGCACCGGCGGCAGATCTTTGGGGTGGTACCAGTTAGCCTCAGCGATTTCATCCATATCCGGGGTGATCTCGCCACTGGCGTATTCGGCAAAATAGCCGAGCATGAGTTGGTTCGGGAACGGCCACGATTGAGAACCAAAGTATTGAATCTCGCCGACTTCCACGCCGACCTCCTCGCGTACTTCACGGCGTAAGGTGTCTTCGGCGCTCTCCCCGGCTTCAATAAACCCTGCCAGAGAGCTGTACATCGGCCTCGGGAAACGCGCGTTACGTGCCAGGAGCATTTCGTCTCCCTTAGTAATCAACACGATGACGCAGGGCGAAATTCTGGGGTAAAGCGTGGTCTTGCAAGTGGCACAGCCTAAGGCACGCTCACCGTCTGCAGTTGTCATTGACTGTCCGCAGCGACCGCAAAACTGATGATCGCGCTCCCAATCTAAAAGCTGCGCAGCACGCCCCGCTAACGCAAACACGCCATCATCCACACGCCCTAAAAGCTGATAAAGACTGCCCGCTTGATAGCGCATGGCGTCGATATCAGAGCTTTCAGAAATTTCGATGGCGAAACATGCCTGCCCGGACCAATGTCCAATATAGCGCTCCCTTGCAACTGGCCATTGGTTCTGTGAGATATCGATCTCTCCGAGAATACATGGCTGCCGGGACCGCATGTCCATGACCAGCTTGCCACGTTGAAACACGATGTGAAGTGCGTCATTGCGGTGATCGGGTGCCGACTGGTCGAGATCCAACATGTGAGTAGTAACTCCAGCTACGCCTGACGATATGCAGGTCTCATCAGCTTCAGGGAAAAGGGCCGCTATCCTATGCAGCGGCGAAGAAGGTCGCAAGGGGCAATACGCCCAATATCTGCCCCTATTCCGACCAAAGATCTACGCTCAGCGCCTTACTTGCGCCTCTTCAATACCGTACACTTGAGGTCACATTTTGAGAGGAAGACCCATGAGCGAATCTGCAGCGCAGGCGTTTTGGCACAACTTTCTTGGGCCATCACCGGGCTGGTATAAAAAGGCGATCATCGGATTTCTACTGATCAATCCGGTGTTGCTCTACACCATCGGGCCCTTCGCAACAGGCTGGGTTTTGATTGGGGAGTTCATCTTCACTCTGGCTTTGGCGCTGCGCTGCTACCCTCTCCAGCCAGGAGGGCTCCTCGCTATCGAGGCTGTGGTGCTGGGTATGACCAGTCCCTACTCGGTCTTCCATGAAACGGAAGCAAACTTCGAAGTCATATTGCTGTTGATGTTCATGGTCGCCGGCATTTACTTCATGAAAGACCTGCTGCTCTTCGTGTTTACCCGTATCCTACTGAAAGTCCGTTCCAAGGTTGTTCTGTCTCTGCTGTTTAGCCTGGTCGCGGCGTTTCTATCCGCTTTTCTTGATGCCCTAACAGTAACCGCCGTATTAATCAGCGTCGGCGTGGGCTTCTATTCCGTTTATCACAAGGTCGCCTCAGGAAAAGGTTCGCACCATGACAGCCATGATCACGGCAATGATACGGACGTGCAGGCGAACCACAGGGAAGATCTGGAAAATTTCCGCTCGTTTCTCCGCTCGCTGCTCATGCATGGTGCGGTGGGTACGGCGCTTGGTGGCGTGTGCACCCTCGTAGGCGAGCCTCAGAACTTGCTCATCGCCTCAGTTGCCGATTGGGATTTTATTAAATTTGTAACCGTTATGGCCCCGGTGACGATGCCGGTGCTAGTCTGCGGACTTATGACCTGTGCCCTTTTGGAATGGTCGGGTAAGTTTGGCTACGGTGCCAAGTTGCCTGAATCCGTGCGCTTGGTGCTGAATGAGTTTCAGGAAAAAGCTGACTCGGAGCGAAACACCCGCGATGTCGCACGGCTCGTCGTACAAGCTTTGGTAGCCGTGATACTCGTGCTCGGCCTGGCAATGCACTGGGCGGCGGTAGGACTTATAGGTCTCATGGTCATTGTTCTGCTAACTGCCTTTAACGGCATCGTTGAAGAGCATCAGATTGGTCACGCATTTGAAGAAGCACTACCGTTTACCGCGCTACTGGTTGTGTTCTTTGCCATAGTAGCTGTCATACACGATCAACACTTGTTTACGCCGGTTATCGACGCTGTTTTGGCAATGGATTCGGATATCAGGCCGGGAATGTTCTTCATAGCAAATGGCGTATTGTCGATGATTAGCGACAACGTGTTTGTTGCGACGGTCTATATCAACGAAGTAAAAGCCGCTTTGGACGCCGGCACCATCAGTCGTATGGAGTTCGATCAACTGGCGGTTGCTATCAATACCGGAACCAACTTGCCGAGCGTAGCGACGCCAAATGGTCAGGCGGCATTCTTGTTTTTGCTCACCTCTGCTCTTGCACCACTTATCCGATTGTCCTACGGACGCATGGTGATCATGGCCCTGCCCTACACGATAGTCATGGGCGGTGTTGGCCTCGCCTGCGTAACGCTGTTTATCTAATACCGCGGAGCCATATCACGCGCTAGCCGCTATTGGAGAGATGTCTCCATAGCGGCTCAACTCCCGCCGAAGCGATGCTATCCAGTTGCGCCTCGTGAGCTGCAAGTTCGTCGGCTGATGGCTGTATGACCGGTAACCTAGCTCGGTCTGCAGGAAGGCGGCGAAGGCCGCTCGATCGGGCCCTTCCCTGACTGCCATCATCGGTGCCCCCAAGCGCAAGGGCGGTTTGCCCGCCCGTCATCGTCAGATACACGTCCGCCAAAATCTCAGCATCTAAAAGCGCGCCGTGAAGATCCCTGCTGGAGTTGTCAACGCCGTAACGTCCGCAGAGTGCGTCTAGGCTGTTACGCTGCCCCGGGTGCCGGCTCCTGGCCATAATCAGGGTGTCAGTTACTTCACAGCGTTTTGCGAGAGGCAGAGCCGTGGCGTCTAGACGGCTCAGTTCGCTGTCAAGAAATCCAATATCGAAGGGCGCGTTGTGAATAATCAGCTCTGCGCCATCAACAAAGTCAACGAAGTCCTTTGCGACAGCCGCAAACACTGGCTTGTCAGCGAGAAACGTCGCCGTAATCCCATGGACTTCGATAGCGCCAGCGTCGATATCCCGTTCGGGGTTGATGTAACGATGAAAGTGACGGCCCGTCAGCTGGCGGTTTTCCAACTCAACACAACCGATCTCAATAATTCTATGGCCCTGACTAACTTCGAGCCCCGTGGTCTCGGTGTCCAAGACTATTTGTCGCATTTCAGTAATCCCTGATATTCAGACTAGGAGAGCATTTCGTCGATGGCTTTATTAGCTAGCGCGTCTGCCCGTTCATTTCCCGGATGACCGCTATGTCCTTTCACCCATTCCCACTCGATCGTGTGCCTCTGGCACTCGGCTTCGAGGCGTTGCCAAAGATCAGCGTTAGCGACGGGCTTTTTCGCCGCGGTCTTCCAGCCTCGGCGTTTCCAGTTGGGCAGCCATTCGGTAATACCTTTCATAACATAGGTCGAGTCAGTGACCAGGGTCACCTCACAAGGTTCACTCAAAGCCGCTAAGCCCTCAATCGCAGCACTAAGCTCCATGCGGTTGTTGGTGGTGTCCGCTGCAGCGCCATAGAGCTCGCGTTCATTTTTACCGTAGGACAGTAGTGCGCCCCAACCACCAGGGCCGGGGTTTCCACGGCAGGCCCCATCCGTGAACAACTCAACGCGTTTCATACAATCTTAAACTCTTCGAAGATGGATTTAGGCCGCTAGATCGCTATTATCGCTGCGCGGCTGCCGAGGAGTGGGGGCCGGACTGCTCGCGACACTGAGCCCTCTAAAGCTTTCCCGCGCCCGCACCTTCAAGCTACGCGGGCGACGAACCCCGGCTATCTGCTTGATAGCGTGGGCGATGTATACGCTCCCGCCCGGAAGACCATGGTCGGACGCCCACTCGTCAACGCGACCGGCGAAGTTCCGCAATCGCCCCGTTCCCGCGAGCGGTACGGGGAAGAGCTGCTGTGAGCCCTCTAGCTCGCAATCAAGCAACCTCAACCAGTCGGTCAGTCGGTGGAGACTTACGGGGCGATGCCGCTGCCTGTTCCAAAGACTGCCCTTGTGCAGGCCTCGGGCATAGTGCGCAGCGCCTAAAAGGCTGTAGGGGTTGAAGCCCACTACGATCAGGTGACCATGGGGTCTAAGCACCCGCTGCATCTCACGGAGGCTGCCATGAGGATGCTCGTCAAATTCGAGGGCATGGAAGGCAACCACAGTATCTACGCTGTCACTCTCTAGGGGTAGCTCATCACCATGACAATACAGAGACGCAGAGCGATCAACGGCGCCACTCGCAAAAATTTGATGATTAATGGGACTGTCGGCAATCAAACTTCGCTGTGCGAGGGGGCCTATCTGAAGTATGTGATAACCAAAAGACAGGCCGAGGACGGGTTCCAAACACTGTCGAATCGCGGTGCAGAGCTCTTCGCCGGAATCTCTTGCGTACCAGGATTCCAGAGCTCGGGAAATCTCGATAGACTGCATGTTCGCGACGCTCTTCACGATAACGAGAGTAGCCAGACTAGTGCCTGCATGCAACGACTGACTGCGGTAAATATAGGGCGTCTCCAAAAAGCTTTTTTTGTTTACGAACTGAGAACATTCTATGTCCAGCACTGTCGCCAACACTATGCCCAGCATAGTAGGCCTCCCCGCCTTCAGCGATAACTATATTTGGCTCCTTCGAAACTCAGATCGCAGCGCTTTGGTTGTTGATCCTGGAGATGCGGCCCCCGTAGAAGCAGCCCTAAAGCAATATGGACTGTCACTCAGCGGCATTTTAATCACCCACCATCACTTCGATCACGTAGGTGGACTGAAAACGCTTAAGAGTGACCACGAATGTCCGGTGTATGGCCCTGCCAATCCCAATATTGATGGCATCGATATAGAGCTCGGCGCAGGTGATCACATAGTCGTAGGTGACTACTCCTTCGACATCATTACTGTTCCCGGGCATACGCTCGATCACATTGCTTACTACCGTGCAGGAGAAGAGCCGGCAGTTTTTTGTGGCGACACACTTTTTGCGGGAGGCTGTGGGCGCATTTTCGAAGGGAATCCTGGCATGATGCATGAGTCCCTTCATCGGCTAGCGGCTCTGCCTCCCGAAACGGCCGTCTATTGTGCCCATGAATACACGCTGGCGAACCTTGCCTTTGCCAGAGCTGCCGATCCTGACAATGACGATCTGCAACAACGCGAGGCCAAAGCGCTGGCGCTCCGCGCCAAAGGGATCCCAACCGTACCCTCTACTATCGCTTTGGAGCTAGCGACCAACCCTTTCTTGCGAAGCGCTGACGCGCAGCTTGCAGAAGGTCTTGAATCAACAGGACGTGGCGCTGGCGGCGACCCCGTAGAGGTCTTTGCGGGTCTTCGAGCATGGAAGGATCAGTTCTGAAAACACTCATCTATCGCGTTACGGTAGCTTGCCTACTGCTCTTTTTAAGCGCCTGTAGCATTCAGGATACGAAGCAGACTGAGTCAACGGCATCCGTAACTCCTGCGGCGGAGATACTACCTCCAGCGAGCGAGCTTGAAGACGACATGCCCCTAGGGCCACCTGTGGACCTTTGGGATCGGATTCGCCGCCAGCTGGTCATGCATACCCTGCACAACGCGCGCATCGGAGCAGCACGGGAACACTACTTAAAGCAGTCCCGCTACTTTGAACTGATCGAGCCTCGCGCCGCGCGTTACCTCTACCATTTGGTGGAAGAAGTAGAGGCGCGGGACATGCCCATAGAAATCGCAATGCTTCCTCTTGTCGAAAGCGCATTAAACCCCTTTGCTATTTCTAACCAAAGCGCAGCGGGCCTGTGGCAGATCATGCCTGGCACGGCAGATTATCTGGGTATGCGCAGAGACTGGTGGTTCGATGCCAGACTGGACATCCGAGACTCCACCACTCACGCCTTGGACTACCTTGAGTCCCTGAGCGTCGATTTCGACGGTGATTGGCTCCTTGCCCTCGCCGCTTACAATTCGGGCAAGGGACGAGTAAACCGAGCAATCAAGCGCAATCAGAGTAAGGGACTACCAATAGATTACTGGTCTTTGGAGCTCCCTAGGGAAACTCGCCGCTACGTGCCTCGTCTCATCGCTTTAAGCACCATCGTTGCTTTTAGCGAAGCCTTAGAAGTCACGCTACCCGACGTACCTAACACGCCGTCATTTGCTGCGATCAAAACGGGCGGGCAAATCGAAATGCTTCGCGCTGCGGAGCTCGCTGGTGTAGACCTCATAGAATTACGAAGCTTCAACCCAGGGCAACTGCGTTGGGCTACCGCACCGCAAGGGGATGGAAAAATTCTCGTACCCGTCGCCGTGGCAGATCCTCTCGAGCGAGCACTCTCAAATCTTCCTGATTCAGAGCGTGTTACCTGGCAGCACTACAGAATCCGGAGGGGTGATAGCCTCATTCGCATCGCCAAGAACTTTGATACCCAAGTCGGCCTGCTTCGCGAAGTGAACAACCTAAGAGGCAACTTGATTCGGGCTGGGGACACACTCATGATCCCTGACAGTGCCGCTTGGCAGGCTAGCCTCGCCCTTTCGCAACGCGGCAGTACAGGAGTTCGCCGAGGCTACACGGTACGCAGCGGTGACTCTCTTTACGAAATCGCCGAGCGCTTTGACATTACCATCGACGAAATCATCAACTGGAATGATCTCGACCCGGACCGCTACCTACAACCGGGCCAATCTTTAACGCTGTTTCTTGGGGGCGATTAAGCCACTCTAAGCCGCCGGCCGCTCCTTCAGGAAACGCGCTCTTCTTTCTTAATCCCGAAGAACACGGCGTAAAGCGTTGGCACGACGGTTAATGTCAGAACCGATGCAAAGCCCAAACCCGCCATAATCGTGACTGACATGTTCACAAAGAACACGTCGGACAGCAGCGGAATCAATCCCAGAATTGTCGTTCCCGCTGCCAGAACAACGGGGCGAGCCCGTGAGACAGCGGAATCGAGAATAGCGTCGTAAGAGTCTTTGCCCTCGGCAATTTGTTGATCGATCTCTTCAATCAAAACGATCGCGTTCTTGATCAATAACCCAATGAGAGAGAGCGCTCCAAGCATCGACATAAAGTCGAAGGCGCCGTTGGTCGCGAGCAATCCCGCGCTGATACCAACAATTGCCAGAGGAACGGTCAGCCAAATGATCAACGGCTGCCGGAGCTTGCCGAAGAGCACAATACTCGTGAGGATCATCAACAGAATACCGACGGGTAAAGAGCGACCTAAGCCCTGCTGAGCATTCGCGTTGTCTTCGTACTCTCCACCCCAGGAGACCGAGTAGCCCGCGGGCAACTCAATGGCTTCTATTTGCGGACGGATTCTGTCAAACAAAGGTGTGGCCAACTCTCCCGAGGGGTTGCAGGAAGCGATAATGGTCTGAATGCGATTGCGACCGCGGAGTAAGGCATTCTCCCAGTCAGTGCGATAGCCGGAAATGACGGCAGAGGCCGGTACAGTTTGCCCCAGTACGGCGCTCCATATCTGCACGTCGCGCATAGCATCAACGTCTACGCGCTCGCTCTCTGTCGCGCGCATTTTTAGCGGTAGCACTCGATTGCCGTCCCGATAACTTCCGGCCGGTAAGCCATCAAAGGCGTACTTCATCGCATCACCGAGATCTTCTCGGCTGATCCCCAACTGCCTCCCCACCTGTTCATTAAATATCGGGGTAACCAGCTTGACCGGTGAACGCCAGTCGTTGCGAATATCCACCGCCTCTGCGTCATCACGCATGATGGCTTCGGCTTGCTCAGAGAGCTGTCGCAACACTGTGGCGTCAGGCCCTGAAAAACGCGCCTCAATCTTTGCGTCGCGTCCGGGACCTATCCGCAATGACTTAACGATCGGGTCTATCCACGGCGCTTCGCTACGGATCTTTTCAGCCACGAGCTGCTGCAGCTCCTGAACCTGAGACGGGTCATCCGTACGCACAATAATTTGGCTGTACACCGGCGTAGGCTCCCGCGCGTCATAAACTAGCGTAAAACGTTGGTGCGCTCCACCTATCACCGTTGTCGTTTTCTGTACGCCCGGCTGCTCACGGAGAAATTTCGCAATTTTTAGCGTGTCATCTCGTGTTCGCCGGATATCAGAACCTTCAGGTTCATAGATATCCACAAAAAACAGTGGTGTACTCGATGCAGGAAAGAAGCCGCTCTTCACGTTGCCAAAACCGACCACACCTAGAACAAACAGGCCTGCGACCAAGACCAGCGTAAAACGACGGTGATCCACAGCGAAAGCTACGACTGCGCGGTAGGCCTGAAACATCTTACCGTCATAGGGATCCAGATCTTGCTCGGGCCCGCCCGGCTTAAGAAGAAGCGCACAAAGCAATGGAGTGGTGCTGACCGCGGTTATCCAGCTCAAGCTTAAGGAAATGAGTATCACGTAGAACAATGAGCCGGCGAACTCGCCCGTGTTATCCGGCGATAGTCCGATAGCGGAAAACGCCAGAATACCGATCGCGGTTCCGCCAAGCAGTGCCCAAACTGTTTTACCTACGGCTTCTGTCGCCGCCGGCAGTGCTTTCATGCCGGACTGCATCCGGACCTGCATACCCTCCGCCACCACGATGGCGTTATCGACCAGCATCCCCAAAGCGATAACCAAGGCGCCGAGAGATATACGCTGAAGCTCGATACCGAACAGATACATCAGTAGCAACGTACCGGCGACCGTGATCAACAGCACGGACCCGATAATCAATCCCGTGCGCAAACCCATGAAAAGCAGCAGTACCGCGATGACGATCGCCACCGCTTGACCGACACTGACAATGAAACCTCCCACGGACTTTTCGACTTCCGCCGGTTGGTCGTAAACTGCTTCCAGAGACATACCAACCGGGGTGAGAGACTGCAAATCAGCGATGCGTTGATTCAGACGTTTACCAACCTCAACGACGTTCTCGCCCTGGGCCATACTGATCCCAACGCTCAACGCACGCTGGCCGTTGTGATAGTACATTTTGACCGGCACAGCTTCGTAGGCGCGAGTAATGGTAGCGATGTCCTTAAGGCGCACGAGGCTTCGCTCTTGGGACGAGATGAGCACATCCCCTATTTCCTGCACCGAATCAAACTCACCCGTGGGCTTAATGCGAAGGTAATCATCACCGACTCGCACGTTGCCCGCATCAACCACAGAGTTTTGCGAGCCCAACACGCCAGCGATAGTCGCCGGATCAATGCCCAATTCCGCTAAACGGGAGCGGGACATGTCCAGGTAGACAACCTCCTGCTGCTCTCCGTCAATGGAGACTTTGCGCACGCCTTTAACGAGAACCAACTGACGCTTGATGTCATCAGCCACGTCATAGAGGTCACGCCAAGAGTAACCATCCCCTGTAAGCATGAGATAAACGCCATACACATCACCAAAGTCGTCAATAACTATGGGGGCCTGAGCGCCCGGGGGGAGCTTGGGGCGTACGTCGGTGATTTTTCTTCGCAGCTCATCAAACACGTTGGGTAAATCCGCCGCGCCGTACTCATCCTTAAACTCAATGGTGATGTCCGAAAGGCCGGGCCGCGATACGGACATCTTGAGACGCTTCAGCTGGGGCAGCTTTTGAATAGCGTCTTCGAGGTGGTAGGTCACCTCATCATGGACCTCCTGCGCAGATGCACCTGGGTACTGGGTAATAATCTTCGCCATTTTGATAGTAAAAGCAGGATCTTCCAGCTTGCCCATCTTTTGAAAACCGAAGATCCCGCCAAACACCATTATGACGACGACCAACCACGAGATAACTGGTGTGCGTACCGAATAGGCGCCGATACTCATAGAGCGGTGCTTACGTCAGACGTCACTTCACGGGGCTCAGCCTGCTCACCCGTAGACATACGAGTGACCCGCATGCCATCGGAGAGGTAGCTCGCCCCCACAGCGACAATCTCTTCTCCACCATTCAGGCCCGACAACACTTCGATCATGTCGCCGGACACCCTGCCGGTTTCAATGCTCACGCTCTGTACCTGCATACTACCGGCGTCCAGAACGAACACTCTTGGGGAGAGGTTGGCATCGGCCTGTACCGCTCTTGCGGGCACCCAAGTCACCGCTTCAGTGGACACAACGTCTGTGAAATCGATCTCCACGGACCCGGTCATACCGGGTAAAACTGTAAATTCATTGGGCTGGCGCATACTGAACGTCATTTGAAAGGTCTGCGTATCCGGGTCAGCTCTAGTCGCGATCTCTTTTATCTCAAGGGCATAGCTGATATTTGGACGATTATCGAAAGATGCCATGGCGCGCACTCGATCAGCACTGGATTCCTCGATAGAGCCGTTAGACAGTTCGGCCTCACCGCCCGTCGTGACGGAGCGAATCACGGACTCCGGCATCGCAATAATGACGTCGAGAAGCTCCGAGTCCTGCAGATACACAATACTTTGTTTGGCGCGGATCTCCTCAAAATTATCGACATAGCGGCGCGCAATTCTCCCAGTGAATGGTGCACGAAGCGTCGCGTAGCTGACATCGGCCTTTGCTTGGGCAAGCGCTGCCCGAGCCGAACGAAAGTCCGCCTCCATGCGATCGTAGTCGAGCTGGGAAATACTACCGGACCCGATGAGCTCACCCGCGCGGCGGAAGTTACGCTCGGTGTTCTCAAACACCGCCTCCCGATCCTCGAGGGTATTCTGAAAATCCGTCGCGTCCAGCTGTGCTATCACCTGACCGGCCTCGACCACATCGCCCTCTCGTACCGGCAGCGCTTCGAGTTGACCCGCCACGCGAAAGGACAACTCGGCCTGCGTCGCTGCCTCGATGGTAGCGGGAAACTGTCGTATCTCAGAACCTAAGCCGCTGTCGACAGTGAATATTTTCACGGGACGAGATTTAGCGCCTTGCTCTGGCACCGGAGCGTCGGAGCAACCTGCAGCGAAGAGCATCAACAGCGCGGCAGCACCGCCCAAAAAGGAGGCAAGAGTAGGTCTGTCACTCATTAAGGTGCGTTCGCTCGCGTGAAAGCGGGATTTAGTCATTACGGGGACGCTCATCTCGTGGGGTCGCTTGATTATAGAAGTGGCTAAGGCTCGTTGACTAGCGCAGAGGGCAACCATTCTGCATGTTTACCCAGAGCCGGAAAATACAGTGCGCAACGTACGGGTTCGTCAAAACGCTTCTTTACGGCCATCGCATAGGCCTCCAGCTGAGCGCCATAGATCTCAAGCTGCGAATCCAGAAACTGCTCCTCGTTCTGGTCTTCCTGGGGGGTACTGGTTTTGTAGTCGACGACCCAGCGCTCACCCGTAGCTTGATCCAAGAACATATAGTCCAGAATCAATTGCCGAGCCCCCTCCCCGGTTGCCAGTGTTAAGGCGAATTCTGAAGCACGATCAGAATGCTCCGAAGACAATATCCAGCGTGCCCAAGGGTCGTCTAACAGGCGGTCAAGCATGACCTGGCCGTCGGATACCAATTGCGGCAAGGCCTGTTGATCGGCCCCGGCCTCGGTAAGGGATATCCGCAATAGACGTTGCAGCTTCTCGTCGCAGCTTAACGGCAACTCAGAGCGGTAACTCAGCGCTTCTACACACCGGTGTATTGCGGTGCCGAAGGCTCGAGCAAGATAGTTCTCGGGGAGCTCCAAGCCCTGTGAAAGCGTGCTCTGCGCTAGGGGCTCTATGGCCGGCGCCTCTTGCAGGCGTCGATAACCGGCAGAAATGAGAGCGGCCTCATCCTCGGCCAAGCTTGCAATAGAAACATTGACGGTCTCTTCTATCGTTGGCCAAATCACGCTCAACAACGAGCCAGATCCCGGTGCTGTATAGCTCTCGCGCTTGTCACTCCAATGGAGTGTCGCCCCAAGCCATAGATAGTCTGCCGCTCTCGTACAGCCCACGTAGAAAAGCCTTGTCGCCTCGTAGTCGCGCTTCTGCTTAGCCTGCGCCTTCAGATAATCGTAAAGGCGTGGTGCGTCTTCACCACCAGCGGTGTCTCTGATATCGAGAAGAAAACTCGGTGACTCGCCGGGAAGTACAAACTCGTCCCAGAGCAACAGCTCGCTATCCTGCCCACCGGTACTTTTTGCCAAGGCGGGAATAAATACCCAGTCAAACTCCAAGCCTTTAGCTTTATGCAGAGTCATGACTTCGACTTTACAGCGCTCATCACCCGGCGAGGCATAAAGAGTCTCTACGGCTTTATTCAAGCTGCGACCGTTGAGGGGCTCCTGAGCCTCCTCCAACTGTTCCAGACATTGGAAAAAGCGCTCCACATCACGAAGGTCGGCCTCGCTGGTCAAACTCGCTGCACCATGCAGAAGCAGCCAGCTCTCCTCGACCCAAACACGCAAAGCCAAGCGCTCTCGATAATGATCTGCCCAACTCAGCAGGTTGCCGAGTTGCTTTACCCTCCCCTTTGCGAGCCTCGACAGGGATTGGTAAGTCTCCGACTCCTCGAATCCTCTGTCTCGAATCTCTGAAGCCGTAGGACAACACTGAGACATCAGCAGCAAATCAGCGTTGTCCAGCGCCACTGCCGGCGTACGCAGCAAAGACAGCCATGCGTAACGATCAAAGCGATCACACAAAACCGTGCAGAGCGTAAGCAGGTCACGGATCAGAGGTCGCTGAGCCAGGGTGTCTAGGTCCCTCGCTGCCACATCGATACCTCGCTCGCGGAGCGCTTCGAGAATTGGTCTGAGCTGTGTTCTGGAACGGCCCAAGATGGCAATACTGCCCACCTCATCATCACTTACGCCTTCCTCGAGCTTGTCACAAAGAGCGTCGATCTCTGCCGCATGACCACCGTCTCCGGTGAACACAGCGATTTCTGGAGCGACACCCTCAGTCCGCGCTGCCTTGGCTTCGCGAAAAGCTACGGCGCCTAGTTGCGCATCATCCACTGAGGGGAAGCCTGATCGAAAGTGCTCGTTGGTCCACGTAACCAAACCCTTTTGGCTTCGGAAGTTTACGCTTAGATCCAACGGCATCAGCGAAAGATCGCCGACGCCCTCTTGACGGGCGCGAATAAACAGCCCGACGTTGGCCTCACGAAAGCCGTAGATAGATTGCATGGCGTCGCCAACGACCAGCAGTGTTCGAGGTGCTAAAGAGTTTCCTTCATTATGTTCCTGCCAGCCCCGCGTCAACCGCCGTATCAATTCAAACTGTACGGAAGAGGTGTCCTGAAACTCATCCACCAGTAAATGTTCAAGGCCATGATCAAGGCGTAGCGCAAGGTCGGTTGGCTCTTCATCGGGCCCCAGAGCGGTCAAAGCGGCCATCGCTATCTGTGCGTGATCAACTTCTCCCGCTTGCTGAAACACCAAGAGCAGTTCAGCGCCAAGGCGCGGAAGAAGCCGCGTAACCGCCGCCAACACGCCCCAGTGCTCGGGCTCGCTATGCACATCCGGTAAAAGCAGCACTTGTCGGAGCTCACTGAGAAGCGCCGCACTATCAATCCGCTGTTGGTTGTCGGCCTCCGGCTCCTTGGGCGAGTCACGCAGTACCGATAGCAACTCGAGCATCTGTCGCTTTCGTTCAGCGGGCTCGCCAGCATCCTTTGGGAAGCCGGTTTTAACGTTGACTGTCTTGCGCCAATCGCCCTGTGTCGTGAGCAGAAGGTTTGCGACCGCACGCCAGGAAACTAAATCGTCGCTTTCCGGAAAAAACTTAACGCCCTGCTGCAACTGCTCTGCCTGAAAAGCGATGAGTTGAGTCAGGTCGCCAAGGTAGGGTTTGAGCTGATTGCGAAGGGAGTCCAAACGGAACTCTACCAGTGCCTGAGTGATTTCCAGGAGAGACTGTTGATCTTCAGGGCGGAGTCCCGCACCTCCAAACACCGGCTGCCACTGCTCCCGTCGCTGAAGCAATTTGGATAACAGCTCCAGGGCACTCTCCCAGTTGTTGTCCAGATGCAGCAGCAGTGTATCGATATCCCGTTCACCGCCTTGGCGTTCTCTGTTCAATTCTCGCGCAAGGAAACGTTCGATGGCCTCTCGGTAGAGAAGACGGCTATCGTCAGTTGCGGTTACTTGTCCTCCACAGCCGCTGAGTACGGGCATCTGACGGGTTAGATACCCGCAAAAACTGTCGATGGTCTGAATACGCAGTCTTGAGGGGTTATCCAAAAGTCCCCAGCCCAGTGAAGCGTCATGATCACTCGCGACGCGAGCAGCTAAGATCAACGCCTCCTCATGGGGATTACTCGCCTCGACTCCCAAAGACGCATCGCGCAAAGCGCTAACAATACGCCCTCGCATCTCCGCCGCCGCCTTGCGGGTAAAGGTGATTGCTACAACGCTTTCGGGCTCTTTGACTCTCGCCAATAGACCGAGAAAGCGTCTGACCAGTAAACCCGTTTTCCCCGAACCAGCCGGTGCACTGACGCACACCGAAGCCAAGGGGTCCACTGCGCTCTCTCGCGCCTCGTGGTCAACCGGGATCATGATTGTTGCTCCCCTAGACGGCAAAGCTCGAATCTCTGGCAATAGCGACATGCCTCGTCCGTTGGATTCACGACACTATGACCCTCTAAGAATTCTTCAGCGAGCAAAGTTAAGGCATGCTTCCAACGCTCTCGCAATACGCCTATTCCGCCCTGTTCACCCTCTTCAAGAAACTTCTCTGCGTTTGCGATTCCATCCTCGAATTCGCGCTCACCAATGCCTTTGAAGCCCTCGGCTCCGGGCTTGAGGGACGCGTAACTAATTCCCTCGGCCAAGGGCTCCAGTAACGCATAAAGCGGCAATTGAGGACGTGAGGGGCGCTCCCCCAGCCATTGATTCACAGTGCCAAGGGCACCACTTTTATAATCAATAATCAGCCTGGATCCATCACTGAGCTCATCGACTCGATCAAGGCGCATACGAAGACGAAGGCCCGCAAGCTCATGTTCTCGAGACTCCTCCCGCGCTATCACCGCAAAATCTTCGCTGCGATCCTGTTCCAATGCTAACCACCGGGACAGCACGCTACTTAAGCGTCGTCGCTCAAGC
The DNA here is from genome assembly GCF_045689245.1 of Congregibacter brevis. Lineage (GTDB taxonomy): Bacteria > Pseudomonadota > Gammaproteobacteria > Pseudomonadales > Halieaceae > Congregibacter > Congregibacter brevis. Next base: position 2,611,827 of record NZ_CP136865.1, on the reverse strand, counting down.
CACAGAGTCTCCCCACCGAGTACATCGAGACGCTCCTTCTGAATTCCCTGCTCTGCATAGTTCACTGCTTTATCGATCAATGCGTCCAGCTGTTCTGCGGTTAGCGCCAAAAGACCTTCCCGATTCTGAAACTCACCCCAAAGCTCAAAGAGTGCGCGATGAAGTAGTGTTCCCCGCTCAGAGGCAAGTAGTCCCACAGCAGGCGTCGGTAGAGGGACCGCCCCCAGTCTGGCGGTGGCAAAGGCTTGAAACGGACAGGCAGATTGCTGCTCCAGAACACCTGTCCCCACCCCCTGAGCCGCGCGCTCCTTTTTACCAACAGGTACTTCATCCCAAGACACTTCAGCGAATACGGCAGAGGAGCTTTGCTTCAACCAACGACTGTCCGCCGACCATTCCTCGATTTCCGGCGCCTGAGGGATATCCAACAGCAGCGGACTTGGAAGTGCTTCCGTACCATCGAGCAGACTGACATAACTTGTTTGCAGCTCGTTTGATCCTTGGAGCCACTGCTCCCACCGCGCGCTGGCCCACCGTCGCTCCCAGGCTGCGTCTGCGTGGGGCATTCCTTGCTGTCGCTGCAAAGCATGGGGCAAATACGGATTCGCATGGGCTACCGCGGGCCAACGATCAGCGCTCATTCCCGTTATCCACAACGCATCAAAATGCAAGCCAGTGGTTTCCAAGGGGCCCAACACTTGGACAGCGTTGTCGTCAGTTCGCGGCTGAAACTGCTGCTCACTCAGGACGTCCCGAAGACCTTGAATTGCTTCGGGGAGCGTTAGCGCGCCGCTAAAGGCATCAAGGCTTGCAAAGGTATCGAGAGCTTCCTGCCACTGCACGGCCTGCTGGTATTCCAGAGAATCCAGTGTGGCTCCCAATGTCCACCCCCACGCATTCAGAACGGCTTTGAAGGGCTCCAACCATTGGGACGGAGATCGAGGACGCTTCTGCCAGGCTCCGTTGGCTTCCAGCTGCAGCACCGTATCCCATGGCGCAGGAGCTTCATCTTTATCAAAGAGTTCGTCCAAAACAGACCGCAGCACTCGCTGAGGAACCTTATCTTTCGCAAGCTCTCTTAGGCGGCGTATGGACCTTTCGCGCTGGTCTGCGCGAAACGCAAAAGGTTTCACAAACCTCGACTGTACGACTGCTATCACAGTCTCAATCGAAACCTCGGACACACTAAGCTCAAGAATACGCAAAGCATCGCGTATGAGAGGAACCCGATCCAATCGAAACCCCGTTGCAAAGTTTACGGGTAAGCTCGAGTAATTCTGCGTCAGGCAACCAAACTCTTGCCGCAGATAAAACTCCAAGCGGTCTCGATCGTTGTGCATATCTGAAAGTACAACGGCATAACGGCCCTCGGGATCGCTTTCATATTTTTCACGGCACCATTTGGCCGCCATTTGCAGTTCCCCTCGCGGATCAGAAAACGCCCTCACGGGAAGAATGCTCCCCGCGGAGCTTGCGGTTTGTATGTTCTTCCACGCGGGAGACGCTTCGCAGAGAGCCTGATGGAGCGGCGGCAGGTCATCCTGATTCAGCAGCGCTACAGCTTGATCCAGAGCCGCGCTGCAATTCAGTAGCTGCTCCAACGCTTGCTCTGGTGTGATCCCGTCAAGTTCGTTCAGGGCTTTACGGAAGTTCTCCTCCCAGCGCAGGAAAGCGCGGGAGTCTTCGTCAAAACTAAACGACTGACGGGTGGCGGGATCATCCAGGTTAATTCTCCAGAGAGCGAGTCGTTCGCTCGCCTCCTGACAGAGGGTTGCCGCTCGAGCTGGACTCAACAATGAAAAAGAACCTTGACTGTCCGCGTCAATTACCCGACGCCAGATAAGTCGCTGGGCGGTGGTATCCACGACGTTTGCCGGCGGTATGAGTCCTCGAGTAACCGCAATACGCCACCGCTCAATCCAGTACTGACGCAGCGGCAATATGGTACTGCTGGTCCACACCTGCACTCCATTGGCGAGGCGGTATTGAGTCTCCGCCTCACGGACAGCTCGGCTGAGGCGCCGGTTGGGCGTGAGGATAGCTGTGCCCTCGGCTAGCAGGTCAGCGATGCTGTCTATATGCGTGAAAAGCGGGCGTAGACTCATGCTCTGCACCCGAAAAACAAGCGCAGCGCCTGTCTATTCATTGTCTCGCCCCTGCATTACACTCCCGCGCCTCGGTCATCCACTACTAATCACATTGCAAACCCGCACTCTAGCAGGCCCGTTTCCATGAGCAACAGCATCCACAACATCAATGTCGCCTCACAAGACATATTGCCTACGCCCGCTGAATTAAAGCAGCGTGTCCCCTTGACAGAGGCATTAAGCCGCGACATTGCCGCTAGCCGAAAGACAGTGTTCGATATCCTTGACCGCAAAGATCCACGGTTGCTCGTGGTGGTCGGTCCTTGCTCCATTCACGACACGAAAGCGGCGATGGAATATGCAGGCCGATTGCGGGCTTTGGCTGAAGAACTTAATGACAGCCTTTTTATTGTTATGCGTGCCTACTTTGAGAAGCCCCGCACGACCGTCGGGTGGAAGGGACTCATCAACGATCCCTATCTGGACGACTCCTTTCGCATCGAAGAAGGCCTAACCATTGCCCGACAGTTTTTGACGGACATCGTGGAACTGGGCCTACCGGTTTCGACGGAAGCGCTGGACCCAATTTCACCGCAGTATCTCCAGGATCTCATTTCCTGGTCTGCCATTGGTGCGCGCACGACCGAGTCCCAAACGCATCGAGAAATGGCCAGCGGACTCTCTTCTGCCGTGGGGTTCAAGAACGGCACTGATGGAGGTCTTACCGTCGCGGTGAACGCGCTGGGGGCGGCATCGCAGTCGCATCGTTTTCTGGGCATCAATAGTCAGGGGCAAGTTTCGGTGTTCACAACTCGTGGCAACCCCTACGGACACGTAGTCCTCCGCGGAGGAAGCGCCGGACCCAACTATGACTCAGTGAACGTCAAGCTATGTGAACAGGCCTTAGAGAAAGGCAATATGCCGCAGAACATCATGGTGGACTGCAGTCATGCCAACTCCAACAAACAGCCGTCTCTGCAACCGTTGGTGGCAGATAACGTCGCGGATCAGATCGTAGCGGGCAACCGATCGGTTATCGGCCTCATGATCGAGAGCCACTTACATGAGGGCAACCAAGGCATGGCGGCCAACCTAGAAGACCTTCAGTACGGCGTGTCTATCACCGATGGATGCATTAGTTGGGAAGACACAGAAGAGTGCCTACGGTCACTGCATGACAAACTTAAAGACGTACTGCCCCAGCGCTTGTCGGCCTAGGCTGCTCGCGTAAGAGTAAGATTGCCCGCTTAGTAGAAGGCGTTGCTGCGGTCCGAGTGATCAGTCATGTCGCGTACGCCTTTCAGCTGCGGCAGCTGATCCAGAAGCGTTTTTTCAACGCCGTCTTTCAAGGTCATATCTACGGCACTGCAACCCTGGCATCCACCGCCAAAACGAAGTACCGCAAAATCGTCGTCGGTAACTTCCACCAGAGAGACTTCGCCGCCATGCGCAGCAAGGGACGGGTTCACTTCGTTATAGAGCACATAATTAATGCGATCTTCGATCGGTGAGTCGTCGTTGACCCGAGGCATCTTGGCATTGGGCGCTTTGATGGTGAGCTGACCACCCATGCGATCCGTCGAGTAGTCTACGAGTGCATCCTCAAGAAACGGGACACTGCGGCCATCAAACCACGCGGTAATCTTCTCGAAGGGATGCTTTACATCGTCCTCGAGGACATCGCCCTCTCGGCAATAGGCGATGCAGGTCTCCGCACGTGCGGTTCCTGGCTGGTTAATAAACACTCTCACGCCTAAAGCGTCGTCCTGCTTTCCCAGCAGTTCGGCCAGATATTCCTGTGCACTTTCGGTAATCGTCAGCATTGGCGGTATATCCACACACTTCCTGAGTAAATTAGTCAGGTATTATAGCCGGACACCATCCCAGCGTCACTCTTTCCGGCTAATTCACTGTAGTTAGCCACATACCGGCGCGTCAGAGAGGCACCGCCGCGCTGCGGCGCACCCTTGAATCTGCTATGATCCGCCACCGAAAATTTACGGTACAAAGCCGATGTAAGCTGCATCGCGCACTCAACAGTAATCAACGGAAGTAGTACTAGCCATGAACCCCCTTATCCCCGAATCCGGCCCTCTGGCCGACGCTCTTCGCGATCGTATTCTAGTAATAGACGGCGCGATGGGGACCATGATTCAGGCAGAGGGTCTGACGGAAGAGGACTATCGTGGCGAGCGCTTTTCTGGTCATGCCGGGGATCTCAAAGGTAACAACGATCTTCTCTCGATTACGCGCCCGGATGTTATTAAAAACATTCATGGGGCCTACTTGCAGGCCGGCGCAGATATCATTGAGACCAACACTTTCAACGCGACCGCCATTGCGCTGGAAGACTATGGCCTTCAGGCAATCGCTCGAGAGCTTAACGAGACCGCTGCGAAACTCGCTAAACAAGTAGCGGTAGCGATGAGCGCTGAGACTCCCGAGAAACCTCGCTTTGTAGCAGGAGTACTAGGCCCAACCCCTCGAACGGCATCTATCTCGCCCGATGTTAACGATCCTGGCGCCCGAAACATCGACTACGAACGCCTGAGTAACGATTACGCGGATGCTACCCGTGGCCTGCTGGACGGGGACGTCGATCTACTAATGATCGAAACTATTTTCGACACGCTGAATGCCAAAGCAGCAATTTTCGCCATCGAGAGTGTGTTTGAAGAAAGGGGCGTCCGACTTCCCGTGATGATCTCCGTGACTTTCCCGGACGTCAGCGGACGCAATCTCTCGGGCCAAAGCCCCACAGCTTTCTGGTACTCCGTAGCCCATGCACGACCGCTTGTTGTCGGCAGCAACTGTGGAAGACGTTTTGAAGAGGTCCGGCCGTTTCTCGAAGAGCTGTCAAACGCCACCGATGGCTACTTCAGCGCGCATCTGAACGCTGGCTTACCGAACGCTTTTGGTGAGTACGATGAAGCGCCAGAGGTGATGGCGGCCGAGTTCAAAGACTTTGCCAAGCGAGGCTTCGTCAATCTTGTGGGCGGTTGCTGCGGAACGACGCCCGCACACATTCGCGCTATAGCCAACGCGGTGGACGGCATCGCGCCCCGCTCGCTACCCGCCACCCCAAAGTCCTGCCAGCTTAGCGGCCTTGAGCCCTTCACCTTTTCTGCAGACAGCTTATTCGTAAACGTCGGTGAGCGCTGCAACGTCACCGGCTCCGCCCGCTTCAAGAAGCTGATCCTGTCCGGTGATTACGAAACCGCCCTGGACGTTGCGCGCACTCAGGTAGAGGACGGCGCGCAGATTATTGACGTGAACATGGATGAAGGCATGCTGGATGCCAAGGAAGCCATGGTGACGTTTATGAACCTCATCGCCTCCGAGCCAGATATTTCCCGCGTGCCCATCATGATCGACTCTTCACGCTGGGAAGTCATCGAAGCGGGCCTTCGCTGTGTTCAGGGAAAGGCCGTGGTGAACTCCATCAGTCTAAAGGCCGGTGAGGAAGAGTTCCTCGAGCAGGCAAGGCGATGCCAGCGCTATGGTGCCGCAGTCGTGGTCATGGCCTTTGACGAAGACGGTCAAGCCGACTCCATCGCTCGACGGAAAGAGATTTGCCAGCGCAGCTGGGATCTACTCAGAGAACGTCTGGACTTCAATCCGGACGATATCATTTTTGACCCCAATATTTTTGCGGTCGCCACCGGCATCGAGGCTCACAACAACTACGCTGTAGATTTCATTGAAGCCACGCGCTGGATAAAAGAAAACCTGCCGGGGGCAAAAGTGTCTGGTGGCGTTTCGAACGTGTCTTTTTCCTTCCGCGGCAACAACCCTGTTCGCGAAGCGATCCACTCAGTGTTTCTCTACCATGCCATCCAGGCTGGTATGGACATGGGGATCGTGAACGCGGGCCAGCTCGCCGTGTATGACGAGTTGCCGGCCGAACTGCGCGATGCGGTTGAAGACGTGGTGTTGAATCGGCGCGATGACAGCACCGAGCGACTCCTCGATATCGCCGGTAAGTACCACGCTGATGGCCCGGCGACCGTTCGAGTTGAAGACCTTGCCTGGCGAGACGAACCCGTAAGCAAGCGTCTCGAATATGCGCTGGTAAAAGGCCTTAACGGCTTTATCGAAGAGGACGCTGAAGAAGCGCGACAACAAGCGAGCCGCCCTATCGAGGTTATCGAAGGTCCACTCATGGATGGCATGAACGTCGTCGGCGACCTATTCGGTCAGGGGAAGATGTTCCTGCCGCAAGTAGTGAAGAGTGCGCGCGTTATGAAGCAGGCCGTTGCCTACCTGCAACCGTATATCGAGGACGAGAAAGCTGAAGGTAGTACCAACGGCAAGATTCTCATGGCCACCGTTAAGGGTGACGTACACGATATCGGAAAGAACATTGTGGGCGTGGTGCTGCAGTGCAACAATTACGAAGTAATCGATCTTGGCGTTATGGTTCACTGCGAAGAAATTTTGCGTGTCGCCAAAGAAGAAAACGTAGATGTCATTGGCTTAAGCGGCCTGATCACTCCGTCCCTTGATGAGATGGTGCACGTCGCCAGCGAGATGCAGCGAAACGGTTTTTCAGTCCCGCTGATGATTGGTGGCGCTACCACCTCTAAGGCGCACACCGCGGTCAAGATTGAGCCTCACTACGAGAACGATCTGGTCGTATACGTTCCCGATGCGTCGCGCAGCGTGTCTGTTGCTTCACTGCTTCTCGGTGATCACAAAGCAAACTTCGTGAGCGAACGGCGCGATGAGTACACGCAGGTTCGCGATCGCATGGCCAAGCGCAAGCCTAAGGCCAGGCGGCTGTCCTATGAGTCCGCTCTAGCTAATCGCGCTCAATTGGACTGGTCTGCTTACACGCCTCCAAAGCCGACCTTTACGGGCGTGCGAGTGTTCGAGAACATCTCACTGGCAAGTCTGGTGGACACCATCGACTGGACGCCCTTTTTCATCACCTGGGAGCTCGCCGGAAAGTATCCTCGTATCCTTGAAGATGAAGTCGTTGGAGAGCAGGCAACGGAGCTGTTCGCCGATGCACAGGCGATGCTTAAGCAGATTATCGATGAGGACTGGCTTGAAGCCCGAGCGGCTATAGGCTTCTGGCCTGCCCATAGCGATGGAGAAGATGTGCTGGTGTCGGCGGAAGGCACAGAGACTCCCACCCGCCTTCACCACTTGCGCCAACAGACTGAGAAGCCCAATGGTGACGCTAATTTCAGCCTTAGCGATTTTGTTGCGCCCAGCGATGACTACATTGGCGGATTCTGTGTGACCACGGGCCACGGCGTCGCTGCGCGCGCTGCTGCTTTTGAAGCCGCGCACGACGACTACAGCTCCATTATGTTAAAAGCACTCGCAGATCGGCTCGCAGAGGCCCTGGCGGAACACATGCACCGCCGCGTCCGTCAGGAATTCTGGGGGTATGCCGCGGACGAAGAGCTCTCAAATGAGGAGTTAATCCGTGAGAAGTATCAAGGGATCCGTCCGGCGCCGGGCTACCCGGCATGCCCTGATCACACGGAGAAGCGCGCGCTGTTTGATCTCCTCGACGCACAGACGCGCTGCGGCGTAACGTTATCGGACAATTATGCGATGGAGCCAGCCTCCTCGGTAAGCGGCTGGTACTTTTCGCATCCAGAGGCAAAGTATTTCGCCGTGGGCAAGATTGGTGAGGATCAACTGGAATCAATGGCCGCCAGAAAAAACATGAAGACGGCGGAGTTAGCACGCTGGCTAGCGCCGAACCTTGACTAGGGCGGTTCGCCTAAGGAAAGCATGACGATGAGCGCAGAACAGAGTTATCGTGAAAAGAGCAAAGATCCGGATACATCAGCGGAAATAGTAAGCGCTGAGGCAGCGCCTAGCAGCGTAAGCAATGATCAAGGAACCCAAAAGGCACAGGAATCATTAAATCCGCTTCAGGTGGTCAGTAGTGTTTTTGCTGCGGGCTTAGGCGTTCAGAGCAGTAAAAATCGCGAACGGGACTTTCAGCAGGGTCGCGCGGGCACGTTCATATTTGCGGGTTTACTGTTTACTGCTCTGTTTATCGGCACGGTCTACGCCGTGGTGAGTATGGTGCTCAGCAGTCGTTAATCCGACGCTAGGAATAGCCTCAGCTGGGCATTCCTGCAAGCCAAAAAGATACGGTGGCGACAACAACCGTCATGATAACGACCGTGGCAATCGCATCGGCGATGCTGTTTGATTTTTGAGATCCGCTTGAAGCCATCACTAACTATCCTTGTGTTCTATTGATTTTGTGTGATTTTGTGTGAGTTTGAGGTTGTGCGCTGATGTTTTATGGCGCTGCGCTGGGCGCTTGTCAAACCACCTTTTGAGCGGGCGGAGTTTAGCATTCTCCCCTCTTGGACCCAAGTCTTAACTCACAGGCGACCCTTGTCACTGTAAAGTCTTGATCGCGAGTCAAAGCCCTTTGTAAACGGCGGTCTCCATCTCGAAGAACAGCTCCGATGAACCTGCATCGGCAAACGGCAGAATCTGGCTGAGGTAGGCCCCTCCAATACCAGTGTCACGATCAATCCAGTAATAGCTATTGGCTAAACCCGCCCACATCAAGGTTCCAGCGGGTCGGCCGGTAAACCCTGGAGTCTCGTTAATCTGAAAGCTCAAACCCCAGGATTTAGGTTCACCCGGAAAGAACTCGCCATCATTGCTGAGTCCACCAACGCAGGACTTCATGGGTTGAACGCGAAGCTCACCAATGTGGTTGCTACACATTGCCTCGACGGTTTCGGCCTTCAGAACCCGCACACCCTCGAGCTCGCCGTCATTGAGGATCATACGAATGAACCTGCCGTAATCGCGCATGGTGCCCTTGAGTCCCCCGCCTCCCTCATCAAACTCTCTGAGGTCCGACTGTTCTAGGGGCAATGGCATAAAGGAGCCGTCAGGTAGGCGAGCGTGCAGATGGGCTGCACGGGAAAACATCGAGTCCGTGTAATCAAAGTGTGTATCGGTCATGCCCAAGGGGCCAGTCAGATGCTTCGCGAAATATTCCTCCAAGGACAGCCCCGACGCCGCCTCTATCATCTGCCCCGCCCAGTCTATGCCGATGCCATAGCGCCACTGTGTACCAGGATCAAACATCAAAGGTTGGTTCAGAGCGGACTTTTTCTGGCTGCCAATATCGGGAGACCCCGTAGCCTCAAGCCACTGCAGCAAGCTGGGATCCCACATGTGGTAACTGAGGCCTGAGGTGTGGGTGAGAAGTTGTCGCAGTGTGACCGGCGATGCTGGGGGTCGTGTGATGGGATCACCATTGTCATCGAATCCGGCAAGCACTTCTCTTTCGCCAATCCTGGGGCAGACTTCAGCCGCCGGACCATCAAGGTCTAGCAAACCGCTCTCGACCAGTTGCATGGCCGCAGTGGCAGTGACCGCCTTGGTCATAGAGAAAATCTTCCCGACGGTATCAGGGGTCATGGGGACACCACTTCCCAGCCGCCGCTCTCCAAAACCGCCCTCATACCGAATTCCGTCTCGATCCACGACAATAGCGGTAACACCCGGTGCTGCGCCGTTCTCAATACCCTTGCTCAATATCCGGTCGAGAGCTTCGATCATTAGTAGTCATCTCCATAAAGTCGCCAAGATTCTGGCTGATTCAAAGCAGCTGTCAAGGCAGACCACACAAGCCCATAACCAAATCATCCAAGCTTATAAAAAACTACAATAGTGGCACCCCCGTAGCTTTGTTAAAGTGCGCGCTCCTTTGAAGACGCTACTCTCATGTATCAGTACGACAAGCTAGATCAGACCATCGTAGACGAGCGCGTTGCGCAGTTTCGAGATCAGACCGAACGCTATCTAAGCGGCGACTTGAGTGACGCTGAGTTCCTGCCTTTGCGCTTGCAAAATGGACTCTACGTCCAGCGTCTGGCTCCCATGCTACGCATCGCCGTGCCCTATGGGTTGATCAGCAGCAAGCAACTCCGAGCCATAGCTGACATCAGCAGACGCTACGACAAGGGCTACGGTCACATTAGTACTCGCCAGAACATCCAGTTGAACTGGCCGCAGCTGGCGGACGTGCCAGACATCCTGGCTGACCTGGCAGCGGTACAGATGCACGCGATTCAAACCAGCGGAAACTGTATTCGCAACACGACAACCGATCAATTTGCAGGCGTTGCCGCCGACGAAGTCGTAGACCCAAGACCTTACTGCGAGATCATTCGCCAGTGGTCAACGCTACACCCGGAATTCGCATTTCTACCGCGTAAATTCAAAATTGCAGTGAACGGGGCTGACGAGGATCGAGCGGCAATCCATTTTCACGACATTGGGATAGAGCTGTACCGCAATGCCGCGGGTGCGGTGCGATTGAAATTCCTGGTGGGCGGCGGCTTAGGCAGAACTCCAGTTGTCGGTTCGCTCATTCGCGACGATGTGGAGACTGAGCATCTGCTCAGTTATCTTGAAGCAATTTTACGGATTTATAACCTTCACGGGCGCAGGGACAACAAGTACAAGGCGCGCATCAAGATTCTGGTCAAGGCCATGGGCGTTCCGGCATTCCGCGATGCGGTCGATGCTGAGTGGGAGCATAACCGCAGCGGCCCTAACACACTCACACCTGATTCTCTTGCAGAGATGGCGACGCACTTCACCGCCCCTGCGTACGAGGTCACCGACGCATCGCAAGAGTCGGCTTTTCTATTGGATGCCTGCGAGCGACAACCCCTGTTCGCAGCATGGGTAAAACGCAACACACAGGCACATAAACAACCGGGCTATCGTGCGGTGACTATCACCCTGAAAGCAACGGGACAGGCACCTGGCGACGTCAGCGCGACGCAAATGGATGCTCTCGCGCAGCTCGCTGACGAGTATTCTTTTGGCGAATTAAGAACAACCCATGAACAGAATATCGTTCTGGCGGATGTTCGGGAAAGCGAGCTCATGGCGCTGTGGGAGGCGCTTCAGCCATTGGGATTGGCCGCCTCTAACGCAGGGCACATAACAGATATGATTTGCTGCCCGGGAGGCGACTTTTGCTCTCTGGCCAATGCCAAATCACTACCTGTCGCGCAGGCGCTGCAGGAGCGCTTCGAAAAACTCGATTATCAGTTTGACCTGGGCCCCATAGAGCTCAACATCAGCGGCTGCATGAATGCCTGCGGCCATCACCACGTAGGCCACATTGGCATCCTTGGGGTCGACAAGAAGGGGCAGGAGTTTTATCAGGTCTGTATCGGAGGCTCTCAGGCGGGGACGGCGAGGGTCGCCAAGATTCTTGGCCCATCCTTCAGCCGTGCGGATCTGCCCGAGGCTATAGAAAAACTACTGGAACGCTACACGGAGCTTCGCGATTCGGAAGAAGAGCAGTTCCTTCATGTATTTGAGCGCTGCGGTGTTGAACCGTTTAAAGAGGCAGTCTATGGAAACTCCTGAAGGTTCGCCTGAGCTTGGCGCGGCACCGGCAAACCCTGCGCTACCTCACTACACGCTTGCCGAGTGGACCGAATCCGGCAAGCCAGCAAATGCACTTGTAACTATTGCTGGCGCGGACGATTTGCATGAGCACTACGAGGGGCTTGTGAAGGTATCATCCATCAGGATTGTCTTTGCTGGCTTTATGGACGGCCGAGGCTTCAGCCACGCCGGCAAGCTCCGTCAACTGGGGTATACCAGCCAGCTTATCGCAGGGGGAGATATCCTCGCCGATCAGTGGGTCTTTCTGAATCGCTGCGGTTTCGACACCCTTGAAGACAGTGAGACGGCGTCAGACGCAAGGGCGTTACCAGGCTTTTCCCAGACCTATCAAGCCGATGCTCGGGAGGCTAAGCCATTACTCCTTCGCAAGGCTAACACCTAAGCGAACGCCTCTGTGATTGGAGAACCGCTAGCGCCTGCTACACTCCACTATCGCTCATCGCATAAGTTGTCATGGACCCTAGCTCCGTCACCTTTGCTTTTTTTCTGATTTTCACCGGTGCCGCCGCGTTGGCATCGGTAGCGCTGTACACACGACAACCACTGATAATCGCCTACATTGCCTTAGGTGCGCTTATCGGGCCGTCTGGATTCAGCCTGGTGACGGATCTGCAGCAGCTCTCCGACATCGGGCATATCGGAATTATATTTCTACTCTTTCTTTTGGGTCTCGACATGCAGCCTCAGGCGCTGTTTGCAACGATCCGTAAGTCAACGGTGGTAGGGCTTGTAAGTTCGGCGATCTTCTTTCTGACCTCCTGGATGCTCGCGAGCTTCTTTTTCAAGGAGCTCGGCGAGGCGATCATCGTAGCCGTGGCTATGATGTTCTCGTCGACGATCATTGGTATCAAACTATTACCGACGACGATTTTGCATCACAAACACATCGGCGAAATGATGATTGGCCTGCTTTTGTTGCAGGATTTGCTAGCGATCATCGTGCTGGTGCTGATCATCGCCAGTGGTAGCGCCGAGGAAGGAGACGCCGCCTGGCATATTGCGAAGGTTCTTATCGCCCTTCCCCTACTGGGTCTTGTCGCCTGGGCTGTGGTGCGTTACGTGCTTCTCAAACTGATCCAAAAATTTGATCGCTTCCACGAGTACATATTCCTACTGGCTATCGGCTGGTGTCTTGGCATGGCCGAGTCGGCTCAACTGCTGGGGCTATCAGCTGAAATTGGCGCTTTTGTCGCCGGTGTCAGCATCGCCACCAGCCCGATCTCTCAATACATAGCTGTCAACCTCAAACCGCTCAGGGATTTCTTCCTCATATTGTTCTTCTTCGCCGTGGGTGCACGTTTCGACCTAGCCATGCTCGAGCAAGTTTGGCTTCCGGCGGTATGTCTGGCGCTGCTCGTACTCACCATGAAGCCCATAACCTATAGAGTGTTGCTCAAAGGGATGAGCGAGCGCACGAGTCTTGCCTGGGACCTGGGCTTCCGTCTGGGGCAGGCTAGTGAGTTCTCACTCTTAATCGCTTATATCGCCTTCGACGCTGGACTCCTCGGGCTGCAAGCCTCGCTTACGGTTCAGGCGACAACAATCATCACCCTGCTGGTGTCCTCTTATATTGTCGTCCTTAACTACCCTACCCCCATAGCGATCAGCGATCGTCTGAGACGCGACTGACACGCGACTCATACACAACTCATACACTACTCATACACGACAAGCACAAAAAAGCCGGCTTTCGCCGGCTCTTGATCACGCGTTTCTGACGAGAAACCTAGATCTGTGCTTCCAACTCAGGCAGCGCCTCGAAGAGGTCTGCAACCAGTCCGTAGTCAGCAACCTGAAAAATCGGTGCGTCTTCGTCCTTGTTGATGGCAACGATCACCTTGGAATCCTTCATGCCAGCGAGGTGCTGAATGGCGCCCGAGATTCCCACAGCGATGTAAAGGTCTGGTGCGACGATCTTGCCCGTCTGGCCAACCTGCATATCGTTAGGAACGAAACCGGCATCCACCGCCGCGCGAGATGCGCCGATAGCGGCACCCAGCTTGTCGGCGATACCGTCCAGCAGCTGGAAGTTATCTCCATTCTGCATGCCACGACCACCCGATATCACGACGGAAGCCGCCGTCAGCTCCGGACGATCAGACTCGGCAATCTCCTGGCTTACGAAGCTAGAAATACCCGCATCGTGAGCAGCATCTACTGCTACCAGCTCTGCGCTACCGCCTTCGGCTGCAACGCCATCAAACGCGGTTGTGCGCACGGTGATAACTTTCTTCGCATCTGAGCTTTGCACGGTCGCAATGACATTGCCCGCGTAAATTGGACGCTTAAACGTATCGGGTGACTCAACACTGATGATGTCGCTGATTTGAGCGACGTCCAGCAGCGCTGCAACGCGAGGCATGATGTTCTTGCCGTTACTGGTCGAAGCCGCAAGAACGTTGTCGTACTCCGCTCCGACGTCGGCGATCAACAAGCTCAGATTCTCAGCAAGCTGCGTGGCATACGCGGCATTGTCAGCGCAAAGTACTTTGCGGATTCCCGCTACGGCCTGCGCTTGGGCAGCAGCACCACCGCAATCAGCCCCAGCTACAAGGATATCAACGTCAGCGCCCAGAGCCTGCGCCGCAGCAACGGCATTCAGAGTGGCTACATTAAGGCTGCTGTTGTCATGTTCTGCTACAACAAGAGTACTCATCAGATCACCTTCGCTTCATTTTTCAATTTGTCGACCAGTTGCTCAACAGACTCAACCTTGATACCTGCAGAACGCTCGGGTGGCGGCTCTACCTTCACCACGCTCAGATGGCTTGTGACCGCAACGCCGAGCTCGGCAGGCGTCAGTACATCAAGCTGCTTCTTCTTTGCCTTCATGATGTTGGGCAAAGATGCGTAGCGTGGCTCGTTAAGACGCAGATCCGTAGTAACAATAGCTGGAAGATTCAGACTGATGGTCTGCATGCCGCCATCAACTTCGCGGGTTACCGCGAGCTTTCCATCTTCGACCTTGATCTCGGAGGCGAACGTTCCCTGGGGCATACCCGCGAGCGCTCCCAGCATTTGTCCGGTCTGGTTGTTATCACCATCGATAGACTGCTTACCGAGAATCACGAGATCCGGGGCCTCTTTTTCCACAATCCCCTTGAGTAGCTTGGCAATCACCAGCGGCTCCGGGCTGCCTTCTACTTCAACCTGGATACCTCGATCGGCACCCAGCGCCAGCGCCGTGCGAATTTGCTCTTGGCAGCTCTTCTCGCCGACGGACACCGCAACGATCTCGGTCGCTGTACCAGCTTCCTTCAACCGCACTGCTTCCTCGACTGCAATCTCGCAGAACGGGTTAATGGACATCTTGACGTTGTTCAGATCGACGTCTGAACCGTCGGCCTTGGCGCGCACCTTGACGTTATAGTCGACGACACGCTTGACTGCGACGAGAACCTTCATACTCTCTCCCATGATGGGTTAATCGGGGTTTAGTGGCCGTTCGGGGTGCCAGAACGCAGCCCCTCGGAAAATCGGGGGCAAATGGTGCCGACATTGCCTTCTAAGGTCAATAGCGACCTTTAGCAGCGCCTCACCACTCTATGATAGCGGAATTTGCCGCGCCCCCCGAAGATCACCACGAGCATTCACCGCTCGGTCTTAACTTCATGTAAAAAGCTATCCCCTGTTCTACACCCCTTCGGCCTAGCACTTTGCGCAGCAATTAGCACGTTGCTTGGGTAGAAAAGTCTGTGGCGCTATCTGTGGCGCTATGGGTGCCCAAAACTTTATAATCACGCTGTTAACTTACCGACGCCCGGCTCCGGGCGCTTAATCAAAAGCTAGAGAGGTTACCCAGTGGAACGCGAAGCCATGGAATTCGATGTCGTTATTGTCGGCGCCGGTCCCTCAGGACTGTCAGCGGCTTGCCGAATCATGCAGCTGGCGCAGGAGAATGATCGTGAAATCAGCGTCTGCGTGGTAGAGAAGGGCTCTGAAGTTGGCGCGCACATTCTCTCTGGTGCCGTGCTCGAGCCCCATGCCCTCAACGAGCTGTTTCCTACTTGGGAAGAGATGGGTGCCCCACTAAAAACGAAAGTTACAGAAGACCACTTTTACTTTTATACCGGCGAAAAGTCTGCGACCAAGCTGCCGAACTTTGCCATCCCCAAGCCGACGCATAACGAAGGTAACTACATTGTGTCTATGGGCAACGTCTGTCGATGGCTCGCAGAGCAAGCGGAAAACCTTGGCGTCGAGGTCTATCCTGGGTTTGCTGCCTCAGAAGTACTTTACGGCGACGACGGAAGTGTAAAAGGCATCGCCACGGGCGACATGGGCATAAGCGCAGACGGTGAAGAGAAAGACAGCTACATGCGCGGCATGGAACTCCACGCAAAATACACGCTGTTTGCCGAAGGTTGCCGAGGTCATCTGGGCAAGCAAATCATCAGTAAGTTCGGCCTCGATGAAGGCAAGGACCCCCAGCACTACGGGATCGGTATTAAGGAGATTTGGGAGATTCCCGCGGACAAGCATCAACCCGGATTGGTGGTACACGGTCTGGGCTGGCCCCTGAAGGAAAGTGGTTCCAGTGGCGGCGCATTTCTTTATCACGCTGACGATAACCAGGTGTACATCGGCTTTATCACCGACCTCAACTACAGCAACCCTCATGTTTCTCCCTACGAGGAGTTCCAACGCTGGAAGCATCACCCAGAGACCTTGAAGTATCTCGAGGGCGGCTCACGCTTAAGCTATGGAGCGCGAGCAATCGCGAAAGGCGGCCTGAACTCTCTTCCACAGATGCAGTTCCCGGGCGGCCTGCTCATCGGCTGTGATGCAGGGACACTCAACTCTGTGAAAATTAAGGGCAACCACACAGCAATGAAAAGCGGGCTCATTGCAGCGGAAGCTGTGGTCGAGGCTTTAATCTCTGACGCGCCCCCGGCTCAGCTTGATAGCTTCGAAACCAAGGTACGGGATTCCTGGCTCTACAAAGAGCTTTACAGCACACGTAACTTCTCGGGCTACATGCATAAGTTTGGCTTTATGCTCGGTGCTGCCATGGTCTGGATCGACCAGAACATCTTCGCCGGCAAAGTCCCGTTCACATTGCACGACAGCAAGCCCGACTATGCAGCGCTTAAGCCAGCAGCGGAGTGTAAAAAGATCGATTATCCCAAGCCCGATAACGTCATCAGTTTTGATCGCCTCTCATCGGTGTTTTTGTCAAACACCAACCATGAAGAAGATCAGCCCTGTCACCTCACACTAGCAAACAGTAGCGTGCCCATTGAGTCTAATCTGCCGCTCTTCGACGAGCCTGCACAGCGCTACTGCCCTGCTGGCGTTTATGAGATTGTGGAGGATGAGCAAGGCAAGCGCTTCCAGATCAATGCCCAGAACTGTGTTCACTGCAAGACCTGTGACATCAAGGATCCGGCACAGAACATCACCTGGGTGACACCCGAAGGCTTTGGTGGGCCCAACTACCCCAACATGTAAGCCTTGGAGACGCTCTGTGGTGCGTCGCGCAGAGTGTCCATGGGGGATGCCCCACGGTTCAGCCCGGCAGTGCCATGATGGAACCTCAGAGGCTTTCAGAGCCCTAGCTGGTAGCGCCCAAGGAGACCTCTTCACCCGCGCTAATGATATAGGCTCGCTCCTCATCGACGAGAGCCGCGTCCAGAAGGCGATACCACGCCGCTCTGCTTATCTGCGCACTCAGGCCATTGGGAACTTCCAGGTAAGGTTCCCCATCGCTACCAGCGACATGAAGGCGATTGCCGCCGCCGACACGACAGCGTCCACCGGTGTTGAGTAGAACTTTCCAGATGCCGTCCGTGTGCTCGCAATCCACACCAACCAAGGCATGTCGTTCTACCTGTATCCGCCACTTCTCAGCGGGCGTTACAAGATAATAGTCGCCGTCGTCCTCTCGCCGCAAAAGCGAAGCGAATACACGCACAAGTCCTTCTCTGAGAATAGGTTCGCCGTTGTGGGTCCAGCTACCGTTTGTGAGAATACGGATGTCGATATCACCGCTTAATTCAGGAGACCAACGCGCGAGAGCAGCAGCATCCGGAAGACCCGCGGTGGCAGAAACAATAGAATCTACAAGGCTCTGTAACGAACTAGCCAATCGACAATACCTAGTAAACGACGACCTCAGCTCGCTCTCGCAGACTGCTCTCGTACTGCTGCTGGAGCGTGCCTCCCGTTTCGCCCGCGATGCGCTGTCGAAGGCCGCGCAATTCTTCCAGGGGGAGATCAGCAGGGTTGCCAGCACTCACTCGCGCCAATTCTACGAGGTAGGTGGCATCGGGATCCTCAGAAACTATCTCTCGCTGAGCGCTGCCTTCGCCCGGTGCGGCCATCGCGAATACACGCTCCCGAACAACGCCAGGAAGTGTCCTACTATCCCTTTGGGCTCCCAGTTCAACCTGCCACTGAAAGCCAGCTGCATTAGCGGCGTCTTCTACGCTGCCACCCTCTTCCAGCGCCGCCAAGAGCTCAAGCGCCTGCGCAGCGGCAGCGTCTTTGGCGCGACTTTCGCGCAACTGCGCCTCGATCTGTGCGCTAACTTCTGCCAACGGCATTTGCGCGGGAGGACGCCTCTCTGCGACACGAAGCAATACAAACTGCTCGGGACTCAATTCCACAACTTCACTATTGTGGCCGGCCTCAAGTACATCCTCGGAAAAAGCCGCCTGAATAAGGGCCGGGCGACTGAATAAGCCTTCTCTCTGGTTACGGGTAATCGCTTCCGAAGTTTCAACAGTCAACTCCAATGCTTCTGCCGGGTCTCTGAGATCCGCTGCGTTAAAAGCAATATCGCGAAGTCTTTCTACATCTGACAGAAGATCTGCAGAAGCGTCTCGATTGGCGATGCGGTCTTCTAGTTCAGCAGCCACTTCTTCAAAACTCACACTGCTGCCGTCTCGTCGATCCGTGACCAGAATAAGATGTGTACCCGCTTCGGTTTCGATAGGACCAGACTGCTCGCCCACGGCAAGAGTCGCTATCGCCTCTTCCATTGGCTCAGGGAAGGTATCTCCTGCCGTGTATCCCAAATCACCTTCGTACTGTGACGACCCGATATCATCGGAGAACTCGGCGGCGGCATCGGCAAAACTCATACCTCCGCTTAGCGCAGCCTGTGCTGCAGCGATACGCTCCGCTCTCTCATCGTCATCACCTTCCACCAGGATGTGCGACACCCGCGCTTCCGTTGCCAGCTCAAACTCATCACGAACAAGCTCGAACTCCTCACGGACTCGGGATTCATCAATGTCCTTTCGATAACGATCTAAAGTTAACTCAAGGTATTCGAGTACAAGACTCTCTTCGCTTTGAAAACGCTCTGCATTGTCCTCGTAGAAAGCCTGAATATCGGCGTCACTCACTTCGACGGACGCGATGAAATCGATCAACGGCAAAGTGATGTATCGTACATCTCGTCCTTCCGTCGCAATGGCGGACGCAAGCTCCAGTTCCGCGTCGGTAGCAAAGTCACTACCTGCTAAACCCGCGCGCAACTGTCCAATTTCGATGTCTTCGGAGAGACGTTCCCGAAACAATGCCTGCGTAAAGCCTGCGCTGGCCAAAGCACTTTGAAACATATCGGGGGAAAACTGCCCGTCAATTTGGAACTGCTGCATGGACCCTATAATGTCTGCGAGCGCCTGGTCCGACGTGTTCAAGCCCATATCACCCGCGGCCTGCTTAATAATCTCGCGCTGTATCAAGGTCTCCAGAGCCTGCTGGCTCAACAGTGCCTGATCCAGAAGTGCGGGATCTGCGTCCTCGCCGAGAATCGACAGCAACTGACGCTGCTGTACGGATAGCTCCTGCTGAAGAGCAAAGGGGGATATCTCCTCACCATTAACCTCGGCGACACCATTAGATCCACCGCTAAACAGCAGTGATTCAATTCCAAAGATAGAAAACGAGATAACAATCAGCCCGATAATAACTTTGGCGACTGTTCCCTGAGCATTTGCCCGGATGTCCTGCAGCATTGATCTATTACCCTAAGGTGATGGTGTACGGTCTTAACTTACTAGCCTTTACGCACAAGGCGCACCAGAGGTGCGCCTTGATTGAACTCCCGAAAACTCCGTTGACGACGTCGAGCTAACTTTGCTCGCCCGGCCCCCAAACGCAGGTGGGGGGTCTTACGAGTTAACGGCGTCCTTCAGGGCTTTACCAGCCTTGAATCCCGGTACGTTAGACGCTTTGATCTTGATTGTCTCACCCGTCTGGGGGTTGCGGCCATCTCTCGCTGCGCGGTGCTTTACAGAGAAGGTGCCAAAACCCACGAGTGATACTTGATCACCTTTTTTCAGAGTGTCCGTAATGCTGTCAACGACTGCATCAAGTGCACGACCTGCATCAGACTTGTTGATGTCGGCGGCAGACGCAATTGCGTCGATAAGGTCAGATTTGTTCACTAAGGTCCCCTTTTGAATTTTTTATCGCGAAAATCACGATGAATCTAAAATGTAAGTAGTAAATTTAAATATAGTAATTTTATGTTGGGTCGCGTTTTATCGCCATGAACTTCGAAACAGGTTTAAAACAACAGCAACCTTAACGCTGCGTACCATGGCTTATTCGATGACTTAAAAGCAGTGTTCCCAAGCCTGTAGAGACAAATCTCACAGCTGCGAGACTGTATACCAGCCCCCTCAGATGGGTCAACCAAAGCCGTGCTAAATCAAACTTTTAATGGGTGTTTATGCGATTTTGGTCGCCGTCGCGCCCCTGCTCCGTCTGAGAATCTTCAGTGCCCGCGAGATATTCCTCATCACTTAAGGGTACCGGTGGACTTTCCAATGCGATAGCTAGCACTTCATCAATCCACTTAACGGCGAGGATTTCCAGATCCTCTTTGATATTGTCAGGAACCTCCTGTAAATCGCGCTCGTTTTCCTTCGGGATAATGACCGTCTTTATGCCTCCCCGCCTCGCCGCCAGGAGCTTCTCTTTGAGACCACCGATAGGCAGAACCTCACCTCGAAGGGTGATTTCACCAGTCATCGCCACGTCAGCGCGCACGGGTATCTCCGTAGAGACAGACACCAGCGCGGTACACATTGCCACACCGGCACTGGGGCCATCTTTTGGTGTGGCGCCTTCAGGCACGTGAATATGCATGTCGTGACTATCATGATAGCTGGCTGGGATGCCCAACAATTGTGAGCGGCTGCGAACAACCGTGCTTGCTGCCTGAATAGACTCCTGCATCACATCGCCCAGAGAGCCCGTCTTCACGTACCGGCCTTTACCAGCGACTGCAGCAGTCTCGATAGTAAGCAACTCGCCACCCACGGAGGTCCAGGCCAAGCCAGTCACCTGGCCGATCTTGTTCTCTTCTTCGGCAACACCGTAGTTGTACTTGCGCACGCCCAGCAGCGTCGAGAGCATCTCTGGCGTCACCTTGTCACCGTACTCGCTCTCTTTAAGGGTGATGGCTTTAACCATCTTTCGGCAGATCTTCGCGATCTCGCGCTCAAGCGCTCGCACGCCCGCTTCCCGGGAGTAGTAACGAATCACATCGATTAATGCGTCCTCGCCAATGCTTAGCTCATCGTCCTTCAGTCCGTTGCGCTTTATCTGCTTGGGGATGAGGTAGCGTTGGGCGATGTTGAGCTTTTCGTCCTCTGTGTATCCGGGAAGACGGATAACTTCCATACGATCCAGAAGAGGCCCGGGAATGTTCATGGTGTTGGAGGTACACACAAACATGACATCGGACAGGTCGTAGTCCACTTCAAGGTAGTGATCGTTGAACTGATGGTTTTGTTCCGGATCGAGGACCTCTAATAGCGCCGACGCGGGGTCGCCACGATGATCCATGCCCATCTTGTCGATTTCATCGAGTAAAAACAGCGGATTACGCACGCCGGCCTTGGACATTTTCTGCAAAAGCTTACCGGGCATGGAGCCTATGTAGGTTCGACGGTGGCCACGAATTTCTGCCTCATCGCGAACCCCACCGAGCGCCATGCGTACAAACTTGCGATTCGTCGCACGGGCAATGGATTCTCCAAGAGAGGTTTTACCAACGCCGGGAGGGCCAACCAGACATAGCACAGGGCCTTTTACCTTGCGAACGCGTTTTTGCACCGCAAGATATTCCAGTATTCGCTCTTTGACTTCTTCCAGACCGTAATGGTCCGCGTCCAGAATATCCGTAGCGCGCTTAAGGTCATGCTTCACTTTGCTGCGCTTTGACCAGGGTACGCTTACCATCCAATCGATGTAACTACGTAGCACCGACGCCTCTGCGGACATGGGGGACATCATCTTTAACTTGCCAAGCTCCGTCAGCGTCTTTTCTTTCGCTTCGTCGGGCATTTTCGCGTCGGCAATTCGTTGCTCGAGTTCATCTGCCTCGTTAGGCGCTTCATCCATTTCCCCGAGTTCTTTCTGAATGGCCTTCATTTGTTCATTCAGGTAGTACTCGCGCTGGCTCTTTTCCATCTGCTTTTTGACGCGGCCACGGATGCGCTTCTCGACTTGAAATACATCAATCTCGGCCTCCATGAGGCCCATGAGATACTCCAGACGCCCCTTCACCGAGGAGATTTCGAGGATCTTTTGCTTCTGGTCGAGCTCGACACCCATATGGGCGGCAATGGTGTCTGCGAGCCGTCCCGGCTCATCAATGCCTGTGAGCGACGTCAGCACCTCGGCGGGCACTTTCTTGCTGAGGGTTACATACTTCTCGAAATTGGCCGAGGTCGTTCTTAACAGGCCCTCCGCTTCATCCTCGTCGGGCTCGTCGGCTTCAATCTCGCGAACACCGGCGACGGTGAACTCCCCATCGTCATTCACAAAATCAACGGCGGCCCGGAAGCCACCTTCAACCAACACCTTGATTGTCCCGTCAGGCAGCTTGAGAAGCTGCAGAATATTAGACACCGTACCCACCTGGTAGATGTCATCAGCTCGGGGATCGTCATCGGAGGCGTTGCGTTGGGCTACCAGAAGCACCTGCTTATCGTTCGCCATGGCGTGTTCGAGGGCTTCGATGGAGCGCTCTCGACCCACAAACAAGGGCAAGACCATGTGCGGGTACACCACAACATCGCGCAGGGGTAACAGAGGAAGTTCTAGTACGGGGTGCTCGCCCATTGTGTTCTCCAGATGCAGCCAGAAATCGGGTCAGGGAAAAGCGCAGCCAGCCAACGGCTGTTAAACACCCGACCCCTTAAGTAGTGGGGTCTAACACGCTAAATACAAGTCAATTGGGCATCGAAGGCGGACTTCAACTGAAGACGCGGTCCATTCGACGGACCCAAGGGCCCCGTGGGGCCTTGTTAGTCTTCGGGAACCGCCGCTCGTACCGGCTCGTTGTTCTGATAAACCAGTAGCGGCTCGGAATCACCGCGAATAACCGACTCATCAACGACGACCTTGGCGACATCTTCACGCGAAGGGATGCTGTACATGGTGTCCAGAAGAACACCTTCTAGTATGGAGCGTAGCCCGCGAGCACCAGTCTTACGCTCCATGGCCTTTTCTGCCACGGCACGGAGCCCATCTTCACGAAAATCAATCTCCACGTCTTCCATGTCGAAGAGCTTGCTGTACTGTTTGGTGAGCGAGTTGCGTGGCTCGGTGAGGATTTGCACCAATGCAGGCACGTCGAGCTCCTCAAGCGTAGCAATCACTGGCAATCGCCCTACAAACTCGGGGATGAGGCCGTACTGAACAAGATCTTCTGGCTCGAGGTCGAACAGCACCTCGCCCACGTTACGCTTCGCGTCCTTGCTGTGAACTTCGGCGCCAAAGCCAATACCGCCCTTTTCAGACCGGTCGCGAATCACTTTATCGAGGCCAGCAAACGCTCCACCACAGATAAACAAAATGCTTGAGGTATCGACCTGCAAGAACTCCTGCTGAGGATGCTTGCGTCCGCCCTGCGGAGGAACCGAAGCCACGGTCCCCTCTATAAGCTTGAGCAATGCCTGTTGTACGCCCTCGCCTGACACGTCTCGAGTGATAGACGGGTTATCAGACTTGCGCGAGATCTTGTCGATTTCGTCAATGTACACGATACCGACCTGGGCTTTCTCTACGTCGTAGTCGCATTTTTGCAGCAACTTTTGAATGATATTCTCAACGTCTTCACCCACATAACCCGCTTCAGTCAGCGTAGTTGCATCGGCAATAGTGAAGGGCACATCCAGAAGTCGCGCCAGCGTTTCAGCCAAGAGAGTTTTACCGGACCCCGTTGGGCCCACCAGCAAAATATTACTCTTACCCAACTCTACATCGTCGCCTTTTGAGCCGCCGTGACGAAGACGCTTGTAGTGATTGTAAACGGCTACGGAGAGCACTTTCTTGGCGCGCTGCTGGCCAATGACGTACTCGTCGAGAATAGCGTTGATTTCTACTGGTACCGGTAGCTTCTCGTCGGCGTCCTCAGCGGCGCTTTCCTGAACTTCTTCGCGAATGATGTCGTTGCAAAGATCGACGCACTCGTCGCAAATAAATACGGAAGGACCCGCGATCAGCTTACGAACTTCGTGCTGGCTCTTGCCGCAGAAGGAGCAATATAGAAGCTTGCCACCGTCATCTGTTCCGGATGAATCTTTACTCATTGGCTTACTTCGCCTCCCACGATACTGCCACCTGTTTTAGGTTGATGTTTTTCGCTTCCTAATGCAAGTAGAAGGGCAATATCAGCGTTACAAAACAGGTTTTGAATCACTCGCTGCTGCCAGCGCTCCGAGCAGTCACAACCTCATCTACCAAGCCATACTCTTTACTTTGCTCGGCATCCATGAAGCGATCACGCTCGGTATCGCGCTCGATCACCTCAAGAGGCTGCCCGGTGTGCTCAGCCATGAGTCGATTCAGCCGCTCTCGGATAATCAAAATTTCCTTCGCCTGGATATCGATATCCGTCGCTTGACCCTGAGCACCACCGCTAGGTTGATGGATCATGGTTCGCGCATTCGGCAAGCAGTAACGCTTACCTTTAGTGCCACCAGAAAGCAGAAACGCTCCCATGGATGCAGCCTGACCCAGGCACATAGTACTGATGTCGGGCTTAATAAACTGCATGGTGTCGTAAATAGACAAGCCCGCTGTGACCGACCCGCCCGGAGAATTGATATATAGGTGGATATCTTTATCTGGATTTTCCGACTCGAGAAACAGGAGCTGAGCGACGATCAGGTTTGCCATGTGATCTTCCACCTGGCCTACGACAAACACCACACGCTCTTTTAAGAGGCGTGAGTAAATGTCGTAGGAACGCTCACCTCGGGAAGTCTGCTCAACCACCATGGGTACGAGACCCAGTGCTTGAACTGAGGGTGACATACCGTCGATCTGATTTGACATGCTTTGTTGGCTCCTAAGCTTCTAAATGAACTACTGGTTAGCCTGTTGGCCCAGAGCAATGGCTTCCTGATAGGTACACTCAACGTCACTAATCGCCGCTGACTCAAGAAGGCGTTCCACTACTTTGTCTTCCAGTACTTTAGATTCTACGGCTGCAAGTTGCTCTTGGTTGCCAAAATACCAGTTAATTACTTCTTCCGGATCCTGATAAGTTGACGCGATCTCCTCGACGGCAGCGCGCAGAGCTCCTTCATCAGCTTTGAGCTCGTAATGAGCAATAAGTTCTGCCAATACCAAACCAAGCTTCACACGACGCGCAGCGTTTTCGGCAAACATATCGTCGGGAAGGATAGATTTGAGATCCATGCCTTCGGGAGCGGCACCGCCAAACTGCTGAAACATCTGGTTACGAAGCGCGTCGGTCTCTTGAGAGATCAATGCTGCAGGCACCTCCAAGTCTCCGTAGGCTTCTACTACCGCATCCATGACCTGCTTTTTAACACGGGCGTCCACAGCATTACGGAGCTCACGAGCCATGTTCTGTTCGACTTCAGCACGGAACTCTGTTTCGTCATCGCCCTCAAGACCATAGGCTGCGTATAGCTCCGCATCCAGAGGTGCAAGCTGCATCTCTTCGACTTTGTTAACGGTAACTTTGAATTCCACAGCAGCGCCTTTCAGCTCCTCAGCGTGGTAATCCTCAGGAAAGCTCAGCGACAGCACTTTTTCTTCGCCGGCGCTCATACCCACAACACCGTCTTCGAATCCGGGAATCATCTGACCGGAACCAAGCTCCAAATCACTGCCTTCTGCGCTACCACCTTCAAAAGCTTCGCCATCGCGAGTGCCTTCGAAGTCGATATTCACGCGATCGCCGTCCACCGCTGCACGCTCGGCGACTTCCCAGCTACCGCGCTGCTTACGAAAGACTTCAATAATGTTGTCTACATCATCACCGGTTACTTCAGCTGCTGGCTTCTCAACGGGGTAATCCTTGAGTTCCACGACATCGACGTCAGGAAACACTTCAAAAGTAGCGATGTACTCGAGATCTTTGCCCGCATCCATATTGCGAGGTTCGATGGTGGGCTGCCCCGCAGGCTTTAACTTCTCCTGGATAACAGCCTCCTGAAAGCTTCGGCTCATGACTTCGCCAAGTACTTCCTGACGAACACCTGGCCCAAACCGCTGACGCATCACCTTGAGTGGCACTTTACCGGGTCTAAACCCCGGTAGACGCACGTTTTTAACGGCCTCTCGGAGACGTTCATCGACTTGTGAGTCGACAGTTTCGGCCGGTACTCCAACGGTCAGCCGGCGCTCCAGCTTGGACGTTGTTTCTATAGAAACCTGCATAATCTGGTGATCCCTTAAAACTCATTCTTTGGCGAGGCTTTGAACAAGCCCTTGATTGGTGCGGAAGGAGAGACTCGAACTCTCACGTCATAAGACACTGGTACCTAAAACCAGCGCGTCTACCAATTCCGCCACTCCCGCATAACTGACTGGGCATTTGAAGCCTCTTTTGAGCATCAAAAAACCCGCAAAACATTGATATCTCTAGATTTTTATCGGAGACAAGGGCGTTGCCGGGTGCCTCCGAGGGGCGCGATTTTGCCACAGCCGCTCCGCGGCAGCAACATACCTTTCAACTGGTTAAGCAGTCTGGGTCAAATTCGTAGCCTCCGGACAGCCAATCTCGTAATTCTGAAGCCGCCACGGTCTCTCCTGAAGCTGCTACCGCCAGCGCATCGCGCTCTTTATGAGTGATCATATTAAGAGGCGAACGAGACAGCGGCATACAGGCCTCCACCATTTTCTGATCGGTCCCCGCCTCCTCAAGAACTCTATCACGCTCTGGAGCTCGCACACCGTAAACCGCCGGCAGACTAGCCAGAGCAGCCAATGACAACGCTGGCTGGTTCATTGCATTACACCAGTGACTGCCAATAAGCCCACGCAACCCCTCTGCACGCCCCTGCAAAGGATCCACATAGATGTGCGGAGACCGCGCGCGACTATCATTGACCGGATAGTTGTCCCAAATGGCGACATTACCGTTGCAGCTGTCGCTGACGGCTTCTAACGCTTCGGGATCCAGGGAGTCAGAGCACACCTGGGGCCCGGTCCAGAATATTTCGAAGTCGCCCTCAAGCTCAGAATAAAGCTCTTCGACATAATTAGCGGGGCGAGCTCCAAAAATCTCGTCGAGAATCGGATCATCGCTGTAATAAGTCGGACATACGCGCAGCGCCAAATCCGCATCGCTCGCCCAGTGACTCAGATCGTTGCAAATCTCGGCTTGCCTGGCAGCCAGGCTGCCGAGACTACCCGGCATATCGTCAAAAAGAACCGCCAGTCCACTTACCCCCAAATCAATGATTTCGCCAAGTTTCGATTTCAGCGCGGCTTTACTGGAGCCGCCGTAGTCCCGATAAAGCTCAAAGGGCGATAACCCAACGTGAAGCCCAAGCTGGTTGCTCGCACACACGTTCGCTAATTCCAGCAAATGTTTACGCTGGGAATCGGGCCAGGAACGGTGCCAGGATTTGCGCAAGAACGCATCGGCCTTCGGGGCATAGAGGTAGGCTTGAATCCCGACCGCAGGCAACCATCGCGCCATTTGCAGGCGCGATTCTAGTGACCAGGCCCTGCCGTAGAAGCCCTCTATAACCCCAAATATTGGTTTATTTTCTTCCAAGTCGGCGTTTTAGCTCCGTTTAGTTATTAAAAAATTATAGTGATATGCACAAAAGAACTAGTTTTAAGTGAACAAACTATGGAATATTTTTGTTTGTTAGCTTTACTATAGAGGTGACCCCATTTCCTCGCAGGAATGGTTTGTCACCGGAACAAACCCAATGTTCCGTAGTGAAGGATTAAGTTCCTTTATGTTTCACTCCTAATGGTCTTATTGGGCTCCTCTTGGAGCCCACTTTTTTGCCCTGAATTCATATAATTCAATGCCTTACATCATATATCTAGAAATAAAATCACCCAAGAGAATTCCACTCTCTCCGAACCATCAGACCTAAAAGTCTGGGGCAATGGAGGTAAAATCGAGGTGAAGTAAAGGTAAAGTGAATTCTAGATTACGGCTCGCCACTTATGTAAACCCGTTCCAAGGGAGCACACCCCACTTACATCGTATGCGTGGGGCGATCCGATGTGAGCATGCCTGCCAGGTGCTCTTCTATCTTCGAATTGGCAGCAGCGTCCTGCTCAGAGAACTGCACGCCTATACCTGAGGTTCTGTTCCCTTGCGCTCCGCGCGGGGTAACCCAGACGACCTTACCAGCGATGGGAATTTTGTCGGGCTCCTCCATAAGTGTCAGCAGCATGAACACCTCGTCGCCAATTTCGTAACTTTTATTGGTGGGGACGAATAGCCCGCCGTTTTTTATAAACGGCATATACGCTGAATAAAGGACCGCTTTGTCCTTTATGGTCAGAGAGAGTATTCCCTGATGGCCTGATGATTGTTCATTCATGATGCTAGAAACATGTGATGAGCAGCCGTGAGTGTAGCATTGCGTTTAATGCTCCCATAGCCCGTTGAGAGTTGAAGTCGCGCTAAATCGAAGCAGATCGACATTGGGGTTGGTTCCACTTCTCTTTGCAGCGCGCAAGCGACCAATATTATCCAACGCTGCAAAGCCTCGGAGCGCGTGTCCCGTTCGAAGCTCCTCTGTCGGTAGCTCTCGCAGCCAACGCTGGAGCACTGATTCCAGAACATCGAGAGCATCAGCAGGCTCAACCGCCGCAATAGCCTGCTCGAGTCTTAAGGATTTTGCGCGCCTTTGGATCATCTCTTGAGCAGCGTGTTGAAGGCCAAGCAGCGCATCGCGCTCCTCCCCCTCCAGCTTGTCTAGCGCGTCCAAGGGTCTACCACCACAAAGCTCAAGCATCGCTGTGACTCCATCAGTGCCGAGGTCGCTTTGAGGCGAGGAATCCGCCAGCCACTCACTCGCGGTAGATATCGTTGGTGAGGGCAACTGCCAACGCTGACAGCGGGAACGTATCGTCGCCGGGAGGGGGTACCCGCGGGCAGACACCATAATGATGAAGGTCTCAGATGAAGGCTCTTCCAGACATTTCAAAAATGCATTGAATGCAGCGGTGGTCAGGGATTCTGCCGGGGATATCACGATTAGCTTGTACTGACCCAAGGTCGGGGTCGCCGTCGCAAAACGAATCACCTCCCGTATCGCGTTTATTCCTATTGCTTTGCCTTCTTCAGCTGGCACCACACTGAGAAAATCGGGATGCGCCCCCGAAGCACTTAGCGTGCAGGTCTTACATTGACCACAATTTCCTTCCGCACTCCTCTCACTACACAGTAGAAAGCGCGCTAGAGCTAAGCCCAAACGATTGCGACCTGTGCCGGGCTGACCTTCCAGCAGCATGGCGTGAGGTAAGCGCTGTTTCTCAAATAGCGTCGCAAAACTCTCCCAGCTCGCTGTATGCCAGGGAAGACACCGGGATTGCCCGGGGGGAAGTACAAGTGGGGGCAATTCCGGCATCAAACTTCCACCAAAGGAGGACAGGCTATGAGATCGTTGACGAGCGCCTGCAAGGCCTGCTCTACATCGGGAAGAGGCGCCGAGGCGTCGATAATCTGATAACGACCGCTGCTACGCTTAGCTCTGGCTAGGTAGGACTGCCTCACTCGCTCAAAAAAAGCGTGATCCTCCAACTCAAAGCGATCCAGCGCTCCCCTACCGCGCGCCCGGGCGATGCCAACATCAGCTGGAACATCGAGCAACAGCGTCACATCGGGCCGCAGCTCACCCTGTACTAATTCTTCCAGAACTGCCACGGGTTCATCGCCCATTTGTCTTCCTGCGCCCTGATAAGCATAGGTCGCGTCAGTGAAGCGATCGCAGAGCACCCACTTCCCTCGCTGCAGTGCTGGAAGAATGCATTCAGCGAGGTGCTGAGCACGCGCTGCAAACATCATCAGCAACTCTGCAGTTGGGTCAATTTCCGTATCCGAGGGAGCCAGTAAAGTCTCCCGCAGCTGCTCGCCCAACTGGGTTCCTCCGGGCTCTCGGGTGCATACGAGGTCTACGTTCGCCTCCTGCAGCCGCCGCATAATGAAGGCCATCGCTGTGCTTTTACCAGCGCCCTCACCACCTTCCAAGGTAATAAATAGTCCTCGTTGACTCACTGCTCACTGCCCTTGGGCGCCGAACGATAGTTGGCGCGTCGCGATAACTGAAACTGGCGCACAGCCGCCTGATGTTCTTCAAGCGTTGCGCTAAATTTATGGCTGCCGTCACCCCGTGCTACGAAGTAAAGCGCGTCGCCATCCTGAGGATCTACGGCTGCCATCAGCGCCGCTCTTCCCGGCAAGGCAATGGGTCCTGGGGGCAGACCATGGTGCCGATAGCTATTGTAGGGGTTACTTTCGTCGCTCAGGTGTTTACGTTGCAGATTACCCTGAAATGCACTGCCAAGCCCATAAATCACTGTTGGGTCTGTCTGCAGACGCATTCCTCGTTGTAACCGACGAACAAAAACTCCGCCTATCGTTGGACGCTCAGCCGCCAAGCCGGTTTCTTTTTCGATGATGGAGGCCATTACCAGCGCTTCGTAAGGGTCGTCATAAGGCAGGTCTGACTGGCGTTGATTCCAGACATCAGCCAGGGTCTCCTCCATCATACGGTGCGCCTCGGTGAGTACATCAAGGTCGCTATCGCCTCTTTCATACTGGTAGGTTTCTGGTAAGAAATAGCCTTCAGCTACTGCCGCGGGGGCCACCAGCGCTATCAATTGTGGGTCATCGCTTTGCTCGAGCACGGGGTTAATTCCATCGCTATTTTGGATTAGCTCCAAAGCATCCTGAAGCGTTATTCCCTCGGGCAAAGTCACGAGATAACGAACGGTGTCACCGCTTTGCAGCAGCTCAAGAAGGCCTTTGGGAGTCGTGCCTGCTTCCAGACGATATTCACCCAGCAGAATACGACTGTCTGCGCCCAGAAAACGGCCAGACCAATTAAACAAGCGCTCTTGCTTCAGTACCCCGGTGTTAGCTAGACGACGGGACAAGCGACTCAAGCTATCACCCGGCTCCACATAGACCACCAAACCGTCTTCGGGAACATCCAGAGGGCTCTCCCACCAACCGGCCACCCAGCGTACAGCGATAAAAACGCTGATCAACAGGGCGCCTACGGCGATGACTACATAGCGCTGCATTGCCGAGCCTCCTCGTAGTACGTGCACTGCAACCGATTGAGCACATCATTGGGCTCGAAAACCCGATGCTCCCAGCGCGCAACACGGCGAATGCCCATAATACTGTTGCATAAAAACATCCCATCCGCAGAGGACAAGTCCTCATGCTTAAGGGGAACTTCGCGGACTGACAGCCCCAAGCGCCCCGCCAAGCTGTCAATGATAAGCCGCCGACGCGTCCCCAAAACACCACTGCGTTCACAAGGTGATGTCAGTAACCCATCACCCCTAAGAACAAACAGGTTGGCGTTACTGGAGCATTGATAAACATCCGCAGCGTTACAAAGCACGACATCGTCAACGCCCCGCTCAATCGCCTCAGCGGCAGCCAGGACCTGTTCCAGCCGATTGCAGTGTTTAATGCCCGCTAACAGCGGCTGGTCTCCCATAACAATCGACGATGTAGATATGTTCGCCGCAGGCAGTGGAACAAAGGGATCTCTAGCTAATGCACTGTGGGTCGCAGTAATTCTCGCACCAGCATTCACGGATGGCGCATAGCCCCGTTCGGTGGAGCTTCTACTTACGGTGACGCGCAGTACCCCAGCGGTGGCGAGAGAGCGCTGAGCTCCATCCTGAATGGCTTGCCTAACGTCCTCCATTTCCACTTCTATGCCAAGCCGTTTGGCGCCCAGCGCCATTCGGTCTTCGTGCAAATCGCGCCAAAGTGCTACGCCATTCACCACAAGCAACGTTTCGAAAACCCCATCGCCATAGAGGAAAGATCGGTCGGTGGCGGGCACCGACAGGGATTGATTCTCAGGCCCTGTCGGGTCCAAGGGAGTGCCTAGACGCGTCCGAAAATCAACGAACCGTTAGTGCCACCAAAGCCAAAGGAATTTGAGAGGCTGTGGGTAATAGTCATCTCGCGGGCTGTGTGTGGCACGTAGTCCAGAACGCAGCCCTCCCCGGGCTTATCCAGGTTTATAGTGGGAGGCGCCACCTGATCACGAATGGCCAGCACGGCAAACACTGCTTCTACCGCTCCCGCTGCGCCCAACAGGTGTCCGATCATCGACTTGGTCGAGCTCACAGCAACCGTTGAAGCCGCGGTACCAAAAACTGACTCAACAGCTCTGCTTTCAGCGACGTCGCCGGCGAGCGTCGACGTGCCATGAGCGTTTACATACTCGATGACGCTAGGGTCAATCTCTGCGTCGAGTAAAGCGTTGCGCATAGCGTCCGCAGCGCCACGCCCGTCTTCCGGGGGTAATGTCATGTGGTAGGCATCACCACTCATTCCAAAGCCGCTCAGCTCGGCAAAAATCTGCGCTCCCCGAGCTTTCGCGCTTTCGTATTCTTCAAGAAACATCATGCCCGCGCCGTCACCCAGCACGAAGCCATCGCGGTCGGCATCCCAGGGCCTGGACGCAGCCTCTGGATCGTCATTGCGCGTGGACAGCGCCCGCGCAGCAGCGAATCCACCCAAGCCAACTTTTGTCGTTGCCATTTCAGCGCCACCAGCCACCATCGCGTCGGCGTCTCCTTGGGCGATCATTCGCGCTGCAAGCCCGATGTTATGCGTACCGCTTGTGCAAGCCGTGACAATCGCGATATTCGGTCCACGCATGCCGTAGCGCACAGACAAGTTGCCAGAGATCATATTGATGATTGAGCCCGGCACAAAAAATGGCGATATGCGTCGGGGGCCACTGCTGTTAACAATTTCTGAGTTTTTCTCGATCTGCCCAATACCGCCAATACCTGAGCCAATGGCGCAGCCAATACGCCCCGCATTCTCTTCAGTGACTGTGAACCCGGAATGCTCAATCGCCTGAATACCCGCGGCCATGCCGTACTGCACAAAGGTGTCCATTTTTCGGGCGTCTTTGGCAGAAAGATACGTCTCTATATCAAAGTCTCTGACGCTGGAACTAAAGCGCGTGCTGTAGGCATCAACATCGAAGGTTTCGATGGGAGCAGCGCCACTGCGCCCGGCCAATATGGATGCCCAGCTTGATTCAACGTCGTGACCCACGGGAGTGACCAACCCCATTCCCGTCACAACTACGCGTCTTCCCTTCACTATCTCTCTCCCTTCACTATCAATCCAGTGCGCGATTTCTTAATCGATTCACTGTCAACTTATGGAGCTTATACAAACAGAAAAGCCGTGATACCTGGCGGTAGTCACGGCTCTCATTGTGCTACAAGCGCGGAAACGCGCTCGCAGTGCCCTCAGGAGAGGTGCTCGTTGATATAGTCAATAGCCAGCTTCACGGTCGTGATTTTCTCGGCTTCCTCGTCAGGAATTTCGGTTTCGAATTCCTCTTCGAGCGCCATTACCAGCTCTACTGTGTCAAGCGAGTCTGCACCGAGGTCCTCTACGAACGAAGCCTCCGTCTGTACTTCTTCTTCTTTGACGCCGAGCTGCTCAGCGACGATTTTTTTTACGCGTTCTTCAATGCTGCTCATGATCCTCGAATACTCCTGCTTAAGGAAAACCTACATTCCCAATGAAATCGGGCAGGTGCGAAGTCTACCGGTTTTTTACTATCCGGCATACACCTTCCCCAAAACATTAAGCCATGTACATACCACCGTTTATGTGAATTGTTTCACCCGTTATATACGCTGCCGAGTCACTGCACAAAAATGCGACCAGAGCACCGATTTCTTTTGCATCCCCCAAACGTGCCAGAGGTATTTGAGACAACATTGCATGGCGTTGATCTTCGCTCAGCGCTGCTGTCATGTCAGTGTCGATAAATCCCGGCGCTACTGCATTTACCGTGACGTTTCGTGCACCAATTTCTCGAGCCAA